>NZ_CAJHBF010000026.1:0-36848 GCF_904846565.1 Psychrobacter sp. CMS30 | reverse complement strand
GTATCATTTGTTAAATAACAATAGACTTTAGTATTTAATCAATAAAAGGCTGTCTTAGTAGTTTTGAATATTCATTTATTATTAATTACAAACGCGATATCTATAATTTTTTCAATGGTTTTTTATTCAAGAATAGCAAGTTATTGTCTTGTGTTTTTTATTCATTGATAATGAATAGTTATATGGTTATGTAGAAATAAATCGATTTTTACGCTTACTGTCATTGTTTTTTAAAGACATTATTATGTGGAAAAGCTTTTTTATTCGCTAACTGTTTCAGTTTACTAGAAAAAGTAGGTTTATACGTCAGGTTGGGATTGTATAGCTTGTCGTACTGAGTTGTTAATAGAGACAAACGTCACACTGAATTTTATATGACTAAACTTGTTTGTATGGCAATTTTAACGATAAATTAATAGGAGGATTCAATCTACAACAGTTATATAAATTCATTATAAATGATAAAAAACGAAAAATAAGCAGCTTCTATAATAGAAAAAAGAGATGCTTTATTCAAAGGCTTTAAAAAATGAACACGAATATTTATTTTAATAGTGAACGATTGTCAATAAATAAGTATGAATTTTTAAGTGCTAATATTAAAACATGAGACAATCAACTTGTTTTTTATCGTAAAGTTGTTAATATGCTCTATTGTATTTTATCGTTGGTTCGGTATCAAACGTCTCATTATTTTATTAATCTGAGGGTTTGGTGTTAATAGGGAAGTTACTAGGAAAAAAGGTATGAGTGCAATTAATCACGAAGAGCGCGTCCGTCATGAAGGTTTACGTGAAAAAATCATGTCTGCGGAGCAAGCAGCGACATTTATCTCACATGACATGAATGTTGGAATGAGTGGTTTTACGGGAGCAGGTTATCCAAAAGCTATCCCAGCTGCATTAGCAGAGCGTATGAAAGCGGCTCAAGCACGCGGTGAAGAATTCAAAATCGGTTTATTAACCGGCGCGTCAACTGCCGCAGAATGTGATGGTGTATTGGCTGAAGCCAATGGTATCAAGATGCGCACGCCTTATCAGTCAGAAGCTGCCCTCCGTAAACAAATCAACGCCGGCGAAACCCATTATTTTGATATGCACTTATCGCATGTCGCTCAGCAAAGCACCTTTGGTTTCTACGGTGAAATGCACGTGGCGGTGGTTGAAGTGGCCGGTATTTTACCGGACGGTCGCCTGATTCCTTCTACCTCTATCGGTACCAATAATGCATGGTTGCATAATGCTGACAAGATTATCCTTGAAGTAAACAGCCGCCAAAGCCTGTTATTAGAAGGCATGCATGATATCTTTGATGATATTGGCGTACCGCCGTATCGTAAGCCAATTCCAATTACTACGCCGGGTGAGCGTGTTGGCTCGCCTTACCTGAGCTGTGATTTGGATAAAGTCGTTGCCGTGGTCTTAACAGATTCACCAGACCGTAATAGCAAATTTGCTGATCCTGATGAATGCTCGAATAAAATTGCCGGTTATATTATTGACTTTTTCCATGAAGAAGTGAAAAAAGGTCGCATGCCAGCTAACTTATTGCCTATCCAATCAGGTGTAGGTAACGTTGCCAATGCGGTATTGGCAGGATTGCAAGCCAGTCCGTTTGAGAATCTAACCGGCTATACCGAAGTATTACAAGACGGTATGTTAGATTTGATTATGTCAGGCAAAATGACCCAAGCTTCTGCGACTGCCATGTCGTTAAGCCCAGATGCATTAGACCGTTTTAACGCCAATATTGAAGAATTGCGCAAACGCATTATCTTGCGCCCACAAGAAATCACCAACCATCCTGAAGTCTCGCGTCGTCTCGGCGTGTTGGCCATTAATGCGATGATTGAGTGTGACCTTTATGGCAACGTCAACTCAACCCACGTCATGGGTACAAACATGATGAATGGTTTGGGCGGCTCTGGTGACTTTGCTCGTAACGCCTTTACCTCAATGTTTGTAAGCCCATCGGTTGCCAAAGGTGGCGCTATCTCGTGCATCACGCCTATGGTGTCACACGTTGACCATACTGAGCATGACGTGATGATTATTGTCACTGAGCAAGGTTTGGCTGACTTGCGTGGTTTATCACCGCGTCAACGCGCGCAAAAAATCATTGATAACTGCGCCCATCCTGATTATCGTCCTATGCTGCAAGATTACTATGATCGCGCGGCACAGACTGCTGGTATGCAAACGCCTCATATCCTGAGTGAAGCATTGTCATGGCATCAACGTTATGTTGAAACCGGTGATATGCGCGTCAAAAAAGGTTTAGCTTTAGCAGTTTAAATGCTTAATTCAATACCTAATTAAAGGTTTAACGCCAGAATCAGCGACATAGCTGATTGCACCATTAAAAACACCGCTTGTCTGCTAGCAGATAAGCGGTGTTTTTTTATGCTCTGGTAATATTTAAAGAAAGGTTTAAAAGTAAGGTTTTGTCTTAACGCTCATTACTATTACTACTACTGTTTTTATCATTCGTACTTTCATGACTGGATAAACGGCGTTTAATAAGTAAACCAATCACAGCGACCACTATCAGTATGCCGATTGCTTTGGAGTAAGGTGCTAACATGCCGGCGACAGCGTCATAGTTTTGACCTAAGTAATAGCCTGCTAAAGCCAATATCGCTGTCCAAATACTAGCCCCTAAAGCCGTCAATGCCAAAAAGGGCAATAGCGCCATTTTATTCATGCCAGCTGGGATAGAAATCAGCGAGCGTACCCCCGGCACCATACGCCCAAAAAACACCGCCATTTTGCCATGTTTATCAAACCATGCATTTGCCGCGGTGATATCAGCAGGCTTTACAAACAGATATTTACCATACTTTTCGGTGAATGCGACCAAACGCGGCTCATCAAATACGCGACCCACATAGTATAAAGGCAGCGCACCCAGCACCGCCCCAAGCGTACCGGCTATTATCACCAAAATAATGCTTAAATCGCCTTTGGCAGCGGCAAATCCAGCGGCTGGCATAATCACCTCAGAAGGGATCGGTGGAAAGATATTTTCAGCAAACATGGCAAAAATAATGCCAAAGTAACCGAATTTTGCCATGATACCGAGTACCCATGCACTCATTTGATCCATTGTAAAAGCTCGCTCAAGGTTGGAATAAAGAAACAATAAATCATACGGGCATTTATCAAAATTATTTGTACTAAATTACGGGCTTAGTATGTATTAAATATTGCTAAAAGTCCGTCATTTAATGCGTTTATCTGAGAGCAGCTCGAGGACAGAGCGCAATCTGTACAGGCTTAGTATTTTATTTATCTTAATAAATAGTTAATAAAAACACACAAGAAGCTTCTATTTACTGCCAAGTTTATGGCATAAGGTCGTCTTAATCGTGCTTATTTTAGACTATTCATATTTCATAAAGGTTTTTTAGCACAAAAACCTCATTAGGCATTTAATATTTAGAGAGCTATCAAGGAGATTGAGATGAATAAAATAACAGCAAATGTAGGATTAACCAAAGCGCGGCAGGCGTTATGGATCGCATTGTTTGCCAGTATTGTCGGCGTTACGGCTTGTAGTAATGAGAGAGAGGATGTGGCGGCAGATTCGACCGAAGTGGCAGATGAAGTGGCCGTCGACGAGGCGAGTGAAGAAGGTACTGAAGTTGTCGAAACGGGTATGACCGCAGATGGAATGTCGGGTAATGATGGTGAGCAGAAAGCCGATGACACTGTGACCGTCAACGAGAGTAATGCAAATTTGGATCAAACCCCAGCAGATGGCGTGCAGTAAATACTTAAATTACTCAAGCTTTAGACGGGCAAGTTTTTAATGTTCAGGTTTTTGATGAGAGTAAATTGTCCAAAAAAAAGAGCTGCAAATTGTTTGCAGCTCTTTTTATTTCAGTTTTATTAAAACTATAGCCCTTTACAGATAATATGATAACTATCGACTGGTAAAGGTAATTGTTTTAGCGCCATTAGTAGATGGCTGGCTGATGGTTACTTTACTGTCTAAGATATCGCCGCGCGCATTGATTTTATAGCATTCTGACGAGCTGCCATTAGGATCGTTATTGAGCAGCAGATTGCCTGAGGTTTCTATACAAAACCATGCGGTATTATTGCTGTCTCTGGTCAAAGACCAATCTTGATTATAAGTGCCTATTTTTTTACGCATACTTCTATCGGCGTAAACGTCTTCAGTAATCAATTTGCTTGATGAGCCAACCGTTGCCATTTTGGGAATGGTTGTGGTCTGATTCGACAGCGAATACTTACCTGAGCTGTCGGTGAAACCATGGAATACCAATGGATTGAGGGTAAAGTAATTAATGGCGACCGATTGATCAGTGACTTGGTTATTTACTTTGTTGATGGTATTTACTTCAGCGCCTTGTACTTGTTTATTATTAAAGACCATACTGCCTTTGGGCGTAACTTTGATATCCGCAGAGGCCGTTTGATTACCGACGGTCGCCACTAGGCTTTGACTGCGAGCTTTAGTATAAATATTGAGCATGGCTGCTTCAACAGGATATTGTGTGACGATGTTATTTGAATTGCCCGGCATGGTGCCACCGTTCATACCACCCGCACAAGCGCTTAAGCCTACCGATACAGCGACAAGTAATCCTAATTTTTTCATGGTGTATTCCCTCGATTTATTTAACTGCAATTTATTAATAAGTGATAGACCTATCTACTATAATCGAATTTTTAAGCGATGACATCTGCTGTGTATCACTGCGCCTGCTATCCTTACATCATTATAACAACCGATGATTTTGCAGAAATTTATTGAATAAATGGGCGATAAAAACTACTAGCCAATTAAAACAGGATTAATATGCATTTTTGCTACTCATGCCTCCTTAGTCTGTTATCATTTCGTCCTGCAAAAAATCACAGTTATTTTCTATAAGTACTATTCGTTAGGACGTTAAAATGATCGTCAAGCAAAAGCCAAGCGCCATCAAACTGCTTTTTACCTTGCGTGGCTCTATCCTACCAAAGGTCTATCCGCAGATTTTGCTCATTAGCCTGATTAGTGCCTTTATCACCAATATTCAGCATGGGTTTCCCAGTTCTTTTTCTTCTTATAGCGTCGCGCCGTTTACCTTACTTGGGATTGCCTTATCGCTATTTTTAGGTTTTCGTAACAATGCCAGTTATCAGCGCTGGTGGGAAGCTCGTGGGCTATGGGGGCAATTGGTCTATGATACGCGCAGCTTTACCCGCCAAGTGCTGTCTTATATAGATGAAAGCAGCGAAGAGGGGCAAGAAAATAAGGAGGGGCGAGATAGCCAGCGCCGATTAGTGCATTTAAGCATCGCTTTTACCCATGCCTTACGTCATCGATTGCGTGACAGCTCGCCTTGGCAAGATGTTGAGCGTTTTGTAGAACCTATCCATCATACCAGCATGAAGCAGGCACAAAATTTACCAGATTATCTACTGCGTTTGCTAGGTAAGGAGCTTGGCTATTGTCGGCGGCAGCGCTTGACCTCAGAGCATATGATACAAAATATGGATGAGCGCCTAAATTCGATGACGGTGGTTTTGTCCGCTTGTGAGCGTATTCATAGCACGCCATTGCCGTTTGCTTATACGCTACTGGTGCATCGCACGACGTATCTATATTGCTTTATGCTGCCTTTTGGTCTGGTTTCTTCTTTAGGCTGGGTGACGCCTTTAATTTGCGGCGTTATTGCTTATACCTTTTTTGGTTTGGATGCGCTAAGTGAAGAGTTGGAGGAGCCCTTTGGATTGGCTGCCAACCAATTACCGCTGACAGCCTTATCTCGTACTATCGAGATTAATTTGCTAGAAGCTTTGGGCGAAACCGAGTTGCCGCCGAATATCATAGCTAAAAACGGCTATTTGCAATAAATTGTTTAAAATAAACTCTCTGTCATAAATAGCGGGTGCGGCAATAGAATATATACTATAAAAAAGACCACTCAGTTTGAGCGGTCTTTTTTATTTTACATTGTCATCATTACTATTAAATGCTGTTTAAAAAGCTTAGCAGGGTTTGTTGTTGTGTGGCAGGCAATTGCCTAAAGCGTGTGCATACTTAAGTTAATTGCCTTTCAGACAAAGCAAATAAAGACCTGAATAAGCCCTCAATTCAATTGACAGTCATCTAAATGGCGCAAATAAGCTATTTACTCTGATGACTCATACCAGCATCAGTCGTTTGCTGGACGATTTGTTCGACTTGCATAAAGTCCGTATGCCGCACATCTTTACCGCTGGTGCAAAAAATAACCAGCTCAGCAATGTTGCGAGCATGATCGCCCACCCGTTCTAGGGCGCGCAATACCCACAGTATATTGATCACCTTAGACACATGGCGGCTGTCTTCCATAATATAGGTCATCAAGGCACGCGTGGCCGATTGGTACTCTTCATTGACCGCGGTATCGCTTTGCAATACTGAAAATGCCTGCTGCGGATTCATATTTGAGAAGGCGTCAATGGCATCGAGCAGCATCAAGCGTACCTGATTGGATAAATGCTGAACCTCTGAATAACCTCTGGGTGACGCGCCATCTTCAATCAATTGGCAGGCCATACGGGCGATTTTTTCTGCTTCGTCGCCGACACGTTCAAAGTCGACAATGCCTTTGCTCAGCGCCATTACTAAGCGCAAATCATTGGCGGCTGGCTGGCGCTTGGCGACTAACAAAATAATTTGCTCATCGATTTTAATCTCTAGCTGATTGATCAGATGGTCATCTTCAATCACTTTTTTTGCGGTCGCCTTATCTGCGGCTATCAGGGCGCGTGTCGCAACCATGACTTGCTCTGCTGCCATGTGACCCATTTGCATAAACAGCTCAATCACGTCATGTAAATCATTATCAAAACTCTTTGATAAATGCTTTGCCGTTATCGCCATGCTTACCTCCTTAATCGAATCAGTCTTAATCGTATTGGTGTTGCTCATAAAAATATTGCCAAAATGAGTAGCGTGATAAATGACTACTAAAAATGATTGTTTTAAGCAAACAGCGACTTAGCCATAACGACCGGTAATATAATCTTCAGTCGCTTTTTGTGCTGGGTTGGTGAATATTTGATCTGTTTCACCCATTTCTACCATGTCTCCCAAATACATATAAGCGGTGTAGTCAGAGACGCGCGCGGCCTGCTGCATATTGTGGGTGACGATAGCAATGGTATAGTCGTTTTTTAAATCGGTAATCAAATCTTCAATCGCGCCAGTAGAGATGGGGTCGAGCGCTGACGTTGGCTCATCTAATAGCAAGACTTCAGGTTTCGTTGCTACTCCGCGGGCGATACAAAGTCGCTGCTGTTGACCGCCTGATAGTGACAATCCTGACGCTTTCAGTTTATCTTTGACTTCCAGCCATAACGCCGCTTTTTTGAGTGCCCACTCGACACGTTCATCCATCTCTGCTTTGCTCAGCTTTTCATAGAGACGGACGCCAAATGCGACGTTGTCATAAATAGACATCGGGAAGGGCGTGGGCTTTTGAAAAACCATACCGACACGCGCACGCAGCAAGTTAACATCCATGTCTTTGGCCAAAATATTTTGGCCATCAAGGGTAATTTGACCTTCAGCATGCATGCTTGGATACAAGTCATACATACGGTTAAAGGTACGTAGCAGCGTTGATTTACCGCAGCCTGAGGGACCAATAAAAGCGGTGACCTTTTTTTCTGGGATATCGATATTGATGTTTTTTAACGCTTGAAAATCACCATAATAAAAGTCCAAATCACGAATGTTAATCTTGGCAGGCGGCATGTTATCAGGCATGTCTGCCATGGTTTGCTTGATAAGATGGTCGATATCTGGCTGTTTATGCTGACCATGATTAAACATAGCGTCATCCAGTAAACGGCGTTTGCTGCTGGTATCTGTCATCGGCTTAGTCGCTTTTCTCTCTAATACATCAGTCATAATGGTATCCATCTGTTTTAAAGTCTTGGTAAAAGGGGGTGTTTTTTTGCTATTAGCTGTGCGTTTGTTAGCCTTAAATTATCTGCTATAGTCTTTGCCACCGATAAAGCGGGCGGCAATATTTAAGAATAATACTGTCGCAGTAATGAGCAGCGCCGCCGCCCAAGCTAGTGCATGCCAGTTGTCATAAGGGCTCATGGCAAACTGATAAATCGTATTGGGTAAGTTGGCCATCGGTTGGCTCATATCGGTACTAAAGTACTGGTTGTTTAGCGCAGTGAATAGCAAAGGAGCGGTCTCACCGGTAATACGCGCAAAAGCGAGTAGCACACCGGTAGTCAGACCGGCTTTGGCAGCTTTCAGTGTCACGGTACTGACCAGCTTCCATTTTGGTGTGCCGAGTGCATAAGCAGCTTCGCGCAGGGTATTAGGCACTAGGTTTAGCATGTTTTCCGTCGTACGCACGACAATAGGAATCACAATCAGCGCCAATGCCAAAGCACCGGCCCAACCCGAAAAGCTCTGTCCTTTGACCATCAAGGCATAAATAAACAGACCAATCACGATGGAGGGGGCCGACAATAAAATATCATTTAAGAATCGGGTGACTTTACCCAGCATACTGCCATGTGAAAACTCTGCTAAATAAATGCCAGCCATCATGCCGATTGGCGCACCAATCGCCAAGCCCGAAAAAGCCAACATCACTGAACCAACAATGGCGTTGCGTAGACCGCCTTCGCCCATCGGTGGCGGGGTATCTGCCATAAAGACAGGCATCTCAATTAAACCTTGAAAGCCTTCAACAAACAGCGTAATCAAAATCCAAATCAGCCAAAACAAACCAAATACAATCGCTGATAAGGCAAACCCAAGTCCCAGTCTATTGATAAAACGGCGCTTGTTATAAAGACGCTTGTTGTAGCGGTCTTCAAAGCGTACAGAAGGCTGGCTTGGCTGGGTCGTTTGAGTAGTGACTGGTGCTAAAGTCATGAAGTGTTTGTCCTTCTTGAGTCAAATAATGGCGGCAAATAGCGTTTTTTAGTTTGTTTAGGCTTGTTTTGATTTCATTGATTTTGTTGGCTTTTAAAATAGTATGTTTAATTACCTGCTTTTTGGTCAATACGCATGAGCATCAGCTTAGATATCGACAAAACGATAAAGGTAATAACAAACAGGATTAATCCTAAATGTAATAATGACGCTAAATGCAGCTCACTTGACGCTTCGGCAAACTCGTTGGCCAGCGCTGAGGTAATAGTCACCCCAGAGGTAAATAGGCTTGGGCTGATATTGAAAGCATTACCAATTAAAAAGGTAACGGCCATCGTCTCGCCTAGCGCTCGACCAAGTCCCAAAATCACGCCACCAACCACACCTGCTTTGGTATAAGGTAAGATAATTTTGAACATAACCTCCCACGTGGTGGCGCCCATGCCGTATGCGGATTCTTTTAGCAGGTCTGGCACCACAGAGAAAACATCGCGCATGGTGGCGGCAATAAAGGGAATAATCATAATTGCCAGTATTAATGAGGCGGTAAACATCCCCAATCCCATCGGCGCACCGGTAAAAACTTTACCAATAATAGGTAGGGGGCCAATATTTTCAATAAACCAAGGCTGAATGTGATCACCAAAAAACGGTGCAAAGACAAACAATCCCCACATGCCGTAGATGATAGAAGGGATACCTGCCAGCAGCTCGATAGCAATACCCAATGGCTTTTTCAAAAAATTGGGACAAAGTTCCGTTAAAAAGATAGCAATCCCAAAGCTGACTGGTACGGCAATACAGATAGCGATGAGTGAAGTGACCACCGTTCCGTAAATGGGCGCAAGCGCACCGTATTGATCGTTCACCGTATCCCAGTTATTGCTGGTATAAAATCCCAAGCCAAACTCAGTGATACTTGGCCATGCGCCGACAATCAATGACAGCATGATGCCGCCAAGCGACAAGAGCACCAAAATTGCAAATGCTTTGGTGGCATTAACAAAAACTGCATCGTAGCGTTTTTGTTTTGCCAGTTGGGATTTTAGGTCTGCCATAAAAGCCTCTGTTGTTTATAGATCTAACGCTTCATTGTGTTGACGCTTATTGGTGTCCGCTGTAGCGTCTTACCGTAATAAACTGTGTCATCTAACGACCAAGTATTAAGTTCACTACGGCTAAGACGTCACCAAGCAAACACGCTTTTCAGTATTTGCTTGATGGCATTAGTTAGCTTATTCTCGACTGGCTTCTTCTTGAATTAATAAGCTTTGAATTAATAAGCCTCGAGCTACTGTGCTGAGGTATAGACAGGCTTACCTTCGCTGTCTACCACTTCGTTCCATTTCGCTTTAAATAAAGCCACGGCCGTATCTGAAAAAGGCACGTAATCAAGGCTCATTGCGTCATCATCGCCTTGAGCATAAGCCCAATCAAAGAAGTTAAGGACACCTGCCACTTGCTTAGCATCTTGCGGCTGTTTGTGGACTAAAATAAAGGTCGCAGCGGCGATAGGCCATGCTTGGTCGGTCTCAGAGTTGGTGATGACTTTATAAAAGCCTTCTTGCTTTGACCAATCAATGTCCCCAGCGGCGGCGAATGTTTGCGCAGAAGGCTGCACGACGTTGCCGGCGGCATTTTTCAGGGCAACGTGTGACATGCCATTTTGCTTAGCATAGGCATATTCAACGTAGCCGATAGAGTTTTTCATACGCGTTACATAGCTCGAAACGCCTTCGTTACCTTTACCGCCCGCACCGGTTGCTGAGGTTGGCCATTTCACGGTTTTATCGACGCCAACGCTGTCTTTCCAGTCGTTTGACACTTTGGCTAGATAATCGGTAAAGTTAAAGGTCGTGCCCGAACCGTCTGAACGGAACACCGTGGTAATAGCCGCGTCAGGAAGGGTCAAGTCAGGGTTCATGGCTGCGATGGCAGGGTCATTCCAGTTGCTGATTTTGCCAAGATAGATGTCAGCTAGCATTTTTCCATCGAGCTTTAATTGACCAGGCGCAACGCCATCGATATTGACGATAGGTACCACGCCGCCGATAACGGTTGGGAATTGAATCAGACCGGCTTCGTTTAATTCAGCTGGCGTCATTGGGGCATCAGATGCCCCGAAATCAACGGTTTTTGCGACGATTTGTTTGATACCACCCGATGAACCAATCGACTGATAGTTCACTTGACCGCCTGTTGCTTTATTATAAGCATCTGACCATTTAGCATAGATAGGCTGCGGGAAAGAGGCGCCTGCGCCGGTGATATTCATCGACACATTCATCGATACATTGTCTGTCGACTGAACGCTTGCGCTGTCGGTAGAGGCGGTAGTTGATTGCGCCGAAGTAGCCGGCTCATTGCTTTCATTACTATTGGGGGTTTGATTACAAGCAGCTAAGGTAAAGGTACTCGCGACTGCTAAAGCCATTAATGAATAACGCATTATTTCTCCTAAAAAGTAATCAGATTTAAGTATGGGGCGTTTATGAATAACAATGTCGCTGCCCAGGTTTTTAGTAATGTATTGCTAACGATGTTTGGTTAGCAAGGTTTTGCTGCAAAGACGCTCGGTGGTCAATGAGCACATTGTGCCGAGCAAATATGACAGTTTGATGAAATAAGACATTTTTATGAAAAAAGTCGGTCAATTAAAAACGCAGCCTAATAAAGCAGTCGTTTAAGGGGATTGCAGCTGCTATCTAGCGCAAAATTCGTTATGATGAGCCGTTGGTTTTTTTTGGGGCTAAGGGTTTAAGGCTAAGCGTTCAAAGCACAGCGTTTAAAGTATAGGGCTGAAAGTACAGTGTTTGAGCTGCAATGTTTAAGGCGCAGCATTTAACGTATCGAGTCACTGTGTCATCAAACTGTCATAATTAAGCCGTTTAATGGGCAGGCATTGATAAGGGCTTAGTATTTTTGTTTTCCAATTTTTTGTCTTTCAATAATGAGGCGATGGTATGCGCAATGAGCAGATTTTGATTGTCGAAGATGAACCTGCAATTCGTGAGATGGTGGTAATGACGTTAGAGATGGCGGGCTTTGAGAGTTTACAAGCGGCTGACGTTGCAGAGGCGCATCAACAAGTGGTAGACCATAGACCCGCGTTGATTTTGCTAGATTGGATGTTACCGGGTGATAAAAGTGGTATTGATTTTTGCCGTATGCTTAAAAGTGATGAGATGTTGGCTGAGATACCGGTGATTATGCTGACGGCCAAAAGTGAAGAAGATAGTAAGGTTCAGGGACTTGATGCGGGCGCTGATGACTATATGACCAAACCCTTTTCAACGCGTGAATTAATCTCAAGAATCAAAGCCGTGTTACGTCGTAGTCGTGCGCTTAGTAGCGATAAGCCAATTGAAATAGGTAAGCTTAGTCTCGATCCTAAAAGCCAGCGCATTACCGCTGATAATACAGTCATTGATATCGGGCCGACAGAATATCGCTTGTTGGCGTTTTTTATGAGTCATCCCGAGCGTGCTTATACGCGCACCCAGCTGCTAGATCAGGTCTGGGGTGGCAATGTCTATATCGAAGATCGCACGATTGATGTGCATATCAGGCGTTTACGTAAATTACTCCAGCCTTATGATTGTAGTGCCTTGATTCAAACGGTTCGCGGTACCGGTTATCGGTTTTCGAGTCTGGTTGAATAACGCTATCGATTTTGAAAAATAGCCCATTATTTACAAGGCAGCTTACAAGCCCGCTTACAAGGTAGCGAAACAGCGTTAAGAACATTCAGTGCTCAGAGTCATAAATATTTAGAATAATAAGAACTAAGAAGCATAAGTACTGAGAATATTTGGTGCTAAGAATAGTCAGTGCTAATAATAAGTGCTAGGCACCATACTGGTCATAAAGAAGAGAGAAAAACATGATAACGCCAAGGGATATTGAGCAACAGGACATCGAGCAATACTCCACCGATCAGCTGAAAAAAATCAGAAGTGCCTTACGCGCACTGCGAGATGCGGTTATCTTGCTAAATGACGATGATGGTTTGGAGTGGTGGAATCAGGCCGCCGAAGATTTGTTATTGTTACAGTCAGCGGATCATGGCAAAAGTATTTTTGACTTTATTAACGTCCCTGAGTTTCGGCAATACTATCAGAGCATGGTGACACCCAATGATGGTGTACATATGAAGTCATGGCAAGATCCTAACCGTTATCTTAAATGTGAGCTCACGCCTTTTGGCGATGAAAAGCTGCTGATTATTTATGATGTGACCCGCTTACAACACTTAGAGCAAATGCGCCGCGACTTTGTGGCAAATGTCTCGCATGAGTTACGAACGCCATTGACTGTACTGATGGGCTATTTGGAGAATTTCTCAGATCAAGAAGACATGCCGCGGCAATGGCGACGCGGCTTTGAATTAATGACGCAGCAGACCGCGCGCATGAATAGAGTGGTCAATGACTTGCTGCTGCTGTCTCGGATTGAAATCGAAGAGACACATGAGCTGCATTATATTGATATGACTAAGCTGCTCACGCATGTCTATGACGACGCGCAGGCTTATAACCAAGAATATGGCCATACGCTGCATTTACAGATAGATACCTATGATGGTCTTTATGGCTCGGAGATGTATTTGAACAGTGCGTTATCCAATTTGGTGATTAATGCGATTAAATACACGCCAAAAGCAGGTAATATCGTTATCAGTTGGGCAAAAACTGCAGAAGGCTGTCGGTTTGCCGTCACCGATGATGGTATTGGGATTGCGCCGGAGCATGTTGCAAGATTGACCGAGCGTTTTTACCGAGTGGATAGCGGGCGCAGTCGTGCGACAGGTGGAACGGGGCTGGGACTGGCGATTGTAAAGCATGTGTTATATCAATATGATACGACTTTGCAAATTGAATCGTCAGAAGGCAAAGGCTCGACATTTAGCGCCGTTTTCCCCGCCGCTCATATTCGCTCTGCTCCTATAGGCTAACTGCTAAACTCGTAGCCGTTAGCAGGATTTTTAAACATTACTGTCAATTACTAGTTTCTAAATTGGCTAAAAACGCGGCAAAACCTTCTGTTGCTCGAGCCTGCAAACGGCTGCTAGTAATAGCCCGAACGCGATTGCTCCAAGTGATCGCATAGCCTTTACTCTCAAACCTTTTTACCAAATCGACATCTTCATGACACCCTAATGGCGCAAAACCGCCAACGGCAAGATAAGACTCAGCGCTAAAACTTAAGTTTGCCCCATGAATATGGCGATGTCCCATCTTATCTTGATAATGAGCCATATAGCCTTTGCGCGTTTGCGGCGTTAAATGCGCCCAACTATCAACGCTTACTACGCCGCAAATCATATCAGTAGGCTGAGCTTTGATATGGGCGATTTGCTGTATCAGCCAATCTGGGGTGACGACTGAATCAGCGTCTGTACAGGCAAGCCAAGTCGCGCCAGCTGCGATAGCATGACGGATGCCTAAATCCCGTACTTG
Organism: Psychrobacter sp. CMS30; assembly: GCF_904846565.1. NCBI lineage: Bacteria > Pseudomonadati > Pseudomonadota > Gammaproteobacteria > Moraxellales > Moraxellaceae > Psychrobacter > Psychrobacter sp. CMS30. The sequence goes on along the minus strand of NZ_CAJHBF010000026.1, from coordinate 22,479 downwards.
TCCCACACATTGGTAATCACAGCATAGATAATTCACGTCAGTATTTTCGATTTTGGTGGTTTTAGCTTGAGCACTTTCAACTTGGACACTTTCAACTCTGACGCATTTAAATTTGAAACTTTTAACCAAGGTAAGCGTATCATCGCTACAACTATCAAGCACGACAAGCATAGTCGCGGTAATAGTGGAGGGGAGTTGCTCAATGGCAGTTTGCACCGATGCTAAGCACTTAGTAATAGTCATCGCTTCGTTATGAGCAGGAATGACAATACCAATTCTTATATCATCCATATATCCGCCTTTTTTTGCTGAGTGTCATATCTTGTTATACCAAGTTCTCTTGCATGGCGACTGATTCGGGAGAGTATTGCCAAACGTCTAATAAAAAATCACTATCGATAATTTTACTTTGATGGGTAAAGGCTGGATTTTTAGTATCGATGTGCTGTCCCTGCTTAGGTTCTACCTCATTACTTACTTTATTAAACGCTTGGCATAAACGTTGGTGTACGGTTTCACCCGTCATCGCAAAGCCATCAATGGCATAACGCCAATGACAGCATAGCAATGTGCCACCTATAGCAAGGTTTTGTTGAATCCAAGTAATAACCGTATCGATATCATTGGGTGATAAATAATATAAAATCTCACTAATAATAATTAAATCAAAGGTTGGTTTAGCAGTCGATAATGCGTCAGGAATGACTCCTTGTATGACATTTACATGCGCGGACTCTGCCAAATGTTGCTTAGCAAGCTGAACTGCTTGGCTATTACCATCGATGCTTACCAAAGCATGGCAGCGAGGCGCAAGTAACGCACTAAACACGCCATTTCCGCAGCCTAATTCAATGGCATTGTTATATTGTGCTTGTGGTAATACAGCAAGACACATATCGCGTTTACGCTTTTCGTACCAGCGAGTCTGATACTGCCAAGGGTCACTATTGTCATTATATAGGGCATCAAAATAGGTTTCTGCATAGTTGACAGCTTGCGTATCACTGGGAAGGGATTCAGCCGTTTCATTTTTAGAAACCTTTGATAAGTTTACAAAATCCATTTCCAGCGTAGATTTAAGGTGTTGGCTCATATAAATAAACCTCCCATGGTTGGCTAATTCTGGCAATGGTTTGAGCCGATAAAATGGGCGGATTGCCTGTACTTTCATCAATAGTAATTTGGCTGGTAAAGCAATTAATGGCTTGGATTTTGCGCTGCAATTGCTCGGGCGTTAAATCCACTCTGTAAGCATAGTGCCAAGGAATACGGCTGTCAGCAGGTGTTGCCCAATGCCACGCCCAAATTAACACCTGATAACAGGCTAAACGGTGCTGCTTAGCAAATGCAGCGACCACTTGCCCTGTCGCCTCGTGGTCAGGATGCCCATCATGTACAAACGGCGTTAACAAAATATCATCAGGTTGGATAATTGCTGTTAATTGTCTTTTAAATTGCTCTTTTTGGGCAAATACATCACCATCGGTTAAATGCATAGAAATAACTTTTACTTGATGAGATATACCCAATGCCTCTAACGCTGCAATACTTTCTTGTGGACGGATAATATCGAGCGCTTTTGGAGGATAAATCTGCGAGTCAGGATGGCTTTGCGTGCCATTGGTCACATGAATTAGCAGAATAGAATTGCCGTTAGCGGCTAGCTGTTGTAGCAACCCACCGCAGCCCAACACTTCATCATCGGGATGCGGCGCAAAAATACAGACCCGCTGATGCGCCGGACAGCTTGTCATTACATTTAAGCGCGGCATGTTTTGCAGCCCTGACCAATTTTGCCAAGCGTCGCAACTGGTACCATCACCTTCAATAACGCGGTCGCCAACAATCAGATGGTTATTTTTTATAGGTGCAGCTCTACTAGGAATTACAGTTGCCATATATTTCCCTGCCTATTTATAAAGTAACTGGTGTCGTCGCTAGCCAGTTTGCTAGCGCATTCACTCGCTAACATACTAGACAGCTCACCGATTTTCTGTAAATCAAAGGCACCATGACTTTGACGAATAAATACGCTCAAATCGGCTGATAATCTGGCGAAATGAGGGTTATTACAAAACGGTGCGGCGCCCAATGCTTGCCCGACAACCTCTATAACCTCACGAGCTATCTGCTCAACGTTTGACCTTAATTGGCGGATGGCAAGCTCATGGTTTTGTGTTGGCTCAGTATCTATTAACTCAGCAAGATGATGAAAATATTGCTGAGTAACGGCCAGTGCCGTGCCAATTCGTCCCAAATACATGGCTTTATAATCGCTTGGCTTTTGCTGATAAGCGCTGATTAAATAACTGGCGAGACAAGTCGCCGCGCCATACCAGCAAGCAGCGACGCCAGCCGCACCATGCCAAAATCCCACGCGTTCTAGATACGCATTTGCCGCGCCAACGTTACTGGCTACTACCTGATCGAGATGTATGGTTGCCGTATCAGTAGCCTGCATGCCGACTGCTTGCCACGCACTATTATCAATCTTAATACCATTTTGATGCATATCCACCATAAGCAATTGCGCCTGACCATCCTTATCGCGATAGGTCATTAGCCCATGGTCAACAATATTTGCGCCTGAACACCATGCTTTTGTACCGCTGACTTTGCCTTGCTGATAGCTCAGAGGATGACCCTCTGCTGCCCAAATTGCCCATAATCCTTGTGCTGCTTTTTCACAGCCCAGTTCATGTAAAATACTTAAAGCGTCTAAATGTGACTCAAACCATTTGGCAATCGTTAAATCTATACTGGCTACATAAGCTAAAATTTGCCAACGAATCAAAGTACGTGAATTGGTTCGGGATTTGTTTTCTTTATTGCCTTCAGTGCCGCTGGCAGGATGAGGGATTTTATCGCTATAGCTTATTAAGATTTTTAATATCTCATGGCGCAGCTTATCGGTTATCAGCCATCTGCTACTGTCTTGATTACCAGTAAATATGATATTTTCTATGGCAGATTTTATGTCTGATAATAAAGGGTTTTTTGCCTCGAGCGCGAGCATAAGGGTCTCCTAGTTATTTTTATGAGCCAGACATTTGGACGGCTGCTGGGGAATCGCTGTCTGTTTGATGTCCTTTATTATCATATAAGTTATCTAAATATAGGTCGTCTAAAAAGCTTTGCTGCCAAGCATGTAAATTATCTTGCTGCAATCCTTGTAATAATGCCTGATAGCGGGACTTTCGCTCTCCTAATGTCATCGTTAAGGCAGTATTCAAACCCTCTATGATGCTTTTTGGCTGGTGCGGATCGATAATGACCGCTGCTTGCATTTGCTCGGCTGCTCCTGCATAACGTGATAGCATCAGCACCCCAGGATTATCAGGATTTTGGGCAGCAATATATTCTTTGGCGACCAGATTCATACCGTCTTGCAGCGAATTTACCCAACCGATATCACTTTGGCAGAATGCCGTCATCACGGTCTCATGGCTTAACACTTCTTCGCTATAATCAATTGCTTGCCAAGTATTTGCATTGGGCGAAAATTGCTGATTAACGTTATAAACCGCTTGTTTAACTTCCTTATAAAGTCGCTGATAAGTCGATAAATCTAAACGGCTAGGGCAGGCGATTTGTAATAATTGCAGCTGATTTTGATAGGCTGGATATTGCTGTAAAAAGTCGCGATAGCCCGAAAAACGCTCTAATAAACCTTTGGAATAATCAATCCTATCGACCGCAATAATACGCTGTGAGATGGGCTTTACCGTATCGTTATTCTGAATACGCTTGATAGATGATAAGGATAAAGGTGAGAATAAATGGCTAACCTGCTGCTGAATCTTTGTGACATTGACGCCGATAGGATAGGCATTAATTATTAAAGCATGCTGGGGTTTTAACTCTAAATGAAGCTTTAACTGTGTACCAGATGCAGTATGCGCTCTAGTAAGAGACTGTTTGGAATATAAAACGTTGATGGGTAAAAAATCTAAAAGACTGTTTTTTGCCAGACTATCTTCTAAAACGTTGTCTTCTAAAACGCTGTCTTTTAAATAATGCTGAAAAACAGCAAGACAATGGGCTTTATCCTGCTGAGTTTGGGTGCCAAGCACATCATAATGTGCCAAATGCTTAATCAGCTCACAGCTTTGAGCAAGCCGTTGCCAAAAGGCTAATGGCGCAAACGGAATATGTAAAAAAAAGCCAATACGATTCTTTATTCCAAGTTTCTTGCAATGATATGCGACACTTAAAAAATGATAATCATGCACCCAAATCACATCGTCAGGCTGAATAATGCTCTTTAATTGTTGAGCAAACAGGCGATTCACTGCTTGATAGCCTGCATAGTCCTCTGGTGCTTGGTTAATTAACTCAGGTTGCTCATGCAGCATTGGCCACAGCACATTATTGGCAAATCCGCAATAAAAATGCTGATATTGTCGGGTGGTGAGGGCGGTGGTCATATAAGTAGTTTCGGTATGCGTTCCTTGCATACAAGAACTTGCTACATTCTCTTGTTTATAATTGCTAAAGCTATTGATTTCACCGGCATCAGAGCTATCAATAATGGCACCATTCCAGCCCATCCAGATGACTGAACTGCCCGTTAATATATCTTGCAGCGCTACTGCCAGCCCGCCTGCCATAGGATTATTATCGGGCATCTTTACTCGGTTAGATAAGACGATTAAACGGCTCATATCAGTTGCCTCGAATGTTTGCTGACTATCTGAACATTGGAATTAGTTAGGTTAGACAATAGCGTGCTGCGTTTTTGACAAAAAGTTAAAAAGCGCTCAAGTAAAACTGTTACGTCATGAATATTATTGACATAATAATGGGCGCACGTTGGCTGCTGGTACTCGTTACCTACCCTGATACCCATGCCTTTGATTAAATGGCTTTTTTCTATGAATCGCTTGCTGCCTTGTACGGCCATAAACCCTGCTTCATCGGTTATATCATCACCGATAAAAATAGGGCAAAGAGTATCATTGGTCTGCATTTGTTTTAATAAGGTTAAAATTGCAATGCCTTTATCGGCCGCTTTGGGCGCTATCTCCCACACATATTTGCCCTGTTTTAATAGCCAATCAGGGTGATTTTTTGACGTGGTTGACATAATGGCGTACGCCACATCAGCTAACGCAGGATTTTGCCGATAATGTAGGGCAATAGAATAAGGTTTATCTTCTATCGACAAATCATCGTAAGGCATACAAGATTGGCGAATAGCCTGTTTGATAGCGGTCAGTTCAGTGAGGTCAATCTGTGTAAGGCTGGCGCTGATACCATCAAATGCCATTTCTAATCCATGCGTTGCGGCAATGGGCAGCTTTATAGGAGACAGCATTTGCCTTGCTTCAGCTAGACTGCGTCCGGTGACAATCGCGATGTTGACGCCATGACTTTGTATTTTTTCTAAAAGCGTTAGGGTGGTAGTAGGAATGAAGCTGTCTTTTGGATTCAAGGTAAAGTCTGCAAGCGTGCCATCTATATCTAAAAACAGGCAATAGCCTTGCTGAGGCGATAAGTAATCGGCAAAGTGCTTGGGTGAGATGTATATAGGTGCGCTATGCACGCTGGCGCTTCTTCCTGAAGTCACATATATTCCTTTATTTATCTTTGGTAATAGAGCAGCAGATTTTGCTCTAAGACGCACGAATTTTGAAATGAACTGTCTACTAAAAGCTAATATGTGTTTGATATAAAAGAATGTGCGGGTTTGCAGTGTTCTCTTAGTTTCTAGTTATACGCAATCCAAGAATCAAACCAAGAATCAAGCTAATAATAAAGAAACAAGCGCTATAATAAGCAACCAAACTTGATCACGAGTGTGCCATAAACTCCGTTACACTATGATGGACAACCTATTGAGTTTAGTATAAGTTTTTTTAACATAAGTCTTTAAATTTACAAAAAACCATTAAGGAAAGATTATGCATATCACTGCAAATTTTGACGCAGGTAATATTGAGGTTATTAGTCTAGAAGATAAAAAAGATATCCAATTAGCGATTCGTCCAGACGTTGGTGAAGGGTTTTTCCAGTGGTTTAACTTTCGTCTATCAGGTGAGATTGGCGAGCAATATGTGCTTAATATTGTCAATGCAGGGGCGGCGTCATACCTTGAGGGCTGGGAGAATTACCAAGCGGTTGCTTCCTATGATCGGGAGTACTGGTTCCGTCTGCCAACCTCTTATAAAGACGGCAAATTAACCATAGTGGCAGAGCTTGAGTGCGATACCATTCAAATTGCGTATTTTGCCCCTTACAGTTATGAGCGTCATCAAGACTTATTGGCAGCCGTACAAACGCACCCATTAGTGAGTTTAGAGCATTTAGGCGAAACGCTTGATAAGCGCGACTTAACCTTGGTAAAAATTGCTGATGGCGATAGCAGTAGTGATAAGAGCAAACGCAATATTTGGATTACGGCGCGTCAGCATCCGGGTGAGACGATGGCTGAGTGGCTGGTTGAAGGATTGTTATATAGCTTACTAGATAGTGATAACGCCACTGCTAAGCTGTTATTAGAAAAGGCGAACTTCTATATTGTGCCAAATATGAACCCTGATGGCAGTGTGCGCGGACATCTACGTACTAATGCTGTCGGAACGAATTTAAACCGTGAATGGTTAAATCCAAGCTTAGAGAAAAGCCCTGAGGTATTCCATGTCATTAATAAAATGCAAGCAACGGGTGTGGACTTGTTTTATGATGTGCACGGTGATGAAGCGCTGCCTTATGTGTTCTTAGCCGGCTCGCAAGGGACGCCAAGTTATAACGACCGCCTTGCCCGTTTACGTGATAAATTTTCAGACGTATTAAAGCTCGCCAGTGCCGATTTTCAGTCTGAGTTTGGCTATGACATCGATGCGCCGGGCACCGCGAATATGACCATCGCCACCCACTGGGTAGCGGAACGGTTTGATTGTCTGGCCAATACCTTAGAGATGCCGTTTAAAGATAATGATAATGTACCTGATGCAGATACAGGCTGGTCACCAGAGCGTTCAATTAAGCTAGGTGAAGCCTCGTTGGTTGCCATGCTGGCGGTCGTGGATGAATTGCGTTAATTATTGATGTGTCATATTTAAATCATATATTTTATTAGACTTCTTGCATAAGTCGTCGCCAGTCTTTGAAACTCTGTTATTAGAAATCAATAGAATGGGGCTTTTGTAAGAGGTCTATTATCTATAAATTTAAAGGATTGGGAGGGAGATGCAAATGGGACAAGTCTCTACTTATTGTCGTGATATAAGTGGTTCCATTATAGCAGTCTGTTTTAAGTGGTCTGTTAATAGGTTTGAAGGGTGAAATAGGTGGTTCAGTTGGGGTATGCTCTATATAAATAGGAGAATAAATTGTTAAAGTTCAAAAGTATTAGCAATGATAATAAAATAGTTTCCATCGAATTTGATGACTATATTCCCTTTGATATAAATATCGGCAAGCCAAACTTTCAAAAATCATATTTTAGATACGGTGATGGAAAAAGGTCATTGCTCGAAATTGGAGTTAATGCGGAAGAGGGTGTAATGAGCAGTTGTACCTTGACAGTGATTAAAAGAGAAAATATTAAGAGACTTAATAGTTCTTTTAAAATTCCTGACTATGCACTGACTAAAGGTATTGTAATTTTTGATATTACAAAATCAAATAAGTGCTTAGATAGCTCTTTTATAGATACTCTTGATTCAGATCTTTATCTCGATTTAGGAAATAACTATATATCTGTAAGATTTTCAATTAGTTATTGCAAAGTGGAGTCGTATATTATAAATGATAGATTAGTAGTAGGTTTTAATAATAGTAAAGAGTTATGTATCATAGCTATGACTCAATTATCTTTATCTGAAATAGAGAAAATTAAAGCCAGCACTGGATTAATATGACATTTAGGGCAAAGCTATGATTTACACCAATCTACTGATGAAAGAGTTTTTAGATATTAACGAAAGTGAAATACGAGAAGGCACATTAGATAAGGAGTCAGACCTTATCTTAAAAGAAGGGTTTTTACCGATAGGTGACTGCATTTTTCTAGAAAAAATATTCCCTTCAAGCTATACTCGCTGTTCAATTGAAAAACATAAGATTGAAAGATAATTTACTGATTTTTCGGGTTATGAAGTTTCTACTAATAGGTTTCATATAGAAGATTTTACAGACCAAGACCCGTTCATCCAGTCCATCATATTTTCTAACAAATTCAAGAAAAAATGGCTTATAGATTTTCCTTTAGAGAGCGTTAATATAACAATAGGTTTTCAAGATGATGAGGTTGGGAGGTTTGCAACTTTTACTTTTCACAAGAGTAGGAACGGTGAAGTAGTGCATGATATCAATAGCCTTGAATTGTATGCTCAGCCTATATACGTTGAAGTTATATCTGCCAGATCGATTCCTGTATAGCGCACCGAACTTACTTTGAACCACTTTTGAGGAAGATAACGACTATGGAATCATTGAAGAAGATGCTTTTTAGTATTATGGTAATCGTTTTCTGCTTAAGTCTATCCGCTTGTAACTACGGTATTTTTGATTGGAATAATCAAAACCTCGATAAAAGAAAAGATTATAAGAATCGGAGTAGTTGTACTACTGACCAACAAAGTATTGCGAGGGTACAATTACAAGATAGCTATAACAAAGCAATTGATCAGGATATTTTTGAAAAATGTACTACTAATTCTAACTATAGGTTTAAATCCGATCCTAAGTATAAGCAGTAGAACTAAGAAGCTCGCTATCACGGCAAACCTAATTATTCCTATAAAAGCTATCTAGAAAATTTGATCATGATGGCTATTTTTAAGCTTAAAAAGCTAACGTTCTGTACACTACAATGTACACTGTCATGATTTTAATAGCTCTACCTATTAGCGTATATAGCCTACAGCCCAAGTTTCGAGTCCTCACTAGGGAACCTCTCTTTGTTTCTATAAGAGAGGTTATAGTAACGAAGACAGAAGTTAAACCGCGACACCAAACAACCCGCCGATAAACGAAGTTGCCAGCATAGCCAATACACCCCATATTACCACCCGAGCAGTAGCAGGAATGATAGGGGCACCGCCCAAGCGTGCAGATACCACACCAAGTAAAATTAAGCCTACGACAGTTAACGAGGCCAACGACCATACCAATGTCTCTGCTGGCAATAGTAGAATACCCATAACAGGGACGATGGCGCCTACTATGAATGATAGGGCAGAGGCAATGGAGGCTTGAAGTGGCTTGGCGGTACTTATGTCAGTTAAGCCAATCTCATCACGCGCATGGGCTTCTAGGGCATCGTGCTCAGTCAAAGCCACGGCAACTTGATGGGCTAAGTCTTGCTCAAGTCCACGCTGCTCATAAATTCTTGTCAGCTCAAGAAGCTCGCGCTCAGAGTTATGCGTTAACTCATGATGCTCTTTTGCCAAGTCCGCTTTTTCAGTATCTGCCTGTGATGACACGGAAATATACTCACCCGCCGCCATTGATAAAGCACCCGCAGTCAATGACGCAAGCCCCGTCAGTAGTAAAGTCTGGCTATTGGCGTTTGCCGCAGCAATACCAACCAATAAACTGGCGGTAGAAATCAATCCATCATTTGCACCGAGAACGGCTGCTCTGAGCCACTGGCTACGGTTGCTTAAATGCACTTCATCATGAATAGAAAGGGACATAAATAACCTCAAAAATAACTAAGCAAGAATAATAAACCAAAAATAATGAACCAAAGATAGTGTATTACAGTTTACCCTGTAAATTGCTCAGAGATTAGCTAACTTGCCTTAACGCATATAAACGATAGGCAATCAGTACAAAGACCACTGTCTGACTGCCGGCATAAAACAATAATAGCGCTAGCAGTCGGCTATCAGAGCCCACCATAAACACATGGATACTAATGCCCATATAAGCTAAAAAGGTTAAAAAATGCAACCATCGCCATGCTGATTGACCCATGTATTTTTTAAGGTAGAAGCTAAACGCGCTGATGAATAAAAACCAAAATCCCAATTGTCCTAGTGCGACACCGATACGGTCAGTCTGAAACCCAAGCGGTAATAATACCTGCCAAATATTCAGATTCATATAGTTATCAGCCAATAAAATAGCCGCATGAAAAGTAGCAAAACCTACGGCGAGCAAGCTTAAATATTGATGTAATGCAAATACTTTTGCCGCATTAAAATACCGACATAGGCGCGTACCGAGCAACAAACCAAAAACAACTGCCAACCAAAATAAAGCATAGGCAATCACACCACTTGCGCGCGACAAATACCAAAAGTGCTTGTCTGTGGTCATAAAGATTTGCGATAGGCTTTCTCCCCACAACGAAAAGGCATAAACGCCGCCGACTATGCCAGCACTTAAAATAAATACTGTCCATAGCGCCTGAAAGACTGTCTTAGTTAGTTTAACTATCAAGTGATTGCTAGAATCAGGGTGAGAGTCAGTATGCATGGCTATTCTCCAATCAAGGTAACAACTTAAGATAGTAAAACCTTAAATAGTAACGACTTAAATATTTTTTATGGATTAAATGGCAATTAAGTTTGGATGAATGGCAGGTGAAGCCATGACCTTATGATTAGTATCGACTAATACGGCGGCAATATGCTGTTCGGACAGCCATTGCAGCGCTTTTTTCGCGCCTAGGATGACACAGTATTTGGCATATACCCCTGCGGTCAACGTATCATCAGCAAGTATGGTGGCACTTAAAACGTCGCTTTTTGCAGGACAAGCATAATAAGGATGTATCAAGTGATGTTGCCAATGGCCTTTATGCCACCAACGGCGATAGTCTTGACCTGAGGTTGCAACAGCGCCCGCACTGATATGAATAATGGCAATATCTTCTTCATCTTGAACCTGCTGGCTATCAGCAATATAGGGTTTGGCGATAGCAATGGCCCATGTAATAGGTTTGGCAAATTTTTGCTCATTTGGCACACCAATCGCTATGTCGCCTCCCATATCAATTAAACAAGGCAATTGCCAGTCAGAGCGTTGACTGATGTATTCGGCCAATTGCATCGCGCACCATCCTTTGACATAACCATTTAAATCGAGAGCTGTGCCAGTCGGGAGACATACTTGATGTTGTCCATGAGCTGACGTGCGAAGCTTGATATTTTTTATGGATTGATTGGCAGCGTCGTTTTTAGAAGCATCAGAAGTATCTTGCAAAGTCGGCTGAGCTGTTTGCACAGACGGCGTCGGTTGTTTTGCTAAGGTCTCAAATGAGTGTTTATAGCCGATATCCCACAGGGTATTTAGTAATGTTGGGGTGACTAAGCCTTGGGTTTTTGGCACAAAAGCAATGGCACTTTCTAAAACTGCAAACAATTCTGGGCTGATATCTGTCCATTGATTGGTGTGACTATTGAGTCTCATCAGCTCGCTGGTGTTATCAAAACGACTGAATGTATGCTCCCACTGCAGCAGTTTTTCTTCTACATAGGCTTTAACCAAAGCGACTTTTTGGTCAATTTTTTGGTCTATCTCTTGGTCTGTGTTGCCTTGCGTTTGCTGCAAGCTTAATTGCGTAATATTTAGACTGATTTGGACGTGACAACCCATCGCCGGCAACATAAAGGTCGCTAGTTGTGGCGTGCTGCTGTTGGTGTTTGCTTGCATAAGAAGTCCTTAGTTGCACGATTGGTCATCATTTTAAGCCCATCATTTTTTATTTATCGAGAAGAGCGGGTACGAGCGACAACTGCTATCGCTTCAACCGCTGGGCGTTCTACTTCATTCACTTGTCTTAATTGCGTGATATCAACGCCGCTTGGGGTTTGAGCCACTATGACGTTAGGGTTTGAGATGCTAGTGCTGACAGGGATAGCGGTGCTGGCAGGTAAACTATCGGCTTCTTGATCAAGTAATATGAGCCAACCTGCCATGGTGCCAACGACCGAGACGATGAGAATGCTATTTTTAAACGTCGCAATAGGATCGGCTTTTTTCAGGTTTTTATGAGTGGCTTTAGTAGCAGGTACTTTAGAATTAATCATCATAGTCATCCTCATCGTTATCATGCTTATAGCTCGTAGCAATCAGACGCTCGCTTTCTTTATCGTATTTATCCTTATGCTTTTTCTTATGGTGTTCCACCTCATCATTATCGTGGTCTTCGTATTTATCTTCGTCATCGTCATCGTCATAATCAGAATAATCGCTATCAATAAGAGCGCCACTGGTGTTAACAGGGTTCAAGATAGAGCCGAGATTGGCATCAATATAAGTGGTGTTGGTATCTAAGCGCACCTCATAGGCGACGGCACCGTTGTAGTTAACCAGCTCTGGAGTCGCTTGTAGGGTTGCATTAGGAAGGTTCTGCTTAGCTAAGGCGATTGCTTGGTCACTTGTAAGCATCGCAGCTGATAGCGGCTCTATAGCAGTGTTCTGTTTAACAGCGTCAGTCAGCTGATTGGTGATATTTGCCGCTGATAAGACATCAGTAGAATCTGATGATGCTGTCGTTAATGCGATAACACCGCCAAAGAAGACCAGTGAAGAGGCACCGATAGTCAATAACAAGGGTTTTAATAGTGGCAGGCTCATAAGGTGTACTCCGTATGAAATCATGAGGGAATACAAGTAGCATACGCGGTGAAGACTAACTCAAACTTAAGACAAGGCGGCTTTATTTACTGATAGTGACCATAAAGCCGGTTTCTGGAGAAGGGCGGTTGGCAAATGCTAAGTTCAGGTTATGTAGCTCGACAATCCGATTAGCAATAGATAGACCTAAGCCGCTGCCCATTTGGCTTTGACCGGCTGGTCGATAAAAGCGTTCGCTGAGCCGTGCTAACTGCTCAGGTGCGACGCCATTGCCATTATCGAGCACTCGGATAGCATTTATATCTAGCTGTAATTCCACCAAAGCGCCTTCTGGGCAATAATGAATGGCATTCTCTAAGAGGTTGCGAATTAATAATTTGAATAAGGTGGGGTTTACCAGAATAGGTAAAATATCGGCAGGATGGTCACACAGCACTGTGCGCTTGAGTTGGATATGCTTTTCCCGTGCTAGCCGATTAACCTCGCTAAGTACTTCGTCGGTTAAAGCCAGCCAATCAGGTTTTTCTAATTGTTCAGCAGGCAGATGCTGCTGTGGCTCTATTTTTGCTAACGTCAAAAGTTGCTCAACCAAGTGATTGGCGCGCTCAATACCCTCACTGATTTTTTGAGTGTGATAGAACAGTTGGCTATCGTCCTCTATCTCTGACAGTTGCAGTAATTGCTGTTGTAATAAATCCGCTTGTAACTTTAAGGCGGCAAGCGGACTTCGTAGCTCATGTGACGCATCAGCTGTAAATCGTTGCTCACGCGCTAAAGTGTCAGCTACTTTTACAAATAACACGTTTAAGGCGCTGACTAAAGGCTGAATCTCTTTAGGGACATCTGCTGTGATGGGGCTGTCATCTTGTGGCTGACGTTGTTCAAGCTCGGCGCTAACCTCTGTTAAAGGTTTAAAGCCACGGCGAATGAGTAGAACGACAAGACCCATGAACGCCAGCAACCCAATCAACATAGGCAGTAGCTGCACCGACATAGTCTCGACAATCATTTTTTGGCGAGAATCAAGGTTTTGACCAACCGCAATCACGCGGCTTTCGTGCTTATCAGAATGTTCATCGTGAATATAAAACAAGCGCCATTGATGGTTAAAAGGGTTTAAGCGCTGATAGGCATGATGATGGTCTTCTAAAAAGCCATGTTGATCGGGGAGAAATTTAAATGACTGCCCATTTTCGTCCGCCATGAGCAGCCGACCGTCTTTATTCCAGATGGCGAACCCCATGTAATCATCTTCAGCCTCGCCAAGATCACCGGATAGCTGCTTACTTTTTAAGTGATATATTTTGGCAGCGCGTGACTGTTTCTTATGGTCATCGTTACCATTGTCATCGTCGTCGTCATGTTCCTCGTCAGCAGATACCCCGATTAAGTAACGGGCGACTTGCGTGATTTGGGTGTCATTCATCTCATTGATTTCATGCCACAGTCGCCAAGCGATAAAGCTGGAGGTGAGTAACCAAAGCAAAGGCAGTCCAATCAATAAGGACGTCAGTAGTCGTTGTTGGATACTTTTCATAGGCTCACAGGGCAAAAGGTGACGGAGGATTTTAAGTTTAAGTTTAAGCTTTTATATTACTATAGATGATTGTAGGTAGGATTTAAATAATAACCCACCCCACGTTTGGTTAAAATAAAATCATTGCCAAGCTTTTTGCGTAAATGATGAATATGTACTTCAATGGCATTGCTTTCTATATCTTGTTGCCATCCATAGAGCTTGTCCTCTAAGCTTGCCCGACTGTGAATCTGCTTAGGATGCGTCAGCATTTGCTCTAGTATCGCCACCTCTTTAATCGTAAGCTCAATAAGATTGCCTTGATGGTAGAGTTGTTGGCTATGAGGCTGATAAGTCACGTTACCGTAGCGAATTTCAGGTTGGCTACGTCCTTGGCTGCGCCGCATCAGTGCTTGCAGACGAGCGATAACTTCATCCAAGGCAAAGGGTTTAATCAAATAGTCATCAGCCCCTGCATTGAGTCCAGCCACGCGATTGGCGATGGCATCGCGAGCAGTGATGATTAATACAGGGGTATCTATCTGTTTGCCGCGCCAGTTTTTTAATACTGTCATACCGTCGCCTTGCGGCAAGCTTAAATCTAACAGAACCGCATCAAACATATTATCTTGTAATGCCAGCTCACCTTGCTTTGCATTATCGAACCAATCGACCATCATTCCATGACTTTTTAAACCCAGAATAATACCGTCGGCGATAGTGCTATCGTCTTCTATGAGTAATATACGTGCCATATGCCATGCTCCATCATTTTTCTTATTCTGATTTAGAGGGTTCATCTACTATGGTTTTATTACCAGTAATCATGGCTTTAATCAGATTCTGTCGTTGCCAGTAACTCATGACTATTGCCGCGATAACGTGTAGAGGAACCAATAGATACAAGCTATTTGCTAATAATTCATGTACCTCTTCAAGAAAATCTTCGTTCCCCATCATTCCTGATTCCATCAGATAGCCTGTGATTCCAAGTCCTATAATCGCCGCCCATAATGATAGCATCATAATAGCGGCTAATGGATTATGACCAAGATGCTGTTTATCGGTACGACGGACGCTGAGTGCTGATAAATGGCGCTTGATACGTAAAGGAGTAGGAAAGAAACTGCTAAATCGAGCATAGCGTGTCCCTACAAAGCCCCATAATAAACGTATGACAACTAACCCAACGACAGTATAGCCAACGTATGCGTGCAGCTCGCTACCGTCTTCTGTAAACAATAGGTTTGCAATAACACCAATAGCGACTGCCCAATGGGTGATTCTGACAAGGATATCCCAAACTCTTACTTGCTTCGTTTTAGACGGTTGTGAAAAGGGTTTACTTGCGTCGTTGGTTATACCGCTATGATTGTTTTGGCCCATCATTATACCCCGCTTAGTAGTCAGTTTATTTGCTGGCGATAACACGCTATTAAAATAAACGTGTCTATCGCGATGAGGCTAGATTTATTGTAAATAGCCTTTGTTAGCACTATTAAAACAAACCAACCTTAAGCTGAGCTTAGAGGGCAATAAAAGTTTGAGTAATAAAAAGGAGTATTTGATGGAGGGTATAAGGAGTAATAGTTTGCGTTGCCAGAATTTATTGATTTTAATTGAATGCGTTTTAAGAAACTATCTTAGTCTGGGAATTAATGCATAGTAGACCTTTTAAAAAATACACTTGCAAGCGCGCAGGCTATCGTCAATGACAATAGCATCGACACTAAGGTATGACTGAAAAAATGGTCGCCAAAGAGCATTTTGTAAAGTCCCATTGTCCAGCCTAAAACTGTGACCGCTGCAAATATTCTATAGCGATACTTATGCAGAGTAGGTAAAAATGCTAATCCATATAAAGAAAACCCTGCACTTGCATGGGCGGCTGGAAAGCACTTAGCTGGCGTATTCGCAACCATATTTTGCCAAAGGTTAAGGTAGGGCAGCTCACCACCCAACAGCGTCAAATGATTGGGGCAGCTAACATGGGTGACACCTTTTAATAAGGCAATGCTAGTAGGTACTAAGATAATAATAGTTAGTAGATAACAGATTTCCCGAGCTGATAGAGGAGTCATCAACCTATGAGGTTTTACGGTATTTAGTGACAGGTTTGCATCGACAGGTTGTTTATATCTAATGATTAACACAATCAGAAAATAAATCGCCAATATAATTAACAAAGCTTTGGGTCCATCATAAAAAATAAAGGCATAAGGCTGAGCGCCTTTTTCCAAAAGCCAATGTCCGTTTAGGTATAAAAGCTCGCTAATACGCACATCTAACGCGCTATGCTCAAATGTTAGCGTTGCAATAATGGTTAAACACAGTAGCTTTAACCAGACCCAATTAGCTGAATAGGCTTTCAAAGTACCACACTCATTAACGCCATTGACCATAAGACAAATAACAGCAGTAACGCCAAAAACTGCGCCGCCGAACCGACATCTTTGGCTATTTTAGCTAAGGGATGCTTTGCCGTTGACGTATGGTCAACACTGGCTTCAATACCGGTATTAATAAGCTCGACAATCAAAGATAAAAACGAGGCGATGACTAGCATCATTTTGATACTGGTGCCAAAAGGCATAAATATAATGACAGTGAATAAGATTAGATTGAGCCATAGCACTTGTCTAAACGCTGCTTCAAATTTATAAGCCGCTTTAAATCCATCTAAGGAATACCCTGCGGCGTTAACGATACGAGAAAGCCCCTTTTTACCTTTTGCATGACTGGCAAAGTTATCAGCTACAATGAAAGTATGAGGCATTTCTGAGTTTTTAGAATGGGAGTTTGTTTGATTGTTACTGATATGAATGGGGTTGAATTGGTTCATATTGGATTCTTAATAGTCTATTAAAATCAGTGCATACGGTAGATTTCGAACCATTTAAAAAGAGTAAATGGAACCAGTAAGCACTGAGTATAAAATAGGGCGTATTAAGAAAACGTTAAGCTTCTCCTAAAACTATTGATAATAGATACTAAAGGTGCTGCCGCCTGTAGTATTGGCTTGGTGGGTCAGCTTCCAGCCCATATGCGTCATAATGCGTTGCACAATACTTAGCCCTAAACCTGTACCTTCAATCTTATCCGACTGCTTATCATTATGTGGTAACTCTAAACGCTCAAATCTCTCATATAGCAATGGCATCATGGCTTCAGGAATGCCAAGACCTGTATCGGTGACGGTGATTTTTTCAGCATCGATACTGATAATAACTTCCCCTTCGTCGGTGTATTGAAAGGCATTTTTTATCAAGTTTCCTAGTGCCATTTTTAGTAGTTCAGGTCGTACGTAGGCGAAATATTCTTGTTCAGCGACGACGGTGCACGTGACTGACTTGTAGCGTAATAAATACTTTAAACGCTCAGCTTCATTAACCGCAATATTGTTGATAGACGTTTGCGGTGTGTCCAGCTTTTCAGGTGCACGAGAGAGTAATAGCAAAGCGGTGATAATCTCAGAGGTTTCTTTGGCGGTATTGCTAATGCGATTGGTGAATTCGCTCAAGTGACTGTCGTCGGCCAATTGTGATGCCAGTACTTCTGATGCGCCCATAATAATGGTCAAAGGCGTACGCAATTCGTGGCTGACATCACCGGTAAATAATTGCTCACGCTTTAAGTACTGCTCAAACTTTTGGTTCTTCTCATCAATGGCGCGAGCCAAAACGCCAACCTCGGATGGCAAATGAGTCAATTCGGTTAAATTTTGATGGTCGGTTTCTACGGCTTTTTTTAAGTCTAATAAAGGCTTGGTAATTTGCCTTGAGGACAGCTGAGAGAATATCGCAGCAATGAGCAAGCTTAAAATAACAGCCACTCTTAAGGCGTTGGCAAATATGTCTTCTAATTGCTCAAATATGGCCAAAACGGGATAGCTTTCCATCACCAATTCACTGTCTTCTAAATAGGTTAAAAGATAGCGGTGATTGTTTTTATGATAGAGGAAAAAATGCAAGTTGGTGTTGATACTGCCTGCTTCGGTATCCACAGTGACCGGCGTTTCTTGCACCGTATCGGTTGCCATGGCTTTTAGATTAGCAGGGGCACTATCATAGTCATAGATTTTGATACCGGGATTGGCAATATAAATAGGCTGCTCACCTTCTTTTTCTTGACTGAGTGCCAATTGTTGAATCAAGCGCGCTTTGACCAGCTCTTGCTCAAGCTTCATTTCAGCATACATAAAAATACTGACGAAAGTGGCGCAAAGCAATAAGGCAAATAGAAAGTAGGAGATGCGAAATTTATTGGCGATGGAGTCGATGCTAAACATTGTCTTTACTAACATTGTCTTTACTAACATGGTATGTACTTCTTAATGACAAGCAGTAGGTAGAACGAGATGAAAGAGTAGCAAGAGCACTCAGAATAGCGTTGAGTCGCTTAATATTATCAATCTTACGATCGTCTTTTATTCTTTGTCTGAATCAATAATTTGATAACCAATCCCAGGCACAGTCACTATCATCGTTTTATCAAACGGCTTATCGACTTGTGCGCGTACGCTATGCACATGGGTTCGCAGCGCATCGCTACTTGGAATATCCTCACCCCATACTTTTTCTTCTAACTCGTTTTTGCTGACCACTCGCGGCGCAGCGCTCATCAGTATCTGTAATATCTTAAATCCAGTTGGCGTCAGTTTTATAGGTTTGCCCTCACGAACAATCGTGTGTACTTCCGTATTTAAAGACAGTTTGCCGACTGTGATACTGTGCTCAAAGTGACTGTCTTGATGGCGGCGTATCAGGGCTTTTATGCGCGATTCCAATTCAACCAATGAAAAAGGTTTGACCAAATAATCATCCGCGCCACTATCGAAGCCTGCCACTTTATCCGAAATAGTATCGCGAGCGGTCAGCATCAATACGGGGGTTTTATCATGTAGCTCCTCTCTGAGCTTTTTACACAGTTTGGTGCCATCCATACCCGGTAGCATGACGTCCAATAAGATAACGTCATAACGGTTATTCGAGGCGAGCGTCAAACCACTAATCCCGTTATGAGCATTGTCCAGCTCAAAGCCCTTGGGCTCAAAAAAAGCGTAAATATTGGCGACAATATCAGGATTGTCTTCAATAACGAGTATCTTGTACATACATGTCTCGTGCATAAATGCCAACAGGGCGCTAATAAAATAGGTTTAAAAGCCTTAAAAAATCCTAAAAAGGTCTAATTGGAAGCCTTAAAAAAAGTCGGTGCGGCAGCTACCTCATCGGTCGTGATACCAAAAAAGCCAAGTAGGGTTGGGGTAATAAAATCATGAGATACGGGCTGCTTAATCATGTTAGCAAGGCTGCTTTTATGGCTGCTAGTGCTATCGATGCCATTACTCGCAGGTGACCAGACAATCACCGGCACTTGCTTTTGAGTATCTGGCGCCATACTGTACGGCAAGCCATGCAAGTAGATATTGTTTTCACCCAAACTTTCTCCATGATCGCTGATGTATACCATCACCACATCATAATCCTGCTCATAAGCTTTTAGCGTATTGATAACGTTATTCAAGAAGTAATCAGTATAACGAATCGCATTATCATAGCCATTGATAATCGACTGACCATCACATTTAGACAGCTCATTGGTCATACAAACGGGTTTAAAAACTTCAAAGGTTTTAGGATAGCGTTTGTAATACTCAGGACCGTGATTACCCATCTGATGCAATACAATAAGTGTGTCTTTTGGCAATTCATTCGAATTTACTGTATCGGGCTTTACTGGTGATGCCTCTAATTTCACCAGTTTATCAAAGCCATTAAGCATGCCAATATCACGGCATTCGCCATCGCAATTAGGGTTAAGTTTAGGCGTTTTATAATCCTCAAAAGTCACCCTATCAGCGACGCCTTTAGAGCTAGAATTATTATCACGCCAAATAACGTTGACGCCTTGTTTATGCAAGGTATCAAGCACATTTTCATTATAGTCCGCACTATTGGCATCGTAATCCTTTCTATTAGCATAGCTGAACATGCAAGGAACCGAATAAGCGGTAGAGGTGCCGCAAGAGGTTGCATGCTTAAAGCTATAAATATCTGGCTGGCTAGCAAGTAGCGGCATAGTCTCGCGCTGATACCCGTTTAAGCCAATATGGTCAGCACGAACCGTTTCACCGACGACAAATACCATCAATTTAGGTTTTGCCGTATCTGTACTATTGCTAGCGACGGGCATGGTGCGTTTGGCATCTGTTGCATGCAGGATTAAGGTGTCAGGACGACGCAATTCATCGACGTAATCAGTGCCCAGTTTGACCACAGAATAAATAGGGGTAATAGGGTTGGTATAACTGCGCACCACTTTATGCTGGCGAAAAAAGGTGGCGTATTGGTCGCCAAAGGGCAGTAGGCAGATGGCTATTAATAGGATGGAGAGTATCAAAGTAAGCGCTCGTTGCCATAATGCGCGGCGTAAAGGCGTACGCTTGATACGAATGTTAGCAATGATAACAGCTGGCAATACTCCTAATAAAAGAACGCGAACAAAAAAACTCGGTGCCATCAAGCCCATCGCTTCTGCTTGATCGGTCTGCATGCTATTGACCAGCATATTATGATCAAATATCGTTCCATAGCCATCGGTAAAATAACCACATATTGCCGCTATTAATACCATCGCAATCAGCACTAACTTTGCGATTGGGCGATAACACAATAATTGCAGCACAAACCATATCAATCCAAACAGAAAGCCTGTGATAGAAATCATAAAACCAATATTGCTGCTAAAAGGATAAATGCTTAACACTTGCTTAAAAAAGCTCATATTGGCAGTAGCCACCAAATATAGCGCAACGATAATAATCAGATAATTAAGATGAATCTCACGATTAAAGTATCTGCTAATGATGCTTTTTTTGGCATCAGCTTTAATGGCATTGGTGCTAAGTGCTTGAAGTGTCAACATACACAGACTTCTCAACAGAGTTATAGGAAATATAGATTCCTTACATTAACAACTAGCTTGTTAAGAAGACGTTAAGGTGACGGGGTCAAATAATGGGTTGTTGATATTAAGAAAACAAAAAATGCAAAAACCTTTTACGCGATTTTTTATCATTTTTTTCATCGAAGTGTCATATCTGCTAGATACACTGCTGACCTATCCAAGATAAATAATTAAATTTTAATCATAAGCGATTAGGTGAGTGGATATGTTAGAGCTAAGACACGTTACAAAGAGATATGATGATAAGGTGATATTCGAGGATCTTTCACTCAAAATTAACACGGGTGAAATAGTTTCAATCTTAGGGCCATCCGGCTGTGGCAAGACTACTTTACTGCATATGATTTTGGGTTTAGCTGATATTAGCGGCGGCCGCATTGCCTATAACGGCGAAGATATTACCCGCGTCTCTATGAGACAAAGAGGCTTTAATATCGTCTTTCAGGACTATGCCTTATTTCCCAATCTCAATGTCAAACAAAACATCGAATACGGTCTGCGTAACAATCCTAGTGTCAGTACACAACAAGAAGTCGATGAACTGATCGATTTACTCGATATTAAGGCGCACCTAAATAAGCGTATTCATCAGCTATCAGGCGGTCAAAAGCAGCGTGTCGCGCTGGCGCGTACGCTGGTCATGAAACCCAAAATATTATTGTTGGATGAGCCTTTGTCGGCATTAGATGGGGTAATTAAGGAAACCGTCAAAGAGCGTATTCGTGAGATTGCCGTGCGCTATCAGCTGACTACCTTGATTGTCACCCATGACCCAGAAGAGGCGATGACGTTATCTGATCGCATCCTACTGCTATCAGATGGTAAAGTGGCGCAATTCGCTGAACCCGCTGAAATCATACACAATCCTGCCAGTGATTTTGTCACCAACTTCATTCTAAATCAGCTCAATATTAAACGTCGCAATATCTTAAGCTTATTTGCCAACGGTATATCTGAAGCTGATCCGCTAAGTAAGTACACTCAAACCCAAAACTATGGACAGTATGAGGCTGAGATTAGCCCCCGTCTTACTGATTCTAAAGCTATCACGGTCCATGATAAGCAAAAGTCAAAAGATACGGTGAAAGGCTGATTTTGTAGAAGCTGACAGTGACTGAATCGGCAACTGAGATACTGACTATAGCTGTCATTCAGTAAAAACCTGACCATTTGATTGTTTTGGACGTTTATGAAGCTTAGTAATCCACCCCAAGCAAAAGCCATTTGGCTATTTGTGACGATTTTATTCATCACTTTTCTGTTTGTACCCTTAGGTAAAATGCTGGCGTTATCATTCAATGTTGGCGATGGCATTGGCTTAGATAACTATAAAAGTTAGCTAAGCCAATGCCATCGCAAGTAGTGATAGCTTTAAACAGGTGATGTTTAATAGTTTTTTTGTGGCGACGGTGAGTGCTCTGAGCGCCACCATGCTGGCTTTCATCTTAGCTTATACC
>NZ_CAJHBF010000025.1:0-37775 GCF_904846565.1 Psychrobacter sp. CMS30 | reverse complement strand
ATGCTGGATGAAGGTATTCCTGCTGAATACTCTACCTACCAATGGGCGGTCAATCGTGCGGTTACGCGCGCGCATTCTATGCCAAGTTTGGGTAACGTATTCAAACACAGTTTAAAGAATTTGTTTGATATCTACCTTGGCCTCATTCCTGTAATTTTTGCTATCGGTACCATTGGTCTTGGTTTGGCAGAATACACGCCAGTATTTAATTGGCTGTCGGCGCCGCTCGTGCCATTGCTTGAACTATTGCAGATTCCAGAGGCGGCAGAGGCAGCTCCAGCGATGATTATGGGCTTTGCCGATATGTATCTGCCTGCGTTGGTCGGTAAAAGTATCGAGAGTGAAATGACGCGCTTCATCGTTGGTGCTGCTTCTATTACCCAGATTATCTATATGTCTGAGGTGGGCGCGCTGATTTTGAAATCAAACATCAAGCTTAACGTGTTAGAGCTGTTTTTGATTTTCATCTTACGTACGCTGATTAGCTTGGTGGTCATTACGTCGGTGGCGCATCTACTGTACTAAAACCTGCTGATATATGACGCTAATGGCTATTGATTCTGATGTATGACGATACTACACCCTCAGTCGGTTTTGCCTTGATAAGGTGAAACCGACTGTTTAATTGGCAATATGAATAGGGTCTGTTAATAAGCATTTTCAATAAAAATTAAACCGTAAATAAAAATAGTAAAAGGAAAGCAAACATCATGGACACGACAAACTTTGCATCCATATCAAGAGATATCGCCATACAAGCGATGCAAAATGAAGTTAGGTTAAATGCCGCCTATATCGATGGGGATTGGGTTACTATTGAAGCATCTGATTCAGTAGATGAGCATGCTTTATATGACCCAAGCTCAGGCGAGGTCATTGCAATAACTCGTTTGTGTAATAGCGCAGATGTAGAAAGTGCAGTTAATGCGGCGGCTCGTGCTTATCCGTCTTGGTCGCAAACCGGCGCCAATGAGCGCGCGCATTATTTACAGGCTATTGCAGATACGATGGAGCAGCAGTTTGACAAGCTGGTTGGGCTGTCTGTATTGAATAACGGAAAGCCGATTGCAGAGGCGAAAATAGACGTTAGTGATGCCATTGCCTGTTATCGCTATTATGCCAATCTTATCAATGCGCAGACGACTTGGTCTGAGGTCTCCACCAACGAGACAGGTATACGCTTATTAAAAACCTACGCACCTGTTGGTATTTGCGCCCTTATCGTGCCTTGGAACTTTCCGATGGTGACTACTGCTTGGAAATTAGCACCAGCATTGGCGGCAGGTTGCACCGTACTGTTAAAACCGTCAGAGGTGACACTATTACCAGAATTGATGCTGGGCAATATATTGTCCGCTATTGAGCTGCCAAAAGGGGTGGTCAATATTCTACCGGGCGCAGCTGAAGTAGGCGCAGCGCTGACCAGTCACCCATTCATTGACAAGGTTTCTTTTACCGGTAGTAATATCGTCGGTGAAAAAGTGATGCGCCAAGCAGCAAAAGGTATCAAGGATATCAGTCTAGAGCTGGGTGGTAAGTCCGCCATCGTGGTGTGCGCAGATGCTGATATTGATTATGCCTGTGATTTAATCATGGGCGGTATATTTACCAATGCCGGTCAGATTTGTTCAGCGACCTCAAGGCTGCTCGTCCATCAAGACATTGCCCAGTTTTTATTTGAAACACTGAAAACAAAAACAGAAGGTTTGAAAATTGGCGATGGTTTTGCTGCTGATACGCAAATGGGTCCATTGGTCAGTGCGCAGCAACTTGCGCAAGTCAAAAAATATATCGATATCGCTACCGCCGAAAATCTTAACTGCCTAACAGGTGGCGAGATATTAGAGCGCCAAGGATATTTTGTCACGCCGACCATTTATAGAGATGTACCAGTGAGCAGTCAGTTATGGACAGAAGAAGTATTTGGACCGGTGTTGGTCAGTACCACCTTTGCAGACGATGCACAGGCGATTGAACTTGCCAATGATAGTAAGTATGCCTTGGCAGCGACTATTGTTAGCGCCAATGAGACTGCAGCGTTAGAGATGGCGCTACAAATTCAAGCTGGTCATATTTGGGTTAATGAGCAGCAAATTGTACTACCTGAAGCGGGCTGGGGCGGGTTTAAACAAAGTGGCATTGGTCGCGAGTTGGGTACTGATGGCTTGTCTGCCTATCAGCAGAGTAAGCACGTTTTGCTACCGTCTTAATTGCTGATTTTAGCGCCTATCATTTGAATCACTATGACGTTTATCGCTAGACTTTTCTGTACATAGAGTGATTTTCTATTTCGCTAATAAAAATCCCCTGTTATAGATATTCTATACAGGGGATTTTGGTTAATGCTTAGCAAGAAAATTGTAGACTACCACATTAAATCATCTGGAATGACGTAAGCGGCGTAAGGGTCATCTTCTGCCAGCTCAATCTCTGATTTGTCATTCGATACCACCATAAAGCCTTCTAGCTTGGCGTTGATGCGGTCAGCCAAGGGGCGCGGGAGCAGCGCATAATCGTCTTCTAAGCGCGCAATCACCACATGACCTGCCACTATCTGGTCATAGAGCTTTTGGGTAATATAAATCTTTTTAATTTTAGCGTCGTCAACAAACTGATAGGTGACATCGCCTTGTGTCTCTGTGATTTGGTGTTGCTTAATCATCTGAATAACGTTGGCTCTTAGCATTTTTTCTTCTAAAAGTTGCTGTTTTTCCTGATTGAGCTTTTGGTCTTTTTCTATTTTTTTGGCTTGGGCTTCTGCCAAGGCTTTTTTGGCTTCAAGGTTTGATGCGTCGCCTGTGCGCTTGGCATGCTGTGACTGTTTGCTGATTTTTTTGGCTTTTTTGCTATCCACCAATCCAGCTTTTAAGAGTTGTTCTTGTAGGGCGTTTTTGGCCATGTCTGTATTACCTAAGTGAAATTGCCTAAATCGTAGCATTTAAAATGTTATGGTAACAAATTTTGCCCAGACATGTCATCACATTGAGCGGGCTATCAATTATTTGACGTAGAACTTTGATGAGTAATGGTATAAATTTAGCGAGAGTTAGAATCAGTGTTTAGAATTAGATTTATTAAACCAATTTTTGGTCAATAAAAAAGGTTACCAGTTTCTTGAAAACCTCATATATTCAATAAGTATGGTGAATCTAAGATGAATTTAAGCTATAAATTCATCTTAGATAGTTCGATGGTTATATGGTAAAAATATACTTAAGAAAGATTCTAGACTCTCATATTTGACTTAGGCGGCCGATGTATCTAACTGCACTGCTTGTACTTGACTCTTTTTGCCATCAACCGCAGCATTTAAGTTAACAAGGAAAATCGCAATAGCGGCAATAACACCGGGGATGGCGATAAATAAGAAGTTCGTTTGATGGCTTAGCTCTAGTGTAAGTAGCGCCCCAGTCAAGATAGGACCTACGATAGCGCCAATGCGGCCGATACCTGATGCCCAGCCCATAGCCGTCGTACGTACAGCAGTCGGGTAGTACTGAGCGACAAAGGTATAGAGCAGTATCTGTGAGCCAATAGTGGTTGCTCCTGCAATGGCGATAAGAGTATATAGCACCACCTGAGGGCTATTGTAGCCAAGCAGTATCAACGACACCGCACCTAAAGCAAACATAACGGTCAAAACAGGTTTCAGATGGTATCCATCAGCCAGTACACCGCCACCAATAGCACCGACCATACCGCCGATATTGAGTGCAAATAAGAACAGCATACTAGCACCTAGCGAGTAACCGGCCTGAATCATAAGCTTTGGTAACCAGCTGGCGAGAGCATATACCATCAACAAGCACATAAAGAAGGCTACCCAAAACATAATGGTGGTAAAACCTCTGTTTTTTAGGAATAACGCTTTGATAGGAGCGTCATCGCCTTTGGTTGGTTCATCTAATATTAAGTTGGTTGAAGCCGTGATGGTCTCTTGTGGTGCAAGTTTGCGGACGATTTTTTTGGCTTCATCATGTCTTTTTTCTTTGACCAAATACATTAAGGACTCAGGTAGCATTTTCCAGATAATTGGCAATAGCAGGGTAGGTATTCCTGCAATATAAAACATAATCTCCCAACCGTAATCTACCACCAAAAACGAGCCTAATAATGCTGATGCCATTCCGCCTATCGCGTAACCACTAAACATAATAGCGACCAGAGTACTACGGATACGTTTTGGCGCATACTCAGAGGTCAGCGCTACACAGATGGGCATCACGCCGCCGATACCAAGACCAGCAATGAAGCGTAAAGCAGCAAACTGCATCGGACCATTAGCAAAAGCACCGAAAAAGGTAAAGCTACTGAATAGACCGACGCAGATCATGATGGTCTTTTTTCGACCGATTTTATCAGACAAAGTACCAAAAATCATGGCACCAAACATCATGCCAAAGAGTGCGGCGCTGGCCAGAAAGCCTGCTTGTACCGCGGTCAATGACCACTCCTCCATGAGTAACGGTAGAGCCACGCCATAAATAATAAGATCATAACCATCAAAGATAATGATCAGTAGACACCAAAACAGTACCTTCCAATGAAAAGGAGCAAATTTGGCTTCATCAATAACTTTATTGATGTTTAAGGTTGGTGATTCCATTCGTATTTCTCCATGGGTAATATCCTTATAAGTGTCTAACAAGTTATTGTTTTCTAATGATCAAGTCAAAAACTATCTAAGTATTAGTTTATACCTAGAAGGTATGGATTTTTTATTAAGAGATGGGAGTGTAAGAATGTATAGATAGCTTTGATAAAAGAAGCAGAAAATGAAAAAGATGTTTTCTTTAAGCAAACGCATTAATAACCAATCAGGCTACGGATATCCGTGATATTTGTTTTTTATGAGAAAAATATGTGTTTATTATTAATAGCTAATATCTATTAAAAGATAGGTAAAAAAAGATTGCTCATATATCTAAAAGATATATGAGCAATCTAAATGTGAACAATAGCCGTCATACAAACACCGCCAACATTGCAAATGGCAGTGAGTGTATTTGGACAAAGGCTATAGCACCATTAATGTTCCAAATATTGTCGCACGAGTTGATTAAATGCTTCAGGTTGCTCAATATTTGAGATATGCGAGGCATCGATAGTAGCGAGCGTAGCGTTAGGGATATGATCGACCATATATTGACCATCGGCAACCGTCGTCACTGGATCTTCAGCGCCTGCAAGCACTGTGACAGGCACGCGGATGTTCTTTAACTGCTCGCGAGTATCAGCGACAGATAATGCCTCGCAGCAGCTGGCATAACCCTCGCTACTACCAGCTGCGAGAGCATCAGATAATGCTTTAACGACATCAGGATAATTATCGATAAAACTTGCTGTGAACCAACGCGGAGCAGCGGTAGCGGCGATAGGTTTTAGTCCTTGCTCACGTACCAATTGCGCGCGATCTACCCAAGCCGCTTCATTACCAATCTTTGCGGCGGTATTGCATAGCATCAAGTGATGGAAGCGCTCAGGATGATTGATGGCTAGCCATTGACCAGTCATACCGCCCATAGAGATGCCACAAAAAAATGCTTTATCAATGTTTAAATGATCAAGCAAATCAATCACATCTTGTCCAAGCTGATCCAAACTATAAGGACCTTTTGGTGCGGAAGACTTACCATGGCCACGGGTGTCATAGCAGATAATAAAATAATCGTTTTGTAAGGCATCGATTTGCGGCTGCCACATATGATAGCTGGTACCTAAAGAGTTAGAAAATATCAGAGCAGGATTGCTGTTATCACCAAAAGTGGCATAGTTTAGGGCAATTTCTTGGTTGTTAAATATAGGCATCATTATTATCCTTTTTAGTCCTGACGATGTCCGTGAAATAGTAATGGTGAGTGATTTAATTGATATTTATTAATAGTGCTGCTTAATCGTTAACAACACGCTCAATAATCATCGCGATACCTTGTCCAACGCCAATACACATTGAGCATATGGCATAACGCTTATCAGTTTTCTCAAGTTGATTGAGTGCTGTTAAAATCAAACGTGCTCCTGAGGCACCGAGTGGATGACCAAGCGCAATCGCACCGCCATTCGGATTGACACGCTCGCTATCGTCAGCCAATCCCAAGTCACGCGTACAAGCGAGAGCTTGGGCGGCAAAGGCTTCGTTTAATTCAATGACATCCATCTCATCAAGTGACAGTCCAGTTTGCTTAAGCAGCTTTTTCATCGCCGGTGCTGGGGCAAAGCCCATAATACGTGGCTCAACGCCTACCGTAGTTGAGGCCACAATACGTGCACGCGGCTTTAGATTAAACTCTTTAACGGCTTGCTCTGATGCTACTAAAAAAGCCGCTGCGCCATCATTGATACCTGACGCGTTGCCAGCCGTCACGGTGCCATCTGCGGTGACGATAGGGCGTAGTTTAGTCAACTTCTCAAGCGTGGTATCAGCACGAGGATGCTCGTCAGTATCGACGGTGACAGGATCGCCTTTGCGTTGCGGGATGCTGACTGGAGTAATCTCATCTTTGAAGAATCCTGCCTCTTGCGCCACTGCGGTACGTTGTTGGCTACGTAATGCAAATGCATCTTGGTCAGCTCGATTGATATTGAATTGCTCTGCGACATTTTCAGCAGTTTGTGGCATGGTCTCCGTGCCATATAGCTCATCAAGCTTTGGATTGATAAAACGCCAGCCCATCGTGGTATCTTCGAGCTTTTGACTACGACCAAACGCTTGATCTGACTTGCCCATTACCAATGGCGCACGGCTCATGCTCTCAACACCACCTGCAATAATTAGATGCGCTTCACCCGCTTTAATCGCACGAGTCGCTATCGCTAACGCATCCATTGACGAGCCGCATAAGCGATTCACGGTAGTGGCAGGCACTTGATAAGGTAAGCCAGCTAGTAACGACGACATACGCCCGACGTTGCGGTTGTCTTCACCGCTCTGATTAGCACAGCCGTAGATGACGTCATCTACTTGTACCCAATCGACATTGGCATTACGTTCCATTAGCGCCTTGATAGGGATAGCCCCTAAATCATCGGCACGTACTGGTGCTAGACCGCCGCCGTAGCGACCAAAAGGGGTGCGAATGGCATCGATAATATAAGCGTTGTTTAAACCAGTGGTTGAATCAGTCATCATCCTTGTCCTTTTTATTATTTTGAATTTGTAGCTTCAATTAATGTCGCACCAGTCAATGCTTGCAACTCCGCAAAGCTTAAGCCATCGACCATTTCAGTGACGGCTAAACCTTTATCAGTGACATCAATGACACATAAGTCAGTATAAATGCGATCAACACAGTTTTTGCCAGTCACAGGGTAGGTAAGCTTGCTAACGATTTTAGGGTCGCCAGTTTTGGTGGTGTGATTGGTCATCACAAAGACTCTTTTGGCACCGACGGCTAAGTCCATAGCGCCGCCAACCGCAGGTATTGCATCTGGCGCACCGGTACTCCAGTTGGCTAAATCGCCATTGGCAGCCACTTGAAACGCACCCAATACGCAAATATCGATATGACCACCGCGCATCATGGCAAAGGAGTCGCCATGATGAAAGAAGCTGCCGCCATCGAGCATGGTGACGTACTCTTTTCCGGCATTAATCAGCTCGGGATCTTCTTCGCCTTTAGCAGGTGGTGGTCCAAAAGCTAGTAAACCGTTTTCTGAATGCAAAAAGACATCTTTATCATCCGGTAAGTATTGCGCAATTTTAGTCGGTAGTCCGATGCCTAAATTGACATAGGCACCATCTGGAATATCTTGGGCAGCGCGCTCGGCGATTTGATCGCGGGTCAAAACGGTGTAGGAAGTATGGCTCATGATGATGATCCTTATAATTAGCAGTATTAAGCGGTGGCTGTAGTAGCTGTGCTAGAAAGTTCAGCGCTAGCAGATTCAGTGCTAGCAGGCTGAATTTGCACCACATGCTGCACAAAAATACCCGGCGTAATAACGTGCTCAGGATCAAGCGCGCCAAGCTCAACCGTTTCAGAGACTTGGGCGATAGTAATATCAGCTGCCATTGCCATGATAGGACCAAAGTTACGGGCAGACTTGCGGTACACCAAGTTGCCCCAACGATCGCCTTTATCTGCTTTAATTAAAGCAAAATCAGCCTTAATGGGATATTCAAGAACATAGTCTTTACCATCGATTTCTCGAGTCTCTTTGCCTTCTGCGAGTAAAGTACCAAAGCCTGTGGGCGTATATACCGCACCGAGTCCCATACCAGCTGCTTGAATGCGGCAAGCCAGATTACCCTGTGGTACTAGCTCCAGCTCAATCTTGCCAGCATGATAAAGCTCATCAAATACCCAAGAGTCCGATTGACGCGGGAAAGAGCAAATGATTTTACGCACAGCACCCGTTTTTAAGAGCTTGGCAAGGCCGTGGTCGCCGTTACCGGCATTATTATTAATGATGACCAAATCCTTTACGCCTAAATTAATAAGTCCATCAATGAGTTCAGCTGGTTGCCCTGCAGTACCAAAGCCACCAATCATGATGGTGGCGCCATCTTTGATTTGACTAAGTACGTCAGTGATATTTTTATCTGCTTTGTTAATCATGTTTATATCCTATAAAAAGTCATATGAGTTAGTGTCTTTAAGATTGATAAGCGGTGTACAGGTTGAGTCATTACTCTGACACTACTTAAATTTTTTGTAAGCGAGTTATTCTTAATTGGCTTCATTATTAGAGGTCGTTAATGAGATAGATGATGTTGGTAGTAGGCGTTTTTTGGTCAGAATATAGTGAGCAATCATGCCGATAAGAATGCCCCAAAACACAGAGCTTAATCCCAAAAAGCTCATACCCGATGCTGTCGCCAAAAAGGTAATTAACGCTGCATCTCTTTGCTCATCATTTTTCATAGCAATGGTGATATTGGCAGAAATGGCACCGATTAATGCAAGGCCGGCCAGTGCCGCGACAAGCTCTTTTGGAAGCAAGCTAAATACCATCACGATACTGCCAGCAAATAAACCGCCAAATAAATAGAAGATGCCATTAGCGACACCTGCGATATAGCGCTTTTCCTTAAGTTCATGCGCATCTTTGCCAGTACAAAGCGCGGCTGTGATAGCGGCAAGTACGATAGTGATACCACCAACACATGCAACTGCTAACGAGGCAAGGCTTGTAACACTCACAATAGGCTTGGCTGGCGTGTCATAGCCACTTAGATTTAATATAGCCATACCGGGTAAAAACTGGCCAGTTAGGCTCACAAGGATGAGTGGTATAGCGAGGTTAAACGTTGAGTTCCACGACCATTCAGGTGCAATAAAAGTAGGTATGGTAACGGCTAAATCGAAATGGACAGGGTTCATTTTGCCAAGTAAGACGCTTAAGATAACACCGCATATCAATACCCAGATCATCGTATAGCGCGGCGAAAAGCGTTTGGCTAATAAGTAGCAACCGAGCATGCTAAAGACGATAAATGGCATGCTATCAGTGGCTTTAAATAATTCTAAGCCGAATTGAAATAGAATCCCTGCCATCATGCCAGCGGCAATACCGTTAGGAATCCATTTTAATATTTTGTCGAAGTAACCTGTCGCTCCAACAATAAATATGACAATCGCTGAGATGATATAACCGGCAACAGCTTCATTAATACTCATCTGTGGAAATAGGGTAACCAGTAAAGCGGTACCAGGGGCGGACCATGCTGTAATAACCGGTGTTTTATATTTAATAGATAAATAAATACCAGGAATGGCAGCACCGATGGAGACACCCCAAATCCAAGACGCCATCATGGCATCTGATACTTGTGCGGCTTGTGCGGCCTGAAAAAAAATAATCAAAGGACCCGCATAAGAAATAAGAACCGCTAAGAACCCTGCAACCGATGCGGAGAGCGACCAGTCGTTTTTTAAGGTTTGGATTACAGAGGCCATATTGCTTCCTTGCAAATTAGCATTCGTTACGGGGTTGCAAATTAAGATGCATGCTACTAGATTTATTATTAGCCTTCGTCGCCACCGCCCACAGGAATGGTACTACCAGTAATATAAGAAGACTCATCGGATGCTAAAAACAAGATGGCATTGACTTGCTCATCAATCGTGCCGTAGCGTTTCATAAAGGTGCGATCAATGGTCTGATCAACCACCGCATTCATCCATGATTTTTCATCATCAGTTAATGGTTTGGCGTTACGTGGAATCTTTCTGGGCGGCGCTTCAGTACCGCCAGTTGCCACAGCATTCACACGGATACCATCGTTTGCATACTCAAAAGCGAGCGATGCGGTCATGGCGTTCACGCCGCCTTTCGCTGTCGAATAGGGTATGCGGTTGATACCGCGAGTAGCGATAGAGGACACATTAACAATAGTGCCTGATTGCTGTTTGACCATGGTTGGTAATACCGCATGACAACACCATAATGTTGGAAATAATGAGCGGCTGATTTCCTTTTGGATTTCTGCTTCAGAGAAGCTGGTAAAAGGTTTCATCCATATTGCGCCGCCGACATTGTTGACCAATATATCGATACGCCCATAGCTATCAAGTGCCTTATCAATAGCCTCTTTAGCACCTTGATGGGTTTCAAGGTCAGCTTGAATGGTAACGGCTTCTCCACCATTAGCGATGATTTCAGCCAGCACCTCTTCTACTAATGGAGAAAAGTCTGCCATGACGATTTTTCCGCCCTCACTTGCTAATCGTAATGCGACTCCGCGCCCGATGCCTTGGGCGGCACCAGTAACGATACATACTTTATTATCAAATCTTTTACTCATGACAGTCTCCTAAAAATCTTGCTCATGCTTTGCTAGTAGAGTAATACGGCTAGGCTACGTTATTGTTCACTGGGCGTGAATTTTTCATAGTAAAAATTACTCGGTTTTAGATTGCTGCTGTCTAACCAGTTACTCACCGCATCCACCATCCCTAACGGACCACACAAGTAGACATCGACGTCACCATCGTTCAGCCACTCATTATCAACATGACCGGTAACATAGCCTTTACGCTCATGCTGGCTGTCTTCAGTGGCGACACAGGTGCGGTAGTCAAACCAAGGGTGGTTTTGTTTGACTTCTTCTAGTTTCTCAACTTCTATAAGATCAAAGTCGTTGGTGACGCCGTAGACCATCCTGACAGGATGATGAGCACCAGACACTTCTAAACTTTTTAGCATCGATAAAAAAGGCGCGATACCAGTACCACCTGCTAGAAATAGGGTCGGGCGGATTAGAGGGCGCAGGTAAAAGCTACCAAATGGACCCTCAAAATTAATCTCTTGACCTATAGTCGCAGTATCAGATAAAAAGGTGCTCATTTTACCGTTAGGAATATTGCGGACGACAAATTCGGCCTGATTGGCACTAGGTATAGAGCTAAATGAATAGGAGCGTGTCTCGTTAGAATCAGGAATGCTGACATTGACATACTGGCCTGGCAAAAATACTAGTGCATCTGGATTGTCGACTTCGACGCCAAAGTGAATGGTAGATTCTGACAGTACATTCAGCTGTTGTAGTTTGCCTTTGAATACAGACTTGCCGACTTTGCAGGCTTCAGAGGAGGTTGGTACTTTGATCACGCAGTCGCTTTCTGGAATCATCTGACAGGTGAGTACATACCCTTCAGCAGCTTCAGCTTCTGTCAGTGCATCTTCGATATACATATCAGGGTGCATGTCGTAGCTACCAGATTCACAATGGCAACGGCAAGTACCGCAAGCACCATCTAGGCAATCCACAGGGATATTGAATTTTTGACGATAAGCGGCTTCGGCGACGGTTTCGTCGGCTTCACATTTGATGAAGCCTGTGACGCCGTCTTCGAACTGTAGAGCAATATTATATTCCATGAGAAATATCCCTTTTCAACACGTATTAATTAAAAGCTAGTGGCTAAATAATGAGTGAATAATGATTAGACGTGATAGACGTCCATGATTTGATGCACATAGTCGTCTTTTAAGACCACATACTTATCCAAAATTTTTGGTTGGTCTTGAGTCATGTCTATTTTGTACTGAGAGTAACCCCAATAGGTATTGGTCTCGTGATAGCGAAAGGACTTGTTGATCCAGTTGAAACGCACCGTCACAATACCGTCATTGTCTTCGAGCAATTCAATATTCGATAAATTGTGCGTGGTACGCGTATCAGGAATGGTCGCTGATGAGCGCTCAGTCTCGATGCGGAAGATACGATCTTCAAGACCACGGCGATCCGGATAATAAATCAGCGAGATTTCTCGTTGTGGGTCGCTAATGAGCTGACCATCATCATCCCAACTTGGCATCCAGAAAGGGCAGTCTTCATCATAATAAGTGAGCCATTCTTCCCATTTTTTCTCATCCAATAAACGCGCTTCACGGTATAGAAACTGTCTAATGTCTTCAATGTTAACAGTTGCATTTTTCATGATTGATATCCTTATTTTTTTGTCAGTTCTACAATAAATAGCAGAGTAATAATAAAAATGTATTAGTCGCTATTAGCACCGTGTAGCTGCTGCTCTTGCTCTAGAGCTTTTTTCATCTCTTCATGCCAGTAGCGATGTTGGACGGTATATAACCCTTCGTCTTCAGTCTTAACACCACTCATCAAAGGTTTAAGGTCAATAGCGGCAGCGCCTTCATCTGCACCTTGAATCCAATGCTCAGAGCCTCGGCACATATCATTCCATTCAAGCTTGATACCGTTATAACCTTCTTGACACGAGCGGAACTCTTCTAAGTCATCAGGTGTTGCCATACCAGTAACGTTAAAGAAATCTTCATACTGACGAATACGGCGTGCACGTGCCTCGTCGCTTTCGCCTTTTGGTGCGATACACCAGATACTGACTTCAGTTTTGTCAACCGCGATAGGGCGTAGCATGCGAATTTGTGAGCTGAACTGATCCATGATGTAGACGTTTGGATATAGGCATAAATTACGTGAGCGCCCAATCATCCAGTCCGCCATGGCTTCACCGTAGCTGGCGACATACTCATCGCGATAAGCATAGTTTGGACGGTCTTGTGGGTTTTCCCATTGTGTCCATAACAGCATGTGACCGTTTTCAAAAGAATAAAACCCACCGCCTTGTCGACCCCATTTGCCAGCGTTCATGGCTTTGATATTGTCTTCTTTGACAGCTTCAGTTTCTTTACGGCGCGCAGTTGTCGCAGCGTAGTTCCAATGGACGGCTGATACGTGATAGCCGTCAGCACCGTTTTCAGCTTGCAGTTTCCAGTTACCATCAAAGGTATAGGTTGAGGTGCCGCGTAGAACTTCTAGGCCTTCTGGCGACTGATTGACAATCATGTCAAGAATTTTGGTAGAGCCGCCAAGCCAGTCTTCGATTGGCTGAACATCATCATTTAAGCTGGCAAAGATAAAGCCTTTATAATTGGCCATCTTCACTTGTTTTAGGTCGTGTGAGCCTTCTTTATTGAAGCATTCTGGATAGCCTGCATGTCTTGGGTCTTTAACTTTAAGCAGCTTACCTGAGTTGTTAAAGGTCCAACCATGAAATGGGCAGGTGTAAGTGGCTTTATTGCCTTTTTTATGTCGGCAGAGCTGTGCACCACGATGTGAGCATGAGTTAATCATGCAATGCAGCTCGCCTTCTTTATTGCGGGCAAGAATAACAGGCTGACGACCAATGTATGAGGTGTAGTAGTCGTTGTTATCAGGAACTTGAGACTCATGAGCCAAATACACCCAATTGTTTTCAAAGATGTACTTCATCTCAAGCTCGAACAACTCTTCGTTAGTGAAGGCGCTACGATGCAGGCGATAAATCCCTTTTTCACTGTTCTCTTCTAAAAAATCATCAATAGTGATGTCTGATCCTTCAGGTACTAGATTGATACGCTCGCTCATGGCTGCCTTCCTTGTATAATGACGGTATAAAATGAGATTAGAAGCTAACGTTTGATACGACAACTGAGGACATATCAAACGTAAGTCGCTAATAGTTATTAATGAATGCTATTTAATATGAGTGCTCATTAACCTTGAGCACGGCGGCGTTCTACTTCGCTGCCTTGTATAGCTTGGTCAATGTCTTTTACTAAATGAAAGTCAAAGTCGATACTTGCGTAAGGCTTATCAAGCGCTTTTTCTTTTAGCTTGTCCGCATCTTCGACCATCGTTACCTCTGGTACCAAGCCTTCGCGGCTTGCAAAAGCAAAGTCATCCCATAGGTACTCATCGCCATCGATGTTAATCTGCGTGGTCAGTTTGCGATGACCATCAGCACTGGCAAAGAAATGAATGTGAGCTGGGCGATGACCGTGACGTCCTAGCGCGCCCAATACTTTTTGCGTCATTCCTTCTGGTGGTACCGAGTAACCTAGCGGCACGATGCTGCGGAATGCATAATTTCCGTTTTCATCGGTAATGATGCTACGACGTAAGTTGAAATGAGACTGTGATTCATCAAAGAAAGAGTAGTTACCTAAGCTGTTGGCATGCCACACTTCAACTTTTGCATTTGGAAGAGGCTTTCCATCATCACCATAAACAGTGCCTTGCATAAATAGCACGGTGCCATTGTCAAGGTCAGTGCCATCATCTAGACGCGCGAAGCCTTTTTCTTCTGGCGCACCAGCGACATAGAGTGGACCCTCAATAGTACGTACAGTACCACCGTCAAGACCGGCTGCTTTTAAATCCTCTTCAATCATTAAATCCATGAAGTGATCGAAACCCAAGCCTGGTGATAATAAACCAGCTTCTTTGCCCAAATCACCGATAAACTCAACGCCAGACCAATATTCATCTGCAGTGATTTTTAAGTCGTTAATGGTTTGCATAAGGTCGGTCACGATACGCAAGACAATCTCTTGTACGCGTGGATTGACTTGCTCAGGGAAGTCGATTTTGCCTTTGATGAACTGAGTGGCTAATGCTTCAATTTGGCTGCGTTCCATGTCTCTCTCCTTGTTGAGGACTGTTTTATTAAGGGGTAATTACAGTGAGTATTCTTACTCAGTTTTTATAGGTTCTGATATCAGCTGTACTGGCTTGCTTTAGCTGTCATCACTACGCACAGATGATGGATGACGTAACAATGGTGTCACTTCAACCTTCATGTACGGATAGAGCGGTAATGACATCATAATGTCGTGTAGCTCTTCATTACTCTCAACATCAAAGATACTGAAGTTAGAGTACTGACCGGCTATGCGCCAAATATGACGCCATTTACCTTGCTCTTGGAGCTTTTGTGATAATGCTTTTTCGGTGGCTTTAAGCTCGTTGACCTTGTCGGCGTCCATATCTGTTGGGATTAAGACATCCATTCTGACGTGGTATAACATAATTATTTCCTTATATTTGATGACGGGTAATTTTTTTAGCTGTTACAGTATTTCAGTTTGAGCATTAGTAGCAAGTTGCGGCTTTGATGATTTAAGTGAATTATTGATTGCTTGTTTGGCGTAGTGATAGACTTTATCGCTATCTACTTCGATACCAAGACCTGCGCCCGTAGGTACATTTAAACCAAAATCTTGATAATCAAGAGGCTGTACTAAAACGTCTTCGGTTAATAGTAAAGGACCAAAAAGTTCTGTATCAAAATTTAAACTGGGATAGGTTGAGAATACATGGGCGGATGCGGCCGTACCGATAGGACCTTCAAGCATAGTGCCACCATAGAGCTCGATACCTGCTAGATGTGCCATTTGTCCGATTAAGCATGCTGCTTTTAATCCGCCTGCTTGATTGATTTTCACGGCAAAGACGTCAGCACAATGATCGGCTGCTAAGGTAAAAGCATTCTGAGGATCTTGGACAATTTCATCCGCCATAATGGCCACATCGAAATGTTCGGTTAAGCGTTTTAGTGCGGCTTTATTGCGCATTGAGACAGGTTGTTCTATTAAATCAACGCCACCAGCTTGCAATAGACTAATACCTTGCATTGCCTCAAGCTCTGTCCATGCTTGGTTAACATCAACCGTAATGCGGCAATCAGGCAGCGATTTTTTGATAGCCAATACGTGGGCAACATCATCAATAATCGGATTGCTACCGATTTTTAATTTAAAAATGCGATGGCGCTTTTGCTCAATCATGCGCTTAGCTTCGGCGATATCGGTCGCTGTATTGCCGCTGGCAAGCGTCCATGCCACTTCGATACGGTCACGAACACGACCACCAATCAGCTCACTTACTGGTAGGTTTAGGCGTTTGCCTTCGATATCGAGTAGGGCAGTTTCAATCGCGCACTTTGCAAAGCGGTTGCCATTAATATGAATACTTAGCAGCTGCATGGCTTTTGCTGTGCTAGTAGGCTGTTCTTTTAATAACAGAGGCGTAAAGTAGGTGTCGATATTAGTCTTGATGCTATGAGGGCTTTCTTCTGCGTAGCTTAGACCGCCAATGGTGGTTGCTTCACCCCAACCTTCATAGCCATCTTCTGTTTGAATGTGCACCAACACCAAAACTTGTTCGTTCATAACGGTACAAGCGAGCTTATGAGCTCTTATAGTAGGTATCGGTACCAATAAAGTATTAATTGAACGAATCATAACAGTCCCTATTAAGTTAATGCTGCTTCCTTATGCTTAATAAGAACTATAGTTGCTGTATAACGACATGTCTAAGACCCATTTAGTCTATTATTAATACCTTTTAGGTATTTTGATAACCAACCCGCACCATGTTATGTTCTTTAGGTATCGATAAGCTTATAGATCACTCAAGGAATAACATTCAATGGAATTGAGACATTTACGCTACTTTGTAGCGGTGGCAGAGGAAAAAAGTTTTAATAAGGCAGCAGAGCGTTTGTTTATTTCACAACCACCACTGAGCCGTCAGATAAAACAATTAGAAGAAGAGATAGGCGTCACGCTCATTGATAGGGACAATCGCCCTTTAAAACTTACTGAAGCTGGCGAGTTTTTTTATGATCATGCTCTGCAGATAATAAAAAAATCAGATGATCTGCGTGCTATGACTTTTCGTAAGGGTAATTTTGACAACTCACTCTCTATAGGTTTTGTATCGTCGATATTATATGGCATATTGCCAAAAGTGATTGCGCGCTTCAGAGAGGTCTATCCAAATATAGAAATTAAGTTATATGAATTAAACTCTTGGCAGCAAACACAAAGCTTGGTAGAGGGTAAAATAGATGTTGGTTATGGAAGGTTATTATTCGAAGACGCTTCTATTAGGCGATTACTATTAAGAGAGGAGAGCTTAGTTGTAGCTGTTCCTGTTAAACATCGTTTGGCACAAGAGAAGCAAAAGAGCATTCGTTTAATGGATTTAACCAATGAAAACTTATTGTTATATCCGATGGCACCTCGTCCTAGTTTTATTGACTATGTCTTAGAGTTGTTTGAGGCACGCAATCTAAAAGCAAACTATTTTACTGAGGTACGTGAGCTGCATATTGCGTTAGGGTTGGTAGCAGCAGGCGAGGGCTTGACTATCGTACCAAAAACGCTTGAGCATCTGCGGAGTCAGGAAGTGACTTATATTCCTTTCGAGGACGGGCTTTTAACCTCTCCTATCGTCATGAGTGTGAGGCATTTTGACAAATCAGAGCTATTAAAAACATTGTTGGACGTGACTTATCAGATTTATGATGAAGAAGGGTTTGATTATAAGCGTGAGCAAATTTGAGCACACTCTGCACTCATTAAGAATCCTAATATGAACTCATAAAAGGATAATTTTATGCAAGAATTTCATTATAAAGCCTTACCAGTTGACGTTCATTTTGGGGTGGGAAAGTCAGCTGAAACCAAAGATATATTACTTCAACATGGTTATAATAAGGTATTAGTGATTACGACACCTGGTCAAGAAGAAGCGGGTCGTAAATTGGCAAAAGAACTACAAGAAATCTGTGCAGGCGTGTATCCGCATGCTGTCATGCATGTACCAGTTGACGTGGCGAATAAAGCAGTAGAATTTGCTAAAGAGAGTGATATTGATTGTTGTCTGGCTTTGGGCGGCGGCTCTACAATTGGACTTGCCAAAATAATTGCTTTAAAAACACATTTACCTATCGTTGCCATACCGACTACCTATGCTGGTAGCGAGATGACAGCCATTTATGGTTTGACCAAAAACAATCTAAAAACCACTGGCAAAGACAGTCATGTCCTACCTAAGGTAGTGATTTATGATCCGAAGCTAAACCAAGCATTACCCGCTAAAATCTCAGCTTGCTCAGGTATGAATGCTATGGCGCACGCTGTAGAAGCGTTATATGCTGAGGATAAAAACCCAATCGTCAGCCTGATGGCGATTGAATCTATCAAAGCATTAAAGTCTTCCTTGCCTGTGATTGTCAAAGAGCTCACCAATATTTCAGCCCGTCAAAAAGCAAGCTATGGTGCATGGCTTGCTGGTGTTTGTCTTGGTTCGGTTGGTATGGCCATTCACCATAAAATCTGCCATACCCTAGGTGGCACTTTTAACCTACCGCATGCGCAAGCACATGCCATTACGCTTGCGTATTCAGTACACTACAATCGTAACGCTGATATTGAAGCGATGGATAGACTGACAGAGGCTTTGGACGTCAGCAGCCGTGAAGAAGTTGGCTTGGCAATTTACCGTCTGAACCAGTCTCTAGGTATTGAATTGGCTTTAAAAGATATTGGCTTACCTGAAGAGGGCCCCGCTGATGTGGCAAGGATGGTGTGTGACAGTCCTTATTATAATCCTCGTGAATACAATTACGATGAACTAGAAAGCTTATTACAAAGAGCTTATAAAGGATTACCGCCTGCTTAAGTATCATTATAAATCTGTAGATTTCAAAGTTGAACTACCTCAAAATTATCAGAGAGCACATATTAAACAAGCAGGTTGCTGTGACAATATTATTCGCTAACAAATTGCCAAGTCCACTAACAACCAAGTGAACTGCACTTGTATAAAGTAAGACATCTCGCTGACAACGACTTTGCTGAGCTGTACACATAAGTAATTACCCATGCATACTCTCTCAGCAATTATTCAACCACGTCAGTCATTAACCCGTATTGCGTAGACCCGCTGCCAAAGCATTGATACTACGTATTAATGGATCTTCAACAGCAAGATCATCGTCATTATCTGTAGCGTCTTTTTGTCTGGCACGTTTCAACAACTCGATTTGGATGTAATTAATCGGATCTAAATAAGCATTTCGCCATTGTAGTGACGCGGCAAGGCTTTGCTGATGCGCCAATAACGATGTCTGGTTAAGCAAAGAGTTCAAACCTGAGAAGGTTAGATGATGCTCATCGATTACCGCTTGCATAATCTTTTCACGTAATCCCTCATCTTCACATAACTGACTATAAGCCTGAGCAATGCTCATCTCAGATTTGGTAAACGCCATTTCAATATTACTAATAAATACGTTAAAAAATGGCCAGCAACTGTTCATTTCCCTCATTAAAGCTTCGTCTTCTTTAACGCTATGAAGAGCACTACCTACGCCATACCAAGCTGGTAGGGTAAAGCGCGCTAAAGACCAACCAAATACCCAAGGAATCGCCCGCAAGGTTGTCTTACTTGGCAGGCCTTTATTACGGTGCGCTGGGCGCGAGCCAATATTTAATAAAGAGATTTCCTGCACTGGCGTCACTTGTGAATAGAACTGATAAAACCCTTCGGTATGGTCCGTCAACGTACGATAACTTTGTTCACCCGCATCGGCTAAACGTGCAAACAGTGCTTCGTAATGTGGTAGTTCAGGCGGTTGCACCACAAATCTTGTTGAGCACGCTTTAAGCGTACCAGTGATGCCCATGGTGAGCTCAAACACAGCAGTATCGGTGTTGGCATATTTGGCATAAAGGACTTCACCTTGCTCAGTGACTTTAATTTCTCCATGCAGTGTCCCTGCGGGCTGAGCGGCAATTGCATTATGCGTTGAGCCACCGCCACGACTGACAGAGCCACCGCGGCCATGAAACAGGCGTGTTTTGATACCATATTCAGCAGCGATACGATTGATGGTTTGCTGCGCGCTATAAAGCTGCCATGCAGACGTAATGATGCCGCCATCTTTTGATGAGTCTGAATAACCTAACATGATTTCTTGGGTATTATCTGAGTGCGCAAGCAACCCTCGGTATAGCGGATTGTCCAACACGGCAGGTAAGATCTTATCGATATTTTTAAGATCTTCGATGGTTTCAAACAAGGGTGCGACGGGTAAGTCAGCAGACAGCTGACCTGCATCATCAACCCTGCACAAGCCTGAAAAACGCATGAGTAGCAACACTTCCAATAATTGACTGGCATTGTTGGTCATCGAAATCACATAACTGCCGAAAGTATCTTGCCCGACCAGTTTACGTAATGTGGCCACTGAGTTCATCAAGGCTAATTGTTCACGGGTTTTATCCGTTAAGTTATCGGTATAAATGAGCGGTGTACCAGGCTTTGCAAGTAAACGCGTCAACCACTCTTGGCGCTCGGTTTCACCCAGAGTCTGATAGTCTGGTAAGTTCGAGGCATTGGCGAAAATATCGGCGATCACTTCACTATGATAAGACGACTCTTGGCGGATATCGAGCGCTGCTAGATGAAAGCCGCAGGTTTTGACCAGACGAATC
This sequence comes from Psychrobacter sp. CMS30, assembly GCF_904846565.1. NCBI lineage: Bacteria > Pseudomonadati > Pseudomonadota > Gammaproteobacteria > Moraxellales > Moraxellaceae > Psychrobacter > Psychrobacter sp. CMS30. Next base: position 17,240 of record NZ_CAJHBF010000025.1, on the reverse strand, counting down.
GTATCGAGCAATAAGCCTTCGCCATGTGCTTTGTCATGAGTATTGACACTTTTTCGAATGATGCGTAAATCTTCTAACAGCTCTTGAGGGTTGGCGTAAGCATCGTGTGCGGCGTCGAGGTCTGTACCTTTGCTTTGAATGTGGCGATTGGTCGCTTTTATTTTGGCAAGAATAATCGACAACAATCTGCGGTACGGCTCATTGTTGTAATCGTCAGGATTATAATAAAATACTTTTTGATCGAGGTTGGCGTACGCTTTTATACGAGCATAAATGTCTGGCGCAATATTGATAATCGTATCGCTATGAATAAGCTCACGGCGCAGTTTTTTTAGCAGTACTTGATAATGACGCAGCACGGTATCGGCATGCATCAATACCGCCATCTCTGTGGTGTCATGAGTGACAAAGGGATTGCCATCTCTGTCGCCACCGATCCAAGAGCCAAAGCTCATGAAAGCAGGTAATGGATAGTCTGTTAGCTCTGGATAGATATCAACAATGGCGTCTTTAATATTGCGATAAACCTTTGGAATGGCATTGAATAAACTGGCATTAAAATAATGCAGACCATTATTGATCTCGTCATAGACTAATGGCTTACGCGTACGCACTTCATCCGATGACCATAATAAATCAATCGTTTGCGCCGTTTTCTCTTTTGCTTGTTCGTAGGCAAAGCTGTCTTCTGCAAGATTGTTTAAGGCATCGCTATGAGTAAATAGACTCTGCAATAGATTCATGGTCGTACGGCGGCGTGCTTCAGTAGGATGGGCGGTAAATACGGGTATAAATTTCAGCTGCTCAATCAGCTCTTGCATTTGGGCAGGTTCAATATTGCGCTCACGACACTCTAGTAAAGTACGACGAAACGAGCCTTCCCAGCTTTGATCGGATTGCATACGCAAGGCATGACGCTGCTCGCGTAAGTAATTTTCCTCACTTAGATTTGCTAAAAAGAAATAGATAGAAAAGCTGCGGATGACGTTTTTTAAGGTTCGATTATCTAATGAGGCGATGAAGTCGATGAGTTTTTGTTTGTTCGCTTCGTTAGGCTCACGGCGTTGTTGAATAAAACCTTTACGCAGGGTTTCAATCGTATTAAGTGTTTCTTCGCCCGTCTGGCGAGAAATCGCATCTCCTAGGAATGAGCCTAATAAGCTGATGCGTTCACGTAATACATCGTTATTTATAGTCATCCTTAACCTTCTCATTTAATTAGTGGGTGAAATAGTCCTGATAGGCTAATTTATATCGCAGTCTATTGTTTAAAACAATAGGTAAGACCATTATTTATGACCATGTTCATCACTGTAGCCTATCCAGAAGTCTGCATTATCCACGCCCGCCTTTCTAGGATCAAAGATAGGGTTAACCTCTAACTTCATCTGCGCATCGTATCTAGGCAAATGTATAAGTAATCAAGTTTAGAGCCATGCTCACCCAAAATGATTTGTTATCTATTGTTAAGTATGGGCTGATGCTATGTATAATGCAGCACTAGCATCGTTTTCACTCATACGTCAATAAGAAGATTTTATTATGTCAAACAAGCGTCCCTTATATATTCCCATTGCCGGACCCGCTCTATTAGAAACCGCTTTACTGAATAAAGGCAGTGCTTTCTCATCAGAAGAACGTGATAGCTTTAATTTAACAGGGCTATTACCTCATAACATTGAGACGATTGAGGAGCAGTCTCTGCGGGCTTATCATCAACTGCGCTCCTTTACTAGTGACATGGATAAGCACATTTACTTGCGTAATATACAAGATACCAATGAAACCCTATTTCATCATTTGATTGAGCAGCATATAGAGGAAGTCATGCCGCTCATCTATACCCCAACGGTTGGTCAAGCGTGTGAAAAATTCTCGCAAATCTATCGCCGTAAACGTGGTTTGTTTATCTCATATCCTGAGCGCCATAAAATTGATGATATGCTGCAAAATGCCACCAAACAAAATGTCAAAGTGATCGTTGTTACTGACGGCGAACGTATATTGGGTCTAGGAGATCAAGGTATTGGCGGTATGGGCATTCCCATTGGTAAATTGGCTTTGTACACGGCTTGTGGTGGCATCAGCCCGGCTTATTGTTTGCCTATTCTGTTAGATGTTGGTACCAATAACCAACAGCTACTTGACGACCCTATGTACATGGGTTGGAGGAATCCACGCATCTCTGGCGATGAATATAATGAATTTGTCGATTTATTTATTCAAGCCGTTAAGCGTCGTTGGCCAGAGGTGTTATTACAATTTGAAGATTTTGCACAGGGAAACGCCACCCCGTTATTAAACAGATATCGTGACCAATTATGCTGCTTCAATGATGATATTCAAGGGACTGCTGCGGTGTCGGTCGGTGCCTTGATTGCAGCGTGCCTAAACAAGGGTCAGAAGCTAAGTCAACAAAAAATAGCATTCTTAGGTGCAGGATCGGCAGGTTGCGGTATTGCTGAGCATATCATTCGCCAAATGCAGCGCGAAGGGTTAACGGAGGAGCAGGCGCGCAGCCAAGTATTTATGGTTGACCGTTATGGCTTGCTCACTGATAACATGACAGAACTACAAAAATTCCAAGAGCCGCTCGTGCAAAAACAATCGGCTATTGAACATTGGGATAAAAGTCAGAAGCTCGGTTTAGCGCAAGTGGTTAAACAAGCAAGAATAACGGTATTATTTGGTGTTAGCGGACAAAAAGGTCTGTTTACTCAAGAAGTAATCGAATCCTTATGTGTTAATACTGAAAACCCAATTGTACTACCGCTTTCAAACCCGACGTCTCGTGTGGAAGCCACCCCGCAAGAAGTCATGAATTGGAGCCGTGGTCGCGCCATTATCGCAACGGGTAGCCCTTTTGCTAATACCACTTTTAACGGTCAGTCTTTTGAGGTCTCTCAATGTAATAACAGCTATATATTTCCTGGTATCGGTCTCGGTGTTCTAGCAGCGCGAGCGACAGGTATCAGCGATAATATGTTGATGGCAGCAAGCCAAGCGCTTGCAGATATATCAATGGATTACGAAAAAGCGCCCGGCGCCATACTACCGCCTATTAAAGTTATTAAAGAGATCAGTGAAAAAATAGCTTATGAAGTGGCACTGCAGGCGGTTCAAGATAAGCTGGCATTACCTATCACGGCGGAGAACCTACAGCGCCGCTTAAAAGCGAATTTCTGGTTACCTGAATATCGCAACTATCGTCGTACTTCTTTCTAGTTTTTAGAAAGTATATAGATAAATGATAGATAGCTGGCTGGCTTTAGACTAACCAAGGTAACCTTGATTGGGCATTAGCCAGAATTTTATAAATACGGTTGAGCAGTTGCTGTTGAGTTGATTTGGCATAAAGAAAAGCCGTTAGGTCAGGCAGGAACTTGGTTAAAACAGATTGTTATTACTTTACACCATCAAGCATAACGGCGTTTTTTTATAGTTATCAATAATTCATTCATTAAAATCGTAAAAGCCCTCTACACTATTTTATATAACGTAGAGGGCTTTTTGGTTTCTTAGGCAACTTTTTATTTGAACTATGCTGAAAAAACTGTAGAACCAAATTTAGTAAACCAACGACTTAATGAGGAGTTTATCATGACTAAGAAAATCAGAACCTATAGTGCAGCTTTCAAAGCTGCAGCCGTCAAAAAGATAGCAGACAAGGCAATGTTTCAGTGACTGCAAAGCGGCTAGGCATAGCCATGCAGAACTTGTCTAACTAGCAAAGCAAAGCTAATTAAGGCAAGCTTATCTGCACTAAGCAGTATGACCCTGAACTCATGGCTATTATAGAAGAGAATAAACGTTTTAAACGTGAGCTCAAAGTTTGACCCCTGCCGTCAAATCCGTACAGTTAAACTTGGTAGATTATTCTCCATCCATACTTGGCGCAGAAACTTAGCCTGTGCCAATTTTTTCTCGATAGGGTTCAGCTCAGTGCTGTACGGTGGTAACCATAAAATACGATGCCCATGCCTGTTGAGGAGTTTTTGAATACGTTTATTTTTATGAAACCGATTCACTCGAGCAGAGCTCTCATCTTGCGCTCGGGCAAAGCAGTGCTTTGCTTTATCCTCACTCATATCAATCAAAATCACGCACTTGGTTTTAAGGCTTGGAATTAAAGTGTGTTTGCACCAGTCGTAGAATATGGTGCTGTTGATATTCTGCTCAAAGTACTCAAGCGCAAACAGCATTTTCTCATAAAGAACACCAACGACATTCGTACGCTTTTTTGCTTGCCAGTTGTAGCTATCGATACAGGGTATACCTATCGGTGCATAACCATGAGAACGAATGATTTTAGCCTCAAAGCCGCCTTCATCCATATAGATAATGGGTAGCCTTGCTGCGTAAAGCGATCAAGCCTACTCTGGTAAGCCGCTCTTTTTACCGGACACGCTTTTCTTACATTCTATGTAAATTACACCTCATACCATTAATAAGTTGAATTACCTCTTGTAAGAGATTTTTTCTAAAAATCAATAAAATTAAAGTTATTTTTTAGGATTAATACTAACATTTGTTTGCTGGATGTTTGTTTTTTGTATATAATGTGCTGATTTTATGACTTATGCAATCTTTAAAGAAGGCGACCTTAATTGCTGACAGAGATGATTATCGAGTAAGCCCTGAACTTAAAATTTAGTAAAGAGATTATAAAGGTAGCTAGAAATTCTAATTAAAAGGGTGAGTTATGAAAAAGGCTATATTGACACTTTTGTGTTTGGGGGCTGTTCAAGTTAGTAATGCTGAAATTATTAAAGTGAATGGGGAAGGTGCTACACCTATTATCAAAAAAGATCTGAATGGCACACGTAATCAAGCATACAACAATGCAAAAACTGATGCTGTTATTGCTCTCATTAAGCGTATTAATGGTCCGCAGGCGATGAATGAAGCGAATCAATACTTAAATGACATTGTAAAACAAATCGACAGTAATTACGTGCTAAACCGAGGCAGTAGTACCAACAGCAACAATGAATTAGTCACTCAAGTTAGTCTGGAAATAGATGACCAAGAATTTCGTTCAATTCTTAATGATTTAGGATTGGCAAAGAAAAATAGTCGAACCAGTCCGATTATGATTGTGATGGACGAATACTTCGGCGTACCAAAAGATAACTCTAAGCCAGTTAAAGAATTTACTTCTTATTTTTCAGATCGTAGCTATAGCTATGATGAAGATGCAAGTTACAAAGCTAGTGAAAGTGCTAAAGCCAGTGCGTCAGATTCTTATTCATCAAAAGGACGCTCGGCTGCCGCAGCAGGTTATGCCTATGATAATTATTATGGGGCTGGTGTAGGTGTTGCTGCCCGCTCATCAAGCCATAATAATTCAGGTAAATCAGCATCCTCAAGTAGCTACAATGCCAGTGAGTCGGCAAAATATAGCCAATCTGAAAGTCAAAAAGATATTCAAAGTTTTGTGAAATATGTGGAATATCAAACACCAAGTACTAAAGCTGAGCGTAATAATCAAACATTAAATTCAATTGCAAGTTCTGCATCTCGTTATGATTTGCGGTTACTCGATTCTGACCGTTTCAGAAGTCAGTATTTAAATGGTCGTAGTATGGCGATTCAACAACTAATGAGTGATGTAGAGCTTAATAAGCTAGTAATCGCGGCGCGTAAAGAAAAAGCGGACTGGTTTATGGCTGGTAGCTCTTATATTTATGATCGTGGTCGTTCGAGTGCCACGGGTCAATTTGTCTGCGATGGTGCGGTAAGTTTTAAAATTTATTCAGTAGATGATTCGACTTTAATGGGCGGGGAAACTCGTACAGAGTCATCGACAGGTGCGACCACAGATTCATGCCGCACCAATGTAGCAAAGAAACTAGGTGAATTAGCAGTTAGCCAAGTTGGACCACAGATTTTAGGTTATGCAAAAAATCGCTCTATGTACGGTAAAGAAATTACCATTTTTGTGAAAAGTGTTTCAGGTAATGTTTCTTCACGTCTAGGGGATGATTTGTATATTGCCTTAGATGAAATGGATGGCGCAGAAAATATCGATATTCGCACTCAAGACGGCAAATTGGTTGAAATGACCATGACCTATAAGAGTGAAAAACCGATTAGTGCAGAATTGGCTAAAGCGCTACGTAAAGTAAGCCCAACGTTATCAAGTGCCGAGCGATTACTAGCTGGAAATACGATCACACTCTGCATCGGTGGTACACAGTGCACATAACATTCAAAGTCTTATGTTTGGCTATGCCGATGCTTGTTTCAACATGGGCAAATGCAAATATTCAAATCTACCCATCGAAAGGTATTTTTGGATTGGAGCAAGGTTGTCGTACCGATCCTAGCAAATATGAAGCGAATGGTTCTTCTATTGTGTGTGATTTCAGTCAAGCGATTGACAATGAAGTCATGCGTAAACAAGCCGAGCAATTTTTTGTACAAGGTTTAAAACAAAGTTTCGGTGAACAAGTTGTCGATACTATTTCGCAAAAAACTAAAAATCGTACTTATATAGCATCTCTAGAAGTGTTACGCGCGAGTGAATACATTGTAAAGAAGGATTCGACAGCAGAAATTTTTCTGCCAGTCACTTTAAGTTTAAAACTCACTAACGTGTTGTCGGGCGAGGTCATTTATAGTGACAGTGCGACGTTGTCGCAACCGATTCAGGTACTTACTACTGAAATTGATGCCACTACAACAAAAACAGCAATTAAACAGAAATTTCAAAGTACTTTGTTGACATTGACTAAGCAAGTGACTGAAGAATTAAAATCGAAACTTAAAATTTCTGAAACTGAGACCCAAGTGATTGATCGGTGGAAATCTTATTTGGTTCTAGATAAAGGCTTTAAGCAAGGGATCGCTGCACAAGATGAGCTGAGTTCAATAGATGGCGATTTGATTCGTGTGGTACATGCGGACAGTGATTATGCTGTGGCAGTGCCAATATTGATGCAGGGTCGTAGTAAGCGCTTTAGTAAAGTATCAACCAATACACGTCAGGCTATGAATAAGCCTAAAGCATTAGTGGTTGATGTACTGACTTATCAAGGCGAATCAAAAGATTTAATTGAGCAAATCTTTTCAGATGCAGTAGGTGAGCAAGCCTCATTTACTTTGACTCCAGTCAATCGACGTTATAGTGCTATGGCACAAAGTATTAGTGAACAGACTGCATTAGCGCAAAGTGAAGACATTAACCAACGTGAGTTACCTGAATTTTTTATTCGGATTAATGTCATTCCTGTCATTGCTTATCAACAGCAGATTGGAAAAATAACTCAGCAACAGGTTTTACATAGTGAAGTTTTTGCTGAAATGATTGATCGTTCTGGTCGCGTAATCTACTCAGCACATGCAACAGATGATATTAAAGATGTGATTTCAGAAGGAATGGGGTTTTCTCTAGAGGCACGTAAAGAAGTTGTATTGAAAAACGCACTTTTGAAATTAGGTAAACAATTTCAAAAAGGGATTCAATTTACTCGTTCTGATTTAAAAGTCTCGAGTTCAAGTGGTCATAACATTACCATTGATGATGCGGGGAAACGCTTAAGTACCGGAATGAAAGTCCATGTTTATCATTCAGATAAGGCAGCAGGACGTAATATTCTGATTCCAACATGGGAAGCGACTGTTTTGGAACGTCAAGGTGCGAAAGTTACAGCGCAATTAGATTTTCCTGTCAACAGCAGTGATCGTTTACCCGTGCGTTCTGGAGACAGTATTCTGCTTGATAGTTCTGCTCCAGTGGGTGACTCGAAGCAATCGCGCGTTTTATGTCCAAGCTTACATACCGAGCGAGTTGGTGAAATTCCATTTTATGGTTTTGGTCCTTTGATTTATCACTCTTTTAGCAGTCAGTCGAAACGACCATTTTATGCGACAGGTTCAGGCTTTAAAGGACAGACCCTATTGAAAGATTCAGTCGTTGCTATGACTGAAAATGCTGGGTTTAAAAAAAATATGAAAGTTAACTTTCATATTCCTACAGATGAATGTTTACAGCCAGTACTTAAGATTGAAGTGAAACAAGACAGTATTAAATGTAATGCAGATAAAACTAATTGTGATGCCACATTGGTTATGGCCAGTGGTGCACGCATATTCAACCAAAAGTCAGAAAAGATAGGGGCTTATGGTTTGCAACAAGAAATCGAATTAAAGGGTATAGATCATCAGCATCGTAATGAGATGTATAACATTCAGATGTTTGAGGCTTTACCTAAAATTTTAAATCAAATCGTGCAAAAAGCCGATTCTTCACAATAGGGATAGTAAGGTATGAAAAAAATTGCAATTGTTTTAGCAATAGCGGCTTCAATGGGAGCATCAAGCGTCTATGCAGGTTTTGGGTCACTGAGTAGTATTGCATCATCATTATCTGAATCTGTTACTGGTGTATCTTCTTCAAATATGGATATCAACGGTTTCTTCACGCAGGCTAAAGCAACCAATGAAATGTTTACTCAGAGTCGTACTGCTTTAGCTTCATTACTCGCAAGTAAACAAGATTCAGATGAGTTAAAAGCAAAACAGAAAAGTCTGAAAACGACCTCTGATCCGAAAGAACAAGAAGCAATTCAAAAACAAATTGTAGTGTTGTCTAATACTGTTTTAGAAGCCTCTCAAAAAGATGAAGCAGGAACAGTAGCTAAGCTGTCAGCACTGAATGTGGAGCAGAAGCAGCATTTGTTGGACTCTGCAACAAACTTTGTAATCGCAAGTTTAACCGCTCGTGAATTGGCGGTAGGTGCTAAACAAGTAGGTATGAGTTTAATAGCAAATCCAAGAAGTTTGACCAATACAGGAATGTCTTTAGTTGAGGCTAAAGGTATGGTCGGAGATATCACTGGTATTGCTAAAAATTCAACGATGGCTTTGGTGGAATATCCAAAACTATTTAAAAAGGCTGGTATTGAATTCAAAATGCCGACGAGTTCATCAGATAAACCAAAAGTACTGAATGATATTTAAACATATTAATTTAGGTTAAACCTTAAGTTTAATCAAAATTGCAAATGATGATTAAATCATTTCAAGAAATAAGAGAGCCCTCTAGAGGGCTCTTTTATGTTTTAGTATTTTACGGAATTTAAAGCATTAAAATATGGTCGACGTCTCAGGACTTTCCCTTAAGCTAAGCAATCACTAAGCAATCAAGACATGGAATTATACCAATACTATTGCTGATAAATTTTATGAGAATAATGAAGGCAAAAGAGGTCGCGAGGCTGCTGGTAAAACCGCCGTATTTGGTATTTTAAAACGAAATAGCAAGGTCTATACCATTGTCGTAGCAGACACCAAATACACTGCTCTAATGCCTGTGATTAAGCGTAAAATCAATCACATCAATGGCATTGAGAACTTTTGGAATTAGTCTAAACGAACTCTCAGAAAATATAATGGGATCGATAAGAAGAACTTCCATTTGTTTTTAAAAGAGTGTGAGTTTAGATTCAACTATTGCTCACCGTCTCATTAGCTTAAAACCCTGAGAATATGGTGTGATATTTAATCCTTATCTACTACAGCCACAAATTTAATTACCTCAACGTATTTATATAAAATTTAAGCAATAAAAAACCCTTACAAGTTAATGACTGTAAGGGTTTAAATATGGTGGGCCCAGTAGGACTTGAACCTACGACCAAAGGATTATGAGTCCTCTGCTCTAACCAACTGAGCTATGGGCCCTAACGTTAGACGCACAATGATACCTGATTTTTCTAGATTTTCAAGTAAAAGATAGGAACTAATCAAGATATTTTCATGCAGCGCTACTTTCTATCAAATATGACCACCAGCCAATGTCAGGCTGCGACCGCCATCTACGGTAATTATCTCACCAGTGACGTAACTGGCGTGCGCCAGATAAAGCACACTATGCGCAATCTCGTAAGGTCTGCCTATCCGCTGCATGGGTATAGAATCGATGATGCTTTTTTGCTGCTGCGGGTCAAGTGCTTGGTCGCCATCTGCTTCTGGTAAGATGTTCACACCAGGAGCGACGCCATTGACGCGTACCTCGGGCGCCATATCAAGCGCCAGAGACTGTACCATCATGCGATGCGCCGCCTTTGCCATATTGTAGACGGCATAATTTTTAAAAGGTTTGTTATGCGCATGGATATCAAGCAGGCTGATAATACAGCCCTGCTGTGTCTGTAGATAAGGATATAACGCTTGGCTTAATAATAAAGGCGCTTTGGCATTGGTCAAAAATAACTCATCCCATTGCTCAAGATTGATATGACCAAGCGGACTTGGATAAAAGCGTGAGGCGTTGTGTACTAGGACATCGAGTTGCCCAAATGCTTGCATGATATTTTGAGTAAATTGCTGTAGCGTTTCGCTGTTATTAACAACCGACAAATCTGCAAGGACGACGACCGCGCTATCACGGCGACTGTTATTCAGCGCATCGGCTAGGGCATTGGCTTCTTGCTCACTATGATGACAATGGATAATGACACGGTAGCCTTGCTCATGGGCGGCACGAACAATAGCCGCCCCAATACGCTTAGCGCCACCAGTTACTAGCATCACTGGCGCTGAGGTATTAGAATTTTTTGGTTGGCTTAAGCTAAATTCTTGGTTCATGTTAAAGGTATTTTTATTATCTAAATTGCTGGTTGAAAGAACTTGTTTACAAGACAGGTTGTGCTTGTAAATGCTCAACTCTACGTTGTCGTAATGCTTCGCCAATCGCTGGACCTTTGAGGTTGTGGTCAATATCATCCATGCCGATTGCGTGAAAGCTGCCCAATGCCAGCATCATTTGGCGGTGCTGTATGGCCAGTTTTAAAACATGGCTTGTGACCAAGAGCTGCGAGAGTTTGTCCGGCGCTTTATGAGCGCTACAAGCTTGAATAAGATCGATTTTCTCGGCGGCGCTCAGTTGGTCTATAATGCTAAGCTTTTGTGCTTGCTGCACAAATAAGGTGGCAAATTGGGTTTGCGCTTTTGGCACTTTTGCGCTGTTTCCAATCTCACTAATGCCTTTAACCGCAGTTGCTATGTTATTTGATGCTATGTTATTTGATGCTGTATTATCTGATTCTATGTTATCTGAATTCGAGTTTGTAGGTTTTAGAGCAAATAAATCTGTGTTGAGACTGGCCATTAATAACGCCCAGCGCTGTGACAAATTTAATTGCATTTGACCGGCGAAATACAATGCGGTTTGTACAATCTCTCGTATTTGACCGTATTGAGCATGGCTCCAAACTTGATGTAGCGGGGTAAAATACTCTGTTAGCGCCCCAATCTCAAACAGCTGTTGCCAATATACCTGCGGCGATACTTGCATCATGGCACGGCTAGATTCTTGCCAAATGCGTTCACTACTTAAATGTGCAAGCTCGCCTGAGCTTACCAATTGACGCATCAATAGCAAGGTTTCATCGGCGATACTAAAGCCCAAATCATAGTAGCGTCCATAAAAGCGAGCAGTTCGCAGTACTCGTAATGGGTCTTCGCTAAAAGCGCTTGAGACATGGCGTAGGGTTTTATTCTCAATGTCATCCAATCCACCGTAGTAATCAACGACTTTACCAGTGATGGGCATGTCATCGGTTAGGCTCTTGACTTCGATTGCCATGGCATTGACAGTCAAGTCACGACGTTGCAAGTCTTCACGCAAGGTGACATCAGGGCTGGCATGCACACTAAAGCCTTGATAGCCCAGACCTTGTTTGCGCTCCGTACGTGCTAGGGCATATTCTTCACGGCTAACAGGGTGCAAAAATACTGGAAAGTCTGCGCCCACTTGTTGGAAACCTGCCGCCAGCATATCTGCGACAGTCGCGCCGACGACGACAAAATCTTTGTCTTTGATAGGACGACCTAACAGTTGGTCACGGACAGCGCCGCCGACGAGATACACTTGCATAATAGTCTCTTTTTTTATCCAGTATTTACTAAGTCGTTTTGCCAAAAAAAACCAGTCAACACTCGCTTAGGAGTATTGACTGGTTTTAGTATAGCAGACGGTTTCTATAAATAACTAACAGAAGACCGTCTTAGCTATGTGTTTATACGCTATATAAACAACTACTTCTGCTCATTGATTAAATCTTGAGCTTCAGTGACCGCAAGCGCTGTCATATTCACCACACGACGCGCTGTTGCTGATGGGGTTAGGATATGCACAGGCTTGTTAGCGCCTAGCAAAATAGGACCGATAGAGGCACTGCTGGTCGCCGTTTTTAGTAGGTTGAAAGCAATGTTTGCTGCATCAAGCGTTGGCAAGATAAGCAAGTTTGCTGAGCCTTTTAGGTTGCTTGATGGCAAGTCATTGGCACGGATATGCTCATCAAGTGCTGCATCACCTTGCATTTCACCATCGAAGTCAAAGTCGACATTCATTTCTGTCAGCAGCTGATGTACTTTGCGCATTTTTACCGCGCTGGCACGGTCTGATGTACCGAAGTTTGAATGCGAAACCAACGCCACACGTGGCGTGATGCTAAAGCGACGTAACTGATCAGCTGCCAGTACCGTCATTTCAGCCAATTGCTCAGCCGTTGGGTCTTCATGGATATAAGTATCGGCAATAAAAATATTGCGATCTTGCATCAAGACAGCATTCATCGCATAAAAATCACTGACGCCTTCTTTTTTACCGATGACTCTGCTGACGTATTTTAGATGGAGCTGATAGTAGCTGAATGTGCCACAAATCATACCATCGGCATCGCCATTTTCAACCAGTAACGCACCGATTAAAGAGGTCTTACGACGAACATCACGGCGAGCAAGTTCAATGCTGACGCCATTACGTTTGTTTTTCTCGTAGTAGCCCTGCCAGTAGTCTTTATAGCGTGGATCATCATCTTGATTGATAATCGTGATGTTTTCACCATCTTTTAGGCGTAGTGCAAGTTTCTTGATGTTCTTTTCGATGACGGCAGGACGACCAACCAAGATTGGATATGCCAACTGCTCATCGACCACCACTTGTACCGCTAGCAAGACGTTGCTGTCTTCGCCTTCACAGTAAACAATACGTTTAGGGTCAGCTTTCGCGCGGGCAAAGATAGGCTTCATGACAAACGCTGAGTTATAAACAAACTCAGACAAGCGTTGACGGTAGGCTTTCATATCCGTGATAGGTAGCGTCGCGACCCCAGAATCCATCGCGGCTTTAGCAACAGCAGAAGCAATTTCGATGATTAAGTTCGGCTCCAAAGGTCCTGGAATCAAATATTCGCGTCCAAAGCTTGGCGTGCTTTCAACGTTTTTCACGTTGCTCATTGGCGTGGCTTCAACATGCGCCATGGCGGCGATTGCTTTTACGCAAGCAATTTTCATTTCTTCGTTAACGGTCGTTGCCCCAACGTCTAACGCACCGCGGAAGATATAAGGGAAGCATAAAGCGTTGTTTACTTGGTTGGGATAATCTGAGCGACCTGTTGCCATGATGACGTCTGGACGTACCGCATGGGCCAATTCTGGCATAATCTCAGGCGTTGGATTGGCAAGGGCAAAGACGATAGGGTCTTTTGCCATACGGCGAACCATGTCTTCGGTCAATGTACCAGGCATAGACAAGCCTAAGAACATATCGACATCATCCATCACTTGTTCGATGGTAGATGCAGTGGTATCACGGGCATAACGCTGCTTAGTCTCATCAAGGTTTTCACGGCTGGTAGTAATGATACCGCGTGAGTCTGATACCAAGATGTTATTTTTATCAACACCAAGCGCACAAATGATATCCAAACAAGAGATAGCGGCTGCACCAGCGCCTGAACAAACGACTTTAATTTCTTCAATTTTTTTGCCAGTGATGAGCAAAGCGTTTAGCATCGCTGCGGCAACAATGATTGACGTACCATGTTGGTCATCGTGGAATACTGGAATGTTCATACGTTTGCGCAATTCACGCTCGATTTTGAAACATTCTGGTGCTTTAATGTCTTCTAAGTTAATACCACCAAAAGTAGGCTCTAAAGAGGCAACCGCTTCGATGAACTTGTCTGGATCGTTTTGAGCAATTTCAATATCAAAAACGTCAATACCAGCGAATTTTTTGAATAGAACCCCTTTACCTTCCATCACAGGCTTTGATGCCAATGGACCAATATTCCCTAAACCAAGTACCGCAGTACCGTTGGTAATCACACCGACCAAGTTGCTACGAGCAGTATATTTAGCTGCTAAAGCTGGATCTCTTTGAATCTCAAGACAAGGTATCGCAACCCCTGGTGAATAGGCGAGCGCCAGATCACGTTGGTTGGCCAGTTGCTTGATAGGTGTTACTGAGATTTTACCCGGGCGTGGGAACTCATGGTAATGTAGGGCAGCTTGTTCAAACTGCTCTTTTTCCGTGGTAGGAGCATCCGTATTCAAAGTGATATCGTCATTCATAATAATTGCCATGGTTGGGATAATTGGAATAAAGTAAATGGGATAAAAAACTAACGTCTAAACCTCAAAACCATGAAAGATGACAATGAGGGTGCTTTTATACTAAAAAGGTCATGATTGGCGACTAGACATCAGGGTAAAAACAACAATCGTACAAAAACAGCTATTCTAGCATTATTGGCATTTAACTGCCTAGTCAGCTCGGCTGAATAGTGCGAGCAATATAATAAAATGATATTCATTATTTCGCTGATTGATGATGACAAATAATAGGGCGAAATATCAACCCTAATTGCATCATGTTTCAAAATATTACAGAATAGCCGCTTACTCGTATTTTATTAAGAAGAGCAACTGATCGGCATCTGCGGCGCATGCGGAGCAGGTGGTAAGGTATCAAGTTCGGTGGCGATGTCTTGTACGCTATAAGGGGTAGCAAGCAATTCAAAGACTCGATTTAACTCATCAAACTGTCCTTGTTCCGCCGCCGTGATAACGCGCTGCGCCATACTATTACGTAACACATAAACCGGATTATTGCTGCGCATCTCCTCAATAGATGCCTCGCTAGATAACGGCTGTAGCGCTGCCAAATACCGTGTTGACCAATCTTGCCAGACTTGCTGCGCCTCATTATTAAACTCAGCAGTCATTATTGTGAGCAGCTGCTGTTCATGAGGATACTCGTTTGGTGCGACCAAACCCAATAGCGCGCGGAAACTATTGCTATAGTCGAGTAAGTTATCTTCTAGCAATGTCAGCCATTCAAAGGCAAGGGTTAAGCTCTCTTTGGCGTGTGGCAATCCCAGCTTACGGCACAGCCCTTGTTGATAATGCTGCATAAAAGTCGCTTCATACGGCGCTAGGCAATCAGCCAAGGTATCGCGTGTGACACCCTCTAGACGCATAAAGTGCGGTAGCCAAATATTTAAGTTCCAATGCCCAATGGCAGGCTGATTTTGATAAGCATAGCGTCCGGTATGGTCGGAGTGATTGTTAATCCAAGCAGGATTAAAACGCTCCATAAAACCAAACGGACCAAAGTCTAAGGTGCTACCAGTAATAGATAAGTTATCGGTATTCATCACCCCATGCGCAAAGCCAATCAGCTGCCAGTCCGCAATCATACGTGCGGTACGCTCAACTACGGCTTGTAAAAATGCCAAGACTGGCGTCTCGCTATCACGGCATTCTGGATAGTAAGTATCAATCATATAGTCGGTAAACTCGCCGAGCAGGTCAGGGGCAAAGCTGGCAATCCACTCGACATGACCGAAGCGAATGTGACTGTCAGCAACGCGCATCAAGGCTGCTCCCGCTTCCATACGCTCGCGGCGCACTTTGGTATCTGATACCACAAAGCCCAAGGCATTAGACGAGGGGATGCCAAGTTGGGTCAGCGCATGGCCACATAAATATTCGCGGATGGTACTACGCAGTACCGCGCGCCCATCGCCCATCCGTGAGTAAGGGGTTAGACCAGCGCCCTTTAGATGTAAGTCCTGCAATTGGCCGTTATTATCGAGTACTTGCGCCATGAGTAAACCACGGCCATCGCCCAATTGTCCCGCCCATTGTCCAAACTGATGACCAGCATAGGCCATCGATAGCGGCTGAAACTGAGCTGGCACGTATTGACCACCCAATATCTCAACCCAACGCGCCATTAAATCTTCATCATCAAGCCAGCCCAATTGCTCGGCAACTTGGGTATTAAAATGACCAGCGCGCGGATTGTCGAGCGGTGTCGGCGGCTGCTCATGATAAAGGCGAGTGTCTAATTTGACGTAAGTATTTTGATAGCGCATAGGTGCCGTTCCAATATAGGGGAGTAGATTAATAAGGTGGTAGATATCGATTGGTTGCTCTATAAATGTAGATGCAAATAGTGAGTGCTGATATTCGTAAACTCACTATAACATAGCCTTAATAATGCCGCGTTTCACTCTGTCCATCTCTTGTAATTAGTCCATAAGTAATTAGCACGCAAATCATTAGCATAAAAAAACCCCCTATCGTTACAGATAGAGGGCAGGAGAGACTGATAATAAAGGAGTTAAATCAGTAATCTTTATCAATACTTAAGCGGCTTTTGGGCTTTGACCGATAGAGCGAAACGCATTTTTTAGATTGCTATTATGCGCCAGTATTTTTTGTTCAACCTTGGCATAATCCTGTTTTAGCGTTTCTTCAACTTCATGCAAGCGATCAGCAAATTTAGTCTTTTTCAGCTCAATGGTTTTGGCTTTTAGCGCTTGCCATTCTTCGACCGTCTGCGTAAAGGCATCGTATTCAAACTTAATACGATCTTGGAAACTCTTCATCGCATGAGGAATATCAAGTCCGTTTGCGGTGGCATTATCAATCTGCTGTTGGGCTTTTTTGAACTGCATTTGCACTTCAGCATGCTTGATAGTGGTGTCGTCAACCGTACGCAATTCACTCGTTAAACCAAGTTTAGATAGGCCAAGAATCAACCATTTAGTTGGGTCATATTGCCACCATTTCACACCATTACGATAGTCGTATTGGAAGAAATGATGATAGTTATGATAACCCTCGCCCCACGTAAAGATAGCGAGGAAGAAGTTATCACGCGCACTATTGGTGTCGGTATAAGGACGCGTACCAAACATATGGCATAGCGAGTTGATAAAGAAGGTAAAGTGATGGGTCAGCACCAAGCGCAGTAAACCTGCCAAGATTAACGTACCCCAAACATCACCGATTAACCAACCAACCGCAGCGACCATCGCAACGTTGGTTGCCAATACCCATAAACCATAATATTTGTGCTGAAACTGCAGCACTTTATCTTTGGTTAAGTCAGGAATGTTTTTATAGTCAAAACGCCAGCTAGCGTAATTACGTAG
>NZ_CAJHBF010000024.1:0-37995 GCF_904846565.1 Psychrobacter sp. CMS30 | reverse complement strand
AATTATGTACCGGACATTTCCACTCACAGTAAGGGTTACCGCATTCAAGGCAGCGATGCGATTGCTGCGCTACTGATTCACTTTCAAATGGATGATAAATTTCGACGAACTCGGTTGAACGGGTAGCGATGTCTTTTTTGGTAGGCTCAAGGCGTGGTACATCTAAAAACTGAAAACTATTTTCTAAGCGTTTTGCCATGGTATTGTCTCTTTTATATAGAGGTATTTTATAGTGGCTAACGACAGCCAATATCTGCAGCCTCAATGAGGCAAATTTACGGATACCGGCTGTCATTTACCTGCTTAAAATTGTGCATTAAAGCTATGAGTTAAAACTGCTCGTAAACCTCTTGCTGACTCATCCCGTTTATTGTGGATCAGCCGTCGTGGTCTTAAGCAAGGTCGCAACGTTTGCCGCTTTGGGCTTCACCAAATAGAACTTACGCGCATAATGCTCAAAGTCCGCTAAGATGGTTTGCCCCCACGCACTACCGGTTTTATCGACATGGGTTTCAATGACGTGTTGCAAGTAAATACGATGACCTTCCATTTGCTCGCTTGAGATACGATTTAAATCAATCAGCTCATGATTACAGCGATCAAAGAAGTCGCCATCCATATCGAGCACATACGCAAATCCGCCCGTCATACCCGCGCCAAAATTCAGACCCGTACGACCAAGGATGGTAATGATACCGCCGGTCATATACTCGCAGCAATGATCGCCTGTGCCTTCGATGACCGCATGCGCGCCAGAGTTACGTACGCCAAAACGCTCGCCTGCAGTGCCAGCCGCATATAGCTTACCGCCCGTGGCACCATACAAACAGGTATTACCGATGATAGCAGTTTCTTGCGCATGAAAGCTTGAGTCTTTCGGTGGATAAATGACAATCTCACCGCCCGCCATGCCTTTACCGACATAGTCATTGGCATCGCCTTCAAGCTCAATATGCAAGCCGCCCGCATTCCAAACACCCAAACTTTGCCCTGCAGTGCCGTTTAGATGCAGCTTAATGGGCATATCACTCATGCCAATATTGCCCCATACCTGTGCAATCTCACCTGAGATGCGCGCGCCGATAGAGCGATCACAGTTGCCGATAGCATAGCTATAATCGCCGCCGTTCCCTTGACGAATATTGAGCAGCATATCGCTAATCATCTGCTCAGCAAGCAAGCCTTTATCAAATGGCTCATTACGCGCAACCTGACAGGTTTGCGCTTTGCCGCTACTGGCTGGATGACTAAATAATAACGGCGTTAAATCCAAATGACGCTGCTTATCAGTATTGCCTTCTAGCACTTCAAGCAAATCGGTACGCCCGACTAGCTCTTCCATACTACGTACGCCAAGAGCGGCAAGCCATTCACGCGTTTCAGTCGCCACAAATTTAAAGAAATTAATCAGCATCTCAGCTTCGCCAATGAAATGCTCATCACGGAGCTGGGCTTTTTGGGTGGCAACGCCGGTCGGACAGTTATTAAGATGGCAGATACGCAAATATTTACAACCAACCGCAATCATCGGCGTGGTACCAAAGCCAAAGCTTTCAGCACCTAAAATAGCGGCTTTGACCACATCAAGACCGGTTTTTAGACCACCATCGGTTTGGATACGGACTTTATCACGCAAGCCATTAACACGTAGCGACTGATGAGTTTCAGCAAGCCCTAGCTCCCACGGCGAGCCAGCATGATGGATAGACGACAGTGGCGACGCTGCGGTGCCACCATCATAGCCTGAGATGGTAATCAAATCGGCGTAGGCTTTTGCCACGCCCGTTGCAATCGTACCAACACCGGGACGCGAGACCAATTTGACCGAAACTAAAGCATCTGGATTGACTTGTTTT
The DNA here is from genome assembly GCF_904846565.1 of Psychrobacter sp. CMS30. Taxonomy (NCBI): domain Bacteria; kingdom Pseudomonadati; phylum Pseudomonadota; class Gammaproteobacteria; order Moraxellales; family Moraxellaceae; genus Psychrobacter; species Psychrobacter sp. CMS30. The sequence goes on along the minus strand of NZ_CAJHBF010000024.1, from coordinate 36,139 downwards.
AAATCAAAAATCAGCTGCGCCAAATCTTCAATCGAATAAATATCATGGTGCGGCGGCGGTGATATGAGCGTCACCCCAGGTACCGAATAACGCAGACGTGCAATTAGCGCATTGACCTTACCACCCGGCAGCTGACCACCTTCACCGGGTTTTGCGCCTTGAGCAACCTTAATCTGCATCACTTCTGCTGAACGCAGATAGGCCGGCGTCACCCCAAATCGACCAGAGGCGATTTGCTTAATTTTTGAATTACGCAGCGTGCCATAACGTACCGGATCTTCGCCGCCCTCACCAGAGTTTGAGCGCCCGCCAATGGTATTCATCGCCATGGCAATCGCTTCATGGGCTTCGGGTGATAGCGCCCCTAGCGACATCCCTGCTGAATCAAAGCGCGTCAAGATTGCTGAGATATCTTCGACCTCATTAACGTCAATTGAATTATCGGTTTTTAATTGCAACAAATCACGCAAGGTCGCTACAGGACGACTATTGACCAAATCGGCATAATGACGGTAATTGTCATAATCACCGGTACGGACGGCGGTATGTAGGCTATTAATCACATCAGGATTAAAGGCATGATATTCTTTATTAAAGACAAATTTTAGCAAGCCACCTTGATCGAGGGGCGCACGACGTTTAAAGGCATTAGCAGCCAATTGCGCTTGGTCGGCAGCTAGATCAGCAAAAGTAGCGCCTTTAATACGGCTTTGCACGCCTTTAAAGCATAAGCTCACCACTTCTTCAGAAAGTCCGACCGCTTCAAATAATTGTGCGCCCCGATACGATACAATGGTCGAGATGCCCATTTTTGATAAGATTTTCAGCAAACCTTTATCCAAGCCTTTACGGAAATTTACCCGCGCTTGAATCGGATCGCCAAGCAGCTCACCAGTCGCTACCAAATCATCAATGACGTCATAAGCTAAATATGGATAAATACAGGTCGCACCAAAGCCAATCAATACCGCTACTTGATGCGAATCGCGTGCCAAGCCTGTCTCTATGATTAAATTGGCATCGGTACGAATACCTTGTGCTATCAGGTAATGATGCACCGCACCGGTGACCATAATGGCATTGGCCGGTACTTTATCGGCAGTAATGTTTTTATCAGACAAGACAATCAAAGTATGACCAGCACGGATGCTAATTGCCACTTGCTCACAGATAGCTTTGATGGCGGCTGATAACTCAAGATTGGCATCGTAGTTTAAATCGATACGCGCCATTTGGAACGCTGGATCAGCCAAAGTTTCGAGCTGCTGCATTTTACTGGCTGATAAAACTGGCGACGATAAGATAATACGATGGGCGTCGCGTGCTGATGGCGCAAACACATTGGTCTCAGCACCTAAGCAAGTCTGTAGCGACATCACGATTGACTCGCGCAATGGATCAATCGGTGGATTGGTCACCTGTGCAAACTGCTGGCGGAAAAAGTCGCCGACATGGCGAATTTGCTGCGACAGCACTGCCATAGGCGTATCATCACCCATCGAACCGACTGGCTCTTGACCATTTTCGGCATTAGGACGGATGATTTCGGTGCGCTCTTCATTGGTGATGTGATACATTTTTTGCAATGCTTTTAGCGGCTCGCCGCGGCAGGCTTGTGCGGCTAACTCTTCTTCAAGGCGCTCATCATCACGGATACGCGTCGCTTCTTCACGTAGCCACTTACGATACGGATGGGCTTTTTTTAATAAAGTAGCAATCGCCTTAGTATCCATGATTTGACCGGTCATGGTATCGATAACCAGCATCTGACCGGGACCAACCCGACCTTTAGCGAGCACGTCTTTTGGCGCATAATCCCAAACGCCAACCTCAGACGCGACAGTGATATAACCGTTTTTGGTCGTGACCCAACGTGACGGGCGCAGACCATTACGGTCAAGCATACAGACAGCGTAGCGACCATCTTGAATCACTAAACCTGCTGGGCCATCCCACGCCTCCATATGCTGCGAGTAAAACTCATAAAACGCGCGCAAATCCATATCCATGCTATCGACGTTTTGCCAAGCTGGTGGCACCAGAATCGACATCGAATGGAACAGACTCATACCGCCCGACATCAGCACCTCTAGCATATTGTCTAAGCTTGATGAGTCTGAGCCGGTGCTATTAACCAGTGGCGTTAGTTCGTTTAAATTGGGCAATTTATCAGATTTTAATTTTGGCGTACGGGCTTCAGACCAGCTACGGTTGCCGGTGATGGTATTCAGCTCACCGTTATGCGCCAAATAGCGAAACGGCTGCGCCAGTGGCCAACGTGGTAACGTATTGGTCGAAAAACGCTGATGGAAGACCACAATATGCGAGGCCAAACGCGTATCTTGTAGGTCTAAAAAGAAAGCTGGCAGGTCTGATGGCATGACCAAACCTTTATAAATAATCGTCTGACAGTTTAATGAGCATACATAAAACAGCTCGTCATCAACCAAACGTTGTTCCGCTTTTTTACGCGCGACAAATAACTGACGGTTAAAATCATCGGCGGCTAGCTCATCTGCTGCATTGACAAATACTTGCTGAAAACCGGGTAAGGTCTCACGACCAATCTCACCAACGATACTTAAATCAAGTGGCACATCACGCCAACCAGCTACTTCCAAACCTTGGGCGCTAAGCTCTTCATTGAGCACCTGTCGGCTATACTGCGCTTTTGTCTCGTCTAAATTAACAAAGACCATACCTACTGCAAAATTGGCCGTCAGCGTAAACCCTTGCTCAGCCGCAATATTGCTAAAAAACACGCTTGGCGTCGCCAATAATAAACCGCAACCATCACCTGTCTTACCATCCGCAGCGACACCGCCGCGATGGGTCATACAACTTAAGCTGTGAATGGCTGTTTTTACCAAATCATGGCTGGCTTGGCCCTCAATATGAGCAATTAAACCAAAGCCGCAATTATCAGAGAAGTCATCTGGGGTCGCCAAATGCGTAGAAGAGGAAATCATTGACATAGCTTGTCCTTTTAAGTAAGCAGACAGCATATACATCTCAGATGATGTACAAACCAAACTCCGCAGGCAGAACGGGTATATATTCACATAAGCGGATTAATAAAACGCAGGCAGAGCAAATAGAGTAAAGATTCTAAAGGTGATAAAAATACTTACCACGATTCTCTTTAGTCTTTTAATTACTATACAGTAATTGCAACCTTTACTTTAGGGTTGGCTACTAAAAGGACTGCATTCAGGAGATAAGATAAATGATCATCACCCTATCTATCCTTTTATCCTTAAAGCCCTTATACATCATTCACTATCGGTCTTTACAGGCTTGCGATCTTCTTTCAGCGGTTAAGGCGCTCAATGTGAGTCACATAAACCTTGGTAAATGCTGATATGCGTTAACCACTTCGATAGATAATGCGCCAAGTAAATGATAAGAAAATGATGGCTAAAGTAGCTACTATCACTAGCCTAAACCGTCAAATTTGAATATCAGACGCTCTGTACTCAAGCGCCTTAATGACCCCAATTAGGGTAATAACGAGAGATTGTGCCACTTGCAATAAGCTTAATAGAGATGGCAAGTAGCAGCGCTTGAGACAACAACATAAGCGTAAGTGCTTGTATTTATAGCAAGCCTACTTACTAAATGCTGCGATGTTAGATCACGATTTACGATAACTATACAGAACGTCGCCCATAGTCATCTTAGTTAATGATTGACAAAAAATCTAGTCTTTTCTATGTCTTTGTGTTCTCGATTTTGTAAAAAATTATATTATCAATGATGATGCCATTACTAACTTTCTCGACTGAGACCCCGTTTAAGCCGTTTATATATGCGCTCTTAGGTAGTTTTCCATGCCTATGAGCCTTAATATTAAAACCTAATAACCATTGCATACATTCAAATATAATTTTTCTTACCAAAATCACAGGCACAAAAAAACCTACCAAACAGGATAGCTGGTAGGCTTTCTTAATAAACACTCATTGAAATTAATTGCTTTTTTCTTCAATAAGCTCTTTTATGCTGTCATTGTTGTTCTTTGAGGCGTTATTTTTTGAGGCATTGCTATTAGCACCGGCATTAGCGTTGGCATTTTTATTAGCCGCATTGGGATTGGCGTTCTTATTAGCCGCATTGCTGTTTGCATTCGTATTCGGCGGTTTAGGCGCTTCAACCACGGGTGGTTTTTTCGGTTCATTGTTGTTATTTGCTTCAGATTTTCGGCTATTATCCGTATTTTTTGGTGTTGGTGCAGTCGTTGTCTGCTCTTCGATACCGACCGTACGCTCTTCATTGACAGATAAGGTTTCAGACGTATCGACTGACTGACGAATACTTTCAGCAGTGTTATTATTCGTCCCTTCCTGCGCGCCGCGATTGGCATTGCTTGCTGCTTGCTCATTGCCACTATCGTTAGCTGGTGTTTTCTGACGCACCGGCACTTCGCGTTTGGTTGGGCGCAAATTGACAGCGCGCGTGCGTTTGGTGCTTAAGTCCTTGACGGGATCAGGACGCTCATAATTATCAATAATACTGACGTAGCGATTGATCTCTTCTGGCAACACACGCACATTAGCAGGCAGCTTAAAGTCTATTAGCTTAGCCGCGCCGACCGCTTCTTGTGGACTGCTCATCAGCCCATAAGTCAGCATATAACGTACTTGATTGTTTTCATCAAGATAGCGAAAATAAGCAAACTTCTCGCGATCTTCACGGCTTTCTAAATAGCTGACAATGACATCGTTTTCAGCGACATTCATCACCTGTACCGTCCACTTGCCTTTATTAGCAAGCAGATAACGCTTGTCTTTAAACTCATCGGGATAGCTGCGCAAATCACGGACGGTGGCATCAAAACTAATCGGCTGCACATCGGTATCAAGCTCATGCAAGGATTCTATCTTTAGCGGCTGCTCAAGCTCATCAGTTGAGGCTTGTGGCGCTGATATTGGCTCATTCTCGATTTTTGCGCCCATCGCTGGCGTTTGACTAAACATCCAAACTAAGGCGGTAAACACGCCCAATAGCAGTGTCGCTATCAGCCAAATCAATGCTTGACGGCGATATTTCTGCCCAGCTGTGCGAGTCGTCGAGCGTGATGCTGCCATGGAGATGTCCTTGGGGAAAAATACTTATAAAGATAGTCTGATAAAAAGCCATTTATAACGCAATACTTATAAAGATGCAGTTAAAAAATTGTCACTTAATGATAAGGCCATAAATTAAATTATTAACGCTATGGTTAATAGTATTGACTCTACTATTAACAGTATTGACGCCTTTATTAACCTTTAACCACTTTTATGAGTGATGTTGTGACAATACTTCTGTTAACAGCCCAGCATCGAAATCATTGGTTAATACCGCCTCACCTAATGATTTTAACAAAATAAGGCGAATTTGTCCGTGTTTGACTTTTTTATCATGACCCATCAAACCTAACGCCGTCTGTACGTCAATAGCGGGTGGCGTAATAGGTAAATTTGCCAATACCAATACGCGCTTAATACGGGCAACGTCAGCACTCGTTAACCAACCAAGCTTTTGCGACAGCTCAGCCGCTTGCACCATACCAGCCGCGACCGCCTCACCATGTAGCCAATTACCATAGCCTTCATGGGTTTCAATCACATGACCAAAGGTATGACCAAAGTTTAATAAGGCACGCACACCGGACTCTCTTTCGTCTTGTGCGACGATATCGGCTTTGTACTGGCAGCAGCGCTTCACCGCTTCGCCAAGTACGGCTAAATCCAAAGCCATCATCGCTGGTAGATTGTGCTCAAGCCAAGTCAAAAACTCTGCATCCATAATCAGCGCGTATTTGATGACTTCCGCCAATCCTGCTGATAGCTCACGTGCCGGCAAGGTTTTCAGCGTGCTCATATCAGCAAGCACCATTTGCGGCTGCCAAAATGCGCCAATCATGTTTTTACCTTGGGGGTGGTTGATGCCGGTCTTGCCGCCAACGCTTGAATCCACTTGTGATAGCAAAGTCGTTGGGATTTGAATAAAATTGACCCCGCGCATAAAACTTGCGGCGGCAAAGCCTGTCATATCGCCGACCACCCCACCACCAAGCGCGATTAGGGTCACATCACGGTTAAAGTGCTCGGCCATCAGCGCATCATAAATCTGATTGATACTGGTCTGGTTTTTATATTGTTCACCATCTGGGAGCACACAAACCTTGACGATAAACTGTGCTTCAAGCTCCTCTTGTAAAGCCTTTAAATATAAAGGCGCAACCGTCTCATTGGTGACGATAAGGACTTGACGACCTGTAATATAAGGAGCAATTTGGCTTGCCATGCTGCTTTTTTTAGCGCCATTTTCAGCAATGTTATTAGCAGCGTTTTCAGCAGTGTTACTAACAATGTTTTTAGGGTTGCCTGCATTACTATCTTCAGTAATGACGATAGGATAATCATGACTTTGCGTCTGTACTGTTAGGTTGGCATGAAACAGTGGCGTTGCCATGAAAATCTCCTTAAGTATGAGGATTGAATTAAATTGAGCGGCGTTGTTTATTAAACTTTTTCTTATTCATCTTCTTGATGTGCTGAGCTGATAGAAGTTGAGGCACAAAATGCGTCTAGTTGCTGCAATAACTGATTGACCATATGACGAGGATAGGTATGACCGGTCGGCATGATAATATGCGCCACTTGCCGGTATAAGGGGTCGCGGGCGCTGTATAAATCTTGCAATATTTTTCTAGGATTCGGTTGTTGTAATAATGGTCGCGACTTATCTTTGGCAGTACGCGCCATTTGCACGTCCACCGGAGCATTGAGATAGACGACGATGCCGCGCTCTTTAAGAAAGGCACGGTTTTCGGCCGCCATTACTGCGCCGCCGCCGGTCGCTAAGACGATTTGTGATTGCTGCGTCAGCTCATCGATGGCACGCGTCTCCCGTTCGCGAAAGCCCGCTTCGCCTTCTTTAGCGAATATCCAAGCAATATCTGCGCCGGTTTGTGACTCAATATACCAATCACTGTCTACAAACGAGCGCCCTAACTGCTTAGCCAGTAACCTGCCAATGGTGGTCTTGCCCGCTCCCATCGGCCCCACTAGAAATACCGACGGTAATTCCTCAACCATAATACGCACTCAGCTAAATTAGGTATGATACAACGTCATTGATATTCTGGCTAGTAATGCGCGTTGATTATTGTGAGTAAAATCCAAGCACACGCAAAAATTGGCCATAAAAAAAGCAAGCGCTGATGCTTGCTTTTTTTAGTTATAAAGTCATTAAACGCTGATTAATTTAAACGGCTGATGCCATCATTAATCAATTTTGGCGTGACAAATATCAATAACTCTTCTTTAGAGTTATTACGGACATCACGGCGGAAGGCACGACCGATATAAGGCAAGTCACCTAAGAAAGGTACTTTATCGACACCATTACTGCTACGATTTTTAAAGACGCCGCCTAGAACAATGGTTTGACCGTCTTCAACAATGACGTTGGTCGAGATTGAATCTTCAGCAATCGCTACCTGATTATTAATAATCGTTGGCGTGCCATTGGTAATAACAAGTTGCAAACCAATTTTACCATCAGGCGTGATATTTGGCGTCGCTTCTAGACTTAATGCCGCTTCTTTAAAGCTGGTCGTGGTCGCGCCACTGGCCGAGGCTTCTTGATAAGGAATTTGTGTACCAGAAGATACTTTTGCCGTTTGTTTATCAGCCGTCAAAATCTTTGGTGTCGAAATCACTTCACCGCGGTTATCGGCTTGTAGGGCTGATAGCTCAAGATCGAGCATCACATCTGACATGCTAAGTAGCCCAAAAGCGATACTACCAGCTGGGTTAGCAACACCTAAGTCAACGTTTAAGTTATCAGGGCGGCTGATGTCATATTTAGGATAAGAAACCGTTTGACCATTCACTGTCGTTGTTTCTACGTCAAAATCTTTTAAATCCCATAGCGTCTGATTACTACCACCGACCAACAAGTTACGGTTATTGGCAGCGCCGTTTGACAAGATACCCCAACGCACGCCGATCTCTTTACTAAAGCTATCGGTAGCGCTAACAATACGCGCTTCAATCATTACTTGACGGACTGGAATATCAATTTTACCAATCAGCTTATGAATATTTTCAATGCTTTCAGCGACATCTTTGATAATCAAGGTATTGGTACGCTCATCAACCGTTACCGTACCACGGTTAGACAACAAGGTATTGTTATCAGTAGAATTTGTGTTGCCAGTACCGCTGCCACCAGATGAGCCACTGCCCTGAGAGATAAGGGTCAAGACATCAGCCGCTTTAGCATAGCTTAAGCGAATGTATTCCGTGCGTAGCGGCGCATACGACTCAACCGCTTGCTGCGCTTCAAGCTCACGAGCTTCTTGTTCAGCAAGCTCAGTCGAGGGCGCAACCAAAATCACGTTGCCATTTTCACGCTTACCAAGATTTTTACTCTTTAGAATAATATCTAGCGCTTGATCCCAAGGTACATTAATCAGGCGCAAGGTAATATTACCCGCGACCGAATCACTAGCCACGATATTCATATCAGTAAACTGTGCCAAGATATCTAACACACTACGGATTTCAACGTCTTGGAATTCCATAGATAGCGCTTCACCGCTATATACTTTCTCTTCAAGCGTTGGCTCACGAAGTAGCTCAGGCTTGCGGATATTGATATTTAACTGGTTACCCGATTGATAAGCTTGATACTCATAATCTTCTTTAACATTGATGGTGATCACACCATTTTGACCTTGGTTTTTAGTATCAATACTATCAACCAGACCACTATTCACGTTTAAGCGACGTAATAAATTTCTCGGTACGGTACTGCCGGTTAAACGTACAACCAACTTATTACCTTGACGCTGGACGTCAACTGGAATGGCTTCGTTGGCAAGCGCAATACTGACATTACCGCCACCATCATTGCCTGCGGTAAAATTAACCGCCGTTAAACCGTCATAACTATACTGCTTACTCACTTGTGAGGCCGCAAGCTGTGGGCTTAGCAACGGATTGACGCGCACCACCATGGTATCAGCAGGTACTTGGGTTTTGTTTACTGTAGAGCTAGTAGCTGTGGTACGAATAGGCGCAGCTGCTACGCTACTGGTCTCAACTATCGGTGTAACAACAGCAGTGGTAGTGATACCCGCATTGCCATTAAGCACGTCTTGCACAGGGTCATTGGTAACTACTTGATTAACCACTGGACGACTAGGGTCGCTAATCGTTAACAACAAATCATTGCCCTCAATAGCGGTGGTATAATTGCCCGCTTGTTTGAGTCCAACAATCAGACGGGTGGTATTGTCGCTATTTAGGGTAGTGACATCCTTGATCATACCGACGTTATATTCATTAAAACGACTGGCAAGTCCGTTTTGTACCTTTTCAAAATCCAATACCAAACGGCTCGGATTATCAAGCTGGTAGGCGGCAGGTAATACTGGTTTGCCGGCAAAGCCCAAACGCATTTGGGTAACGGCCGGTGCGGTCTGTACCACAGAGACGTTATTGATGCGCTGCTCAGCATGAGCACTGCTACTAACTGCTACCATACTCATTGCCAATGCAGAGATGGCAAACGTAGAAGATACGCGGTTGTTCATCGTCATTACCTTGTTATTGCGTACTGTCATTATGTATTCCTCAAAAAATCTGCCGACTTAGCTTATAGGGGAGACCAGCGACTGGGGTTTTTCTACAAACCCAGCGCGGCTGTCTGGCACAATTTCAATCAAGTTAATCTGGGTCGGCGTGATTTCAACAATACGGCCGTCATTTAATCCAAGATAATTACCGACTCTAACGCTCGCAACTGAACCATCGGGGCGCTGCACTAAGGCATATTGCTGACCTTCAGGGGAAATAACGACACCGCGAAAGACGAGTTGCGATAGCTCATATTGCTCAAGCGGTTCTTTTACTCGGGTGATATCAGGGCGCACGCCATCGATAGAGGTAGCAGGGCCTTGAACGTTCACTAAGCTTGGTGGCAAAAATGGACTACGCTGCGCACTAGCACTATAGACAAAATCTTCTACCAGCTCAGCCTTGGGCGGCGGTTCAATCGGCTGCGCTGGCTGGTTACGAATATCAGCCATCGCCTGCTCTGCCATGCCGATACGGTCAGTACAACCCGTTATCGACAAAACAGTGGCGCTTAAAATAAGCAGCATGGGCAGTTTTTGGATATTCATTAGTTGCCTCCTGCAGCATCAGTGGTAGCAGCATCAGGCGCGACAGCTTCATCACCTTCAGGAGCCGCTTCTTTTGAGCGATACGTTTTGGTTTGTAGCACCAGATTGAGCTCAGGTAGAACATCCAAAGTTGGCTGCGGATTACTGACTTCAAAATCATGCATCGTAATGATACGCGGTAAGGCAGCAAGCCCGCTGATAAAGCTACCAAACTGATGGTATTCACCTAACGCGGCAATACGAATAGGCTGCTCAATAAAGAACTCATTTTCAATCTCAGGCTCTACTGAAATATCTTGGAAACGGATATTACTGCCAACGCCCGTCATATTGATACCTTCGACCAATTCTGATACACGGGTATCTTTGGGTAGCTGGTCAAGTAAGGTATTGAACTCCGTTTCCATTTGAATGACTTGCGCTTGATAGGCCTTTAAATGGCGCGCCCGCGATTCTTTTTCACGGTAGCTATCCAGTAAGGTTTGCTGTTGACTTTCAGCAGCAGTAATCTCATCAATTTTACTGCTAATCGGCAATGCCCATGACAGCGCAGCGATTAAGGCAATAATAAATCCAATCACGGTGACTTTGACAGGGAGCGGCCAACTGCCATAGTTCTCAGCATCCAACGACTCAAAGCTGCGGCGGAATTCATTCAAATCAAACGGCTTTTTAGTACTAACCGCCGTCTTTTTGGTTTTAATGAGGCTTTTTTTACGGCTCAGTTTCATAACTCACCTCCAAGCACAGCATTACCATCCGCATCAGTAGCTTCAATCGTTTCTGACTGTACTTTGGTCGTTACGACAAACTGAACGTAACTGTCTTCAGGATAAATAGGACGCGGCTGTTCACCAACAGTAACCGTATTATTAAGCGCTGGAGCAGATTCATAAGCAGTGATATTTTGCTGAATATTACTCACTGCTGAATTACCCATCCATTTGCTACTATCAAGGTTACGAATCAAGCTAGAGACGATATTTGGATTGTCAGCAAGACCGGTTAAAGTAAGCACATCACCTTCGCGTTTTAAATTATTTAAATAAAGCGCTGGCGGCATCGCCTTGGCAAGATCATCCCATAACCGTACAGGAACCGGACGTCGACCTTGCAAATCTTGGATAACCTGCATGCGTGAGACGATGTCATCACGGCGCTGCTCTAAGCTATCAATCTCTACCAAGGCTTTATCTAGGCGCGCATTTTCTTGTTCAATCAGTGCATTGGCATCTAATTGCTCATCGAGTTCATTGTTAAAATAACTCCATGAAGCGAATGCCGCTAATAGAGCTAGCAAAGTAACGGCCACCACCAAAGTGATAAATTCTTTATTGCGGCGTTCGCGCTCTTCTTGCCGCCAGGGCAATAAGTTAATACGAGCCATTAGTCGAAGCTCCTTAACGCAAGACCGCAAGCGGCCATTAAGCTGGGTGCATCAAGCGCCAATTGCTCATTATCGATATGTGGAGCAATGGTCATATTGATGAACGGATTTGCCATACTCACAGGTACGCCCAATCTTTGCTGTGCCATGCCAGCAAGTCCTGCAATAGAACTACTGCCACCTGCAAGCACCAGATGATCAATACTGGTATATTGACTAGAAGAGAAGTAGAATTGTAGAGAACGAGTAATCTGTTGAATGGTATTTTCTATAAATGGTGTTAATACGTCGGGATAGTAATCGTCCGGTAAAATACGTTCGCGTTTACTAATCATCGCTTCTTCAGCGGACAATCCGTATCGATTTTGTATCGCTTCGGTAAGCTGCACACCACCAAATAATTGTTCACGGCTATAGATAAATTCGCCATTTTTGGCAATATATAATGTCGTTTGATTATGACCAATATCCACCAACGCCACCAAATCCGGCATATTAGGTAAGTTATCCGCCATTAAACCAAAGGCTCGTTCAATCGCGTGCGATTCGATATCCATCACTTTGGTTTGCAAGCCACCAAAGGTCAGCGCATCCACTCTTTGGTCAACATTTTCCGACCGTGAGGCGGCCAATAGTACCTGCACCATATTGTCATTAACCAAAGACGGACCCAGTACCTCAAAGTCCAAATTAACATCTTCTAATGGATAAGGTACATATTGATCGGCATCCAAGCGGATTTGCGCTTCACGCTCAACGTCGTTAAGCACCATATCCATATCGATGATTTTGGTAATCACGGCTGAGCCTGAAACTGCCGTAGCGGCGTTGCTACCCGCAGCTTGGCAACGTCGCGCCAAGCTTGCTATTGTATTACCCACCGCTTCAGTATCTACAATGAGTTTGTCGACGACTACGCCTTCCGGCAACCTTTCTATGCCGTAAGATTTTAGGTGAAATATTCCCTGTTGACGCTGTATGTCAACCAACTTCACTGAGGTGGTGCAAATATCCACGCCAATCAAATGTCGACTCTTAGAAGTAAATAGCCTCACAAACTCTATACCTTATATTAAGTGTACAATCTGATAGTTATTTGTAATATTTCCGTACAATACTTTACTTAACAGATAGATTCAAGCATTTAAATTACTTATTAAGCAACACTTACACATTTATTATTACCTGCTTATTTTGTTCAAGGTATAATGCCCTATCTATTGAAACTTTAATTGATAAGTCTTCTTATGACCAAAAAAAATGCTACCGCTCGTCTCATTCACTTTTTGGTGGGGCTTTTCATTGCCTGCTTAGCGTTAGCGCTAATCTTAGCACTTGCCGTACCTATTGGCTTTTACGGTATGGCAATGTATTTATCGCCAACCTTGCCAAGCATTCAAGAGATTAAAACGGCTAACCTAGAGATGCCGCTACAGATATATAGTAGTGACGACAAACTGATTGGTCAGTACGGCAATCGTTTATCGCTACCGGTTACGTTTGAAGAAATACCTAAAGGCTTAACGCAGGCTTTTTTAGCAGCAGAAGATGCGTCATTTTTTCAGCATAGCGGGATTAGTATTAAAGGTCTTGGTCGCGCTGTGACCGAAGTGGTCACCGATGATGAGAGTCAAACGGGTGGCTCTACTATTACCATGCAGGTTGCCAAAAACTATTTCTTAAGCTCAGAGCGCACCCTAAACCGCAAACTGACAGAGCTGTTTTTAGCCCGTAAAATCGAAGACGAGCTGAGCAAAAATGACATCCTTACCTTATATGTCAATAAAATATATTTAGGCGAAGGCGCTTATGGTATTCGCGCCGCTGCGAAAAAATATTATAGTAAATCTCTAGAAAACCTCACCGTTGCCGAAATGGCCATGCTCGCAGGTCTGCCAAAAGCTCCATCTAAATATAACCCGGTTGCCAATCCAAGTCGCGCCCTCACCCGCCGTAATTGGATTATTGGACGTATGCATGAGCTTGGCTATATTAATAAGGCTCAGCACGACGAAGCCATTAACGCCCCAATTGGTATCAATCTTTATCAAGAAAAACTTGACGTCAATATGCCGTATTTGGCAGAGATGACGCGTTCTGCCTTGGTCAACCGCTATGGCGAGCAAGTGATGCATGGTGGCTGGCGCGTGCGTTTGACCGTTGATAGCGAAGCACAAAAAGCGGCAGAATCAGCGATACTAACAGGTTTGGTGGCTTATGAGCACCGTCATGGCTGGCGCGGCGCTGAAGCAAATGGCGAACCGCTGGAAAAATTCCGTCGTTATAGTAATATGTCTCCAGCCAAAGTGACCAAGGTCAATGCTCGCAGTTTTGAAGCAACCATGCCCTCTGGTGAGAATGTAACGGTCAACTGGTCTGGTATGAGCTGGGCGCGCAAATATATCTCTGCCGATCGCATCGGCTACTTTCCGAGTAATGCCAGTCAGATTGTCAGCAAAAATGATATCGTGCGCCTGATACCGACGACCAATGGCAATTGGCAACTGGGACAAATACCTGAAGTACAGGGTAGCTTGGTTTCTCTAAATCCTGAAACGGGTGCCGTTCGAGCGTTAGTAGGGGGATTTGACTTTAACCATAGTAAATTCAACCGTGCGCTACAAGGCTGGCGTCAACCAGGCTCAACGATTAAGCCACTGGTTTATACCACTGCTTTAGAAAAAGGCTATCGTCCAGACAGTATTGTTTCAGATCGCCCTATTCAAGTAGGTGACTGGAAACCTAAGAATTCCGACCAACGTTTTTTAGGCGATATCACCTTACGCCGTGGGCTTTATCTATCTCGTAACTTAGTCTCTATTCGTTTACTGCAAGCAATTGGTATCTCTGATGCGCGCAATTTGTTAGACGAATTTGGCCTTGATAAAGAAAAGCTGCCTACAACTTTGTCATTAGCTTTGGGCGCCGGTCAGGCAACGCCATTACAGATGGCCACGGCTTATGCCACCTTTGCTAATGGCGGACATCGTATCCAGCCTTATTTTATCGAACAAATTTATAACTATGATAATAAGCTGCTGTTTCAAGCCAACCCGCAGCAAGCTTGCGCCTTATGCTTTAATGAGCAGCTTGACGCTGTCAATAAAAAGCTTATCAAGGATTATGAAGCAAAAATAGAAGCAGAGAATAAAGCAGCTGCTGCTAAAGATGAAAACGTTAGTGCTAAAGACAAAGCGACAGATAAAAAAGACGCTGAGCTAAAAGCAGACAGTAACGACAAGATAGCAAAAGATGATAAAGCGCTTGATTTAGATGTTTATGATGCAAGCCCATATTCAGATCGCCTAAAAGCGCCGGTGGTACAGTACGTACGTGCTGAACAAGCACCGCGTATTTTAAAACCTAGAGTTGCTTTTGAGATGGCAGATATCTTACGCGATGTTGTCCAGCGCGGTACGGCTGTGAAAGCAAGAGCCTTAGGACGTGATGATATTGGCGGTAAGACCGGAACGACGAATGAAGCGAAAGATGCTTGGTTTGCAGGTTTTCATCCTACCAATGCCACGGTTGTATGGATGGGCTTTGATCAGCCATCAACGCTGGGTCGCCGCGAGTATGGCGGCGTAGCAGCGCTGCCGGTTTGGATGGACTTTATGAAAGCCCAACTAAAAGACACCCCTCATCAATGGGTCTCTATTAATAACCGTGCCAAATCAAAGAAGCAAAAGCAGAGCATTATAGAAATGATGGATGAAGGTGCTGCCGAGCTTGAAGACGATACTGCCGATGAGGGTAAATCAGCAAAACCCGTTAAGACCACCACCCAGCAACGTAAGCCCCCTGCTCCTGAACCAGTTGAAGAGCAAATTCAAAATCGACCAGCTCCTGAGAAACCGAAGCCAAGTCGTACTGATGACAGCAATCCTCAAAAAAAACCTTTATCAGCAACGCCAGTTGAGCGTATGCCGCCGATGCCAGAATAAATAAACCACTATTCTGGTTAATAGTTTCATAAAAAAGGTCTTGCTCAGTTTGCTGCGCAAGACCTTTTTTTTGCGCTTTTAGAGCCTGTATTTGAAGTTAAGGCGAATTTATAAGCTTAAAGGGAATTGATTTGAAAAGCGGCTGATGATATTAAAACTCTACCATACCAGCACGTAGCTGCTCAATCAGCTCCGCAAACTGCTGACGCCATTCACGTATGGTCGCTTCGTCTGGCAACCACTGATTCGATAACGTCACAACATTTACAATCAAATCAGGCGCTTCTTTTATCTCACTACCCGTCTTCTCATCGATAACATTATCAGGCAATACCGCATACAAGCAGCGCTGATAAGCATGCTCTATATTGGCTAAAAAACCTTGTTGCTGTAATTGTTGTAAGCGCTGCACTTCAGGCGATACTTGGGTACGGGCGCTGAGTGCTTCTTCAATATCTGCTAAGGTTGGCGCTGTCATACTTAAACCATAAAAATGCCCAAGTTCTTGTACAAAAGCAAGATATGTCCCGTATAGGTGAAAAATAGCGGTTTCACAATGGGCTTGATAGAGCTGTTTATCGTTAGTATTACCGGCCGCCTGACAAGCCAAACGACAAAAATACAGCTTTTGATTGGTACGGTCAGCTTGGTATTTGGCAACGCGAGTCTTACCTGCCATGCGCCTATCCTTGTTATTTAGTGAATGATTTGTTTAATAGGTATTACGATTATAATAATAGGTCTTTTAAACAGCTTTTACGTGAATAAGTAAAACTGCTTAATAAGCTTTGTTTTGCGATTAGGATATATATTTAGAAACATATATTTAGAAACATTTAAAAAACCATCTATATAGCAGTGTACTATTTTCTGAAGTCACATTCTAAACAAATAATTTACCTGATTTATTTTCTTTAAGCCACAAAAAAGCCAGCAACTTAGGCTGGCTTTTTTATTGAGAAAAAAACTAAGCGTTATTTAGATTAGTGATTGCCTTGGTTAAGCTCTTGGGCAAACGCTTCATCAAAGCTTGCAAAGTCTTTGCTATCAGTGCTGGCTGTCATATCAAACGCTGCATTCAAGTCTTTATCTTGCAGTTTTTGCTCCGCTTTTTCTTTACGGGCTTTATGATAAGCAAGACCAGTACCGGCAGGAATCAAGCGACCAACAACGACGTTTTCTTTCAGACCACGTAGCTCATCCACTTTACCAGTTACGGCAGCCGCAGTTAGAACACGAGTGGTTTCCTGGAACGACGCCGCTGAGATAAAGCTTTCTGTTGCCAGACTTGCTTTGGTAATACCAAGTAATTGACGCTCATACTGTACTGGGAATTTATCTTCCGCTTCCAGTTTAGCATTCAAGGCTTTGATATCAGCATATTCAACTTGATCACCTTTAAAGTGGCTTGAATCGCCGCCGTCCGTTACTTCAACTTTACGCAGCATCTGACGAATGATAACTTCGATGTGCTTATCGTTGATTTTTACACCCTGCAAGCGGTATACGTCCTGTACTTCGTTAACGATATAGTCAGCAAGCGCGGTTTGTCCTTTCAGACGTAGGATATCGTGCGGGTTTTGTGGACCATCAGCGATAACCTCACCACGAGCAACTGTCTCGTTTTCAAAGACGTTGATTTGACGCCATTTCGGGATCAGCTCTTCATGAATCTCACCATCTTCATTGGTGATAATGAAGCGGTTTTTACCTTTGGTTTCTTTACCGAAGCTGACTACACCCGACATCTCTGCCATGATGGCATGATCTTTCGGACGACGTGCTTCAAATAAGTCAGCAACACGTGGTAGACCACCGGTAATATCTTTAGTACCTGATGATGCTTGTGGTACACGACCTAGGATCGAACCGGCTGCTACTTTTTCACCGTCGCTAACGCGAATGATGGTTTCAGCTGGTAAGAAGTAAACCACTTCTTTACCTTCGTCAGTGTTCAAGATAATCGCCGGACGTAAGTCTTTGGCTGAGCTTGAACGGTCACGAGTCGCTAAAATTTCAAACGAGCTCATACCGGTTGCATCATCAACTTTTACCGTCGCTGTCATACCATCAGTGATGTCACTGAAGCGTGCAGTACCAGCAAATTCTGTGATAATTGGATGCGTGTGCGGATCCCATTTAGCGATAGTCTGACCGCCTTCGACCTGCTCTTCGTTTTTCACAAGCACGCTTGAACCATAAGGAACTTTATAGCGCTCACGTTCACGACCAAGCTCATCAGTCAACGCCAGTTCAGCTGAACGCGACACGATAACCAAGTGACCATCGGTATGTTGCACTGTTTTCATGTTCTCAAAGTGCACTTGACCAGCATTACGTGCTGAGATGCTGTTATCCACAGAGGCTGAACTTGCTGCCCCACCAACGTGGAAAGTACGCATCGTTAACTGAGTACCAGGTTCACCGATAGACTGGGCTGCCATAACACCGACTGACTCGCCGATATTGACTTTATGACCACGGGCAAGGTCACGACCATAACACTGTGAACAAACGCCATGTTCGATATCACAAGTAATAACCGAACGTACCCAGATATCATCAATCGCGTTGTTATCAAGCACATTTACCCAATGCTCATCGATTAATGTACCCGCTGGAATCAATACTTTATCAGCATCATCGTTATACGTTACATCACGAGCAGTCACACGACCAAGTACTAGCTCACCGAGCTTCTCAATGATTTCACCACCTTGAATATGCGGCTTCATGAGCAAGCCTTGCTCAGTACCACAGTCTTCACTGGTAATAACCAAATCTTGTGCCACGTCAACCAAACGACGGGTCAAGTAACCCGAGTTAGCCGTTTTCAGTGCGGTATCCGCAAGACCTTTACGGGCACCATGCGTTGAGATAAAGTACTGAAGTACGGTCAAACCTTCACGGAAGTTGGCTTTAATCGGCGTCTCAATGATTGAGCCATCCGGTTTTGCCATCAAACCACGCATACCTGCCAACTGACGAATCTGTGCCGCACTACCACGAGCACCAGAATCTGACATGATAAAGATAGAGTTAAAGGATTTCTGCTCTTCTTCTTCACCTTTAGCATTTAAGATTTTATCAGTCGCTAAGTTGTCCATCATCGCTTTCGCGACTTTATCATTGGTACGTGACCAAATATCGACAACTTTGTTATAACGCTCACCCGCAGTCACAAAACCTTGCTCGAACTGGTCTTCAATCTCGCGAACTTCCGCTTCTGCGGTTTCAATGATTTGTACTTTGCTTGGCGGAATGACCATGTCATCGATACCGATAGACACGCCAGACAGTGTTGCTTGGGCAAAACCAAGGTACATCAATTGGTCAGCAAACATAACACTTTCTTTCACGCCAACTTTACGGTAGCAAGAGTTGATCAATTTAGAGATATTTTTCTTCGTCATCTCTTCGTTACACTCATCGAACGACATACCTTTAGGCATAATGTTCCAGATAAGTAGACGACCAGCGACGGTGTCTTGTAACTTGACTTCTTTAGTCTCATTACCTTCTTCGTCGACATGAGTTTCAGTCACACGTACTTTAATCTTGGCGTTTACATGCAAATCGTTTGAACCAATCGCACGCAATGCTTCATTAACGGTGGCAAAAATCATGCCCTCGCCTTTAGAATTGATTGACGAACGGCTGATGTAGTACAGACCCAATACAACGTCTTGTGATGGTACGATGATTGGATCACCGTTAGCAGGCGACAAGATGTTGTTGGTCGACATCATCAATGCACGTGATTCAAGCTGCGCTTCTAGGGTCAATGGCACGTGAACGGCCATTTGGTCACCATCAAAGTCGGCGTTGAACGCGGTACAGACTAGAGGATGCAGCTGGATGGCTTTACCTTCAATCAATACTGGCTCAAATGCTTGTAGACCCAAACGGTGAAGCGTTGGCGCACGGTTCAAGAGTACTGGATGCTCACGGATAACCATGGCCAGCATATCCCACACTTGTGGCTCTTCACGCTCTACCATCTTTTTGGCAGCTTTAATCGTCGTTGCTAAACCATGAGACAATAATTTGTTATAAGTAAATGGCTTAAACAATTCAAGTGCCATTTTCTTCGGTAGACCACACTGATGTAGACGTAGCGTAGGACCAACAACAATCACCGAACGACCAGAGTAGTCAACACGCTTACCAAGTAAGTTTTGACGGAAACGACCTTGCTTACCTTTGATCATATCTGCCAAAGATTTCAATGGACGCTTGTTACTACCAGTAATCGCACGACCGCGACGACCGTTATCAAGCAAGGCATCGACTGATTCTTGCAACATACGTTTTTCGTTACGTACGATGATATCAGGGGCGCTTAGCTCTAATAGACGCTTTAAACGGTTGTTACGGTTAATCACGCGGCGATATAAATCGTTTAGATCTGAGGTCGCAAAACGGCCGCCTTCTAGTGGTACTAGCGGACGCAAATCTGGTGGTAGTACTGGTAAGATATTCATTACCATCCACTCAGGCTTATTATGAGAATCACGGAAGGCTTCTAATAACTTAAGACGCTTAGACATCTTTTTAAGCTTGGTTTCAGAACCGGTTTGCGGAATTGCTTCACGCAGCTCATCAATTTCGATATCTAAATCGATGTCTTTTAATAGGTCTTGAACCGCTTCAGCACCCATTTTGGCAGTGAATTCATCGCCAAACTCTTCAAGCGCTTTATAATAATCTTCATCATCAAGCAGCTGATACTTCTCTAAAGAAGTCAGACCAGGTTCTGTGACGATATAGCTTTCAAAATATAGGACGCGTTCGATATCACGAAGCGTCATGTCTAGCAATAGACCGATACGGCTTGGTAATGATTTTAAGAACCAAATATGCGCAACAGGGCTGGCTAAGTCAATATGACCCATGCGATCGCGACGTACTTTAGCAGTCGTGACTTCAACGCCACATTTTTCACAAATAACACCTTGGAACTTACGGCGTTTGTATTTACCACATAAACACTCAAAGTCTTTTACTGGACCAAAGATTTTGGCACAGAACAGACCATCACGCTCAGGCTTAAACGTACGATAGTTAATCGTTTCTGGTTTTTTAACTTCACCATGTGACCATGATTTGATCACGTCAGGTGAGGCTAAGGTAATTTGAATACTATCAAACTCTTGGTTACCGTTGCCGGTAGGGCTTTGCATGATATCGAGTAAATCTTTCAAGTTGCTTCTCCGTTATCTTTATAATCATCTGACAGCGTGCTAGGAGCGCGGCTAAGATGAATGAAGGCAATGAATAGGGTTGAGACAAATCACTAAAAGCAGCAGCTATGCGCGTACTGCTTCTAGATTGACCACTAAGGATAATAATTAACTAAAGCTATGTTAAAGGTAGCTTCAGTCAGCCGTGCTTAATGGGTTTGCTTTAACTCAATATTGATACCCAGTGATTTGATTTCTTTGGTCAACACGTTAAACGATTCAGGCATACCTGGATCCATATATTGCTCACCATCGACAATGTTTTTGTACATACGGGTACGGCCTTCAACGTCATCCGACTTCACCGTCAGCATCTCTTGCAAGGTATAAGTCGCGCCATATGCTTCTAGTGCCCAGACTTCCATCTCACCGAAGCGCTGACCACCAAACTGTGCTTTACCACCGAGCGGCTGCTGCGTCACTAGTGAGTAAGAACCAGTAGAACGCGCATGCATTTTGTCATCAACCAAGTGGTTAAGTTTCAGCATATACATATAACCAACGGTTACTTGGCGGTCAAACTTCTGACCAGTACGACCGTCATATAATGTTTGCTGACCATCACGCGCCATACCAGCAAGCTCTAGCAAGTCTTTGACTTGATGCTCATGAGCACCATCAAATACTGCGGTACCCATCGGTACGCCGCCGCGTAAGTTGTCCGCTAGCGCCATGATGTCATCATCACTTAAGCTATCAAGATCCACTTGCTCGCCGCCCACTTTGTTATAGATTTGGTCTAAGAAATCACGCAAATCTTTAATCGCTGCTTGTGCTTTGAGCATACCATCGATCTTTTCGCCCAAGCCTTTTGCTGCCATACCTAAGTGAGTCTCTAGAACCTGACCGATGTTCATACGCGATGGTACACCGAGTGGGTTCAAGACGATATCAACGGTATTGCCATGTTCGTCATAAGGCATGTCTTCAACCGGCATAATGCGCGATACCACACCTTTGTTACCATGACGGCCAGCCATTTTATCACCAGGCTGAATACGACGCTTAACCGCTAGATATACTTTAACGATTTTTTGTACGCCATGTTGTAAGTCATCACCAGCGGTCAATTTGCGTTTTTTCTCGGCAAATTTAACATCGATGTCTTTTTGCTTATCGACCAAGTAATCAGCGATTTGCGTTAGACGCTCAGAGATTTCTTCTTCAACCGGTTGGATATCAAGCAAAGTCTCAAGGCTCATGTCTTTCATATCAGCCAATGCCATCACTGTACCGGCTTTTAGACCAGAACCGCCACTGACTTTTTGACCGTCAAGCAAGCTTGCGATACGACCACGAGCTGCTTCTTCAAAGATGCGTAGCTCTTCTTTTAAATCTTTACGGTAGCTATCAAGCTGTGATTTTTCAATCGCTTTTGCACGCGCATCTTTCTCAACGCCGTCACGGGTAAAGACTTGCACGTCAATAACCGTACCTTTGCTTGATGTTGGAACACGCAATGAGGTGTCTTTAACATCAGCAGCCTTTTCACCAAAGATAGCCCGTAGTAGTTTCTCTTCTGGCGTCAGTTGCGTCTCACCTTTTGGCGTGACTTTACCAACTAAGATATCACCAGCATCTACTTCAGCACCGATATAAACGATACCTGCTTCATCAAGGCTTGATAGCGCCGCTTCACCAACGTTTGGAATATCAGCAGTAATTTCTTCTGTTCCAAGCTTGGTATCACGTGCCACACAAGTCAATTCTTGAATATGAATGGTCGTGAAACGATCTTCTTTCACCACTTTTTCAGATAGCAAAATCGAATCTTCGAAGTTGTAACCATTCCAAGGCATAAATGCGATGCGAATATTCTGACCCAGTGCAAGCTCACCAAGATCCGTTGATGGACCATCAGCCAAGATATCACCCACAGCAATCTCGTCGCCTTGGTTTACGATAATACGTTGGTTGATACAAGTGTTTTGGTTAGAACGCGTATATTTAACGAGGTTATAGATATCAATACCCGCTTCACCAGCGACCATCTCATCTTCATTAACACGGACCACAACACGTGAGGCATCAACGTCTTCGATTACACCGCCACGCTTAGCGATAACACAAACACCAGAGTCACGCGCAACGTGACGCTCCATACCTGTACCTACTAACGGCTTATCAGCACGTAGCGTAGGAACAGCCTGACGTTGCATGTTCGAACCCATCAAGGCACGGTTAGCATCATCATGCTCTAGGAACGGAATCAAACCAGCAGCTACCGATACCACCTGACTTGGTGACACATCCATATGCGTCACTTTTTCTGGCGGCATACGGACGAATTCACCATAGCTACGCACACTGACCATCTCATCAGATAAGGCGCCTTCTGCGGTTACTGGTGAATCAGCCTGTGCAATAACAGTACCAACTTCTTCAATCGCTGATAGATACTCAATAACGTCTGTTACTTTACCGTCAACCACACGGCGATATGGCGTTTCTAAGAAGCCAAAGCTGTTGGTTTTAGCAAAGGTTGCTAGTGAGTTAATCAAACCAATGTTTGGACCTTCAGGAGTTTCAATCGGACATACACGGCCATAATGGGTATCATGTACGTCACGTACTTCAAAACCTGCACGTTCACGGGTCAGACCACCGGGTCCTAATGCTGATACACGGCGTTTATGCGTCACTTCTGACAATGGATTGTTCTGATCCATAAACTGTGACAACTGGCTTGAACCAAAGAATTCTTTAACCGCAGCCGCTACTGGCTTTGAGTTAATCAAATCTTGTGGTGATAAGTTATCAGATTCCGCTGAGCTTAAACGCTCTTTAACCGCACGCTCAACACGTACTAGGCCAACACGGAATTGGTTTTCAGCCATCTCGCCTACCGAACGAATACGGCGGTTACCTAAATGGTCAATATCATCGACTTCGCCGCGACCATTACGAATTTCAATCAATTCTTTTAGGACGTTAACGATATCATCATTGGTCAAGACGCTACGACCGCGTTGAATATCAGCGTCATCAGTATCTTCAAATTCTAGACCCAAACGACGGTTAAACTTCATACGACCGACATTCGATAAGTCATAACGATCAGGGTTAAAGAACATGCTTTCAAACAGCTTCTCAGCGGTTTCAACCGTTGGTGGCTCACCTGGGCGCATGACTTTATAAATCTCAATCAAGGCTTCTTCACGGCTTGAGGTGCTGTCTGCACGTAGCGTATCGGCAATATAACTGCCTTGGTCGATATCGTTGGTGAACAGAATGCTGAATTCTTTGATAGACTCACTGGCTTCAAACGCACTTAATTTAACCAATAATTCATGGTCAATCAGCGTATTGGCTTTAGCGATAACTTCGTCATTAACAACGATGTCTTCCGCTAAAATACGCTCATATAAGTATTCATCAGGGATAGAGATTTTGGTCATACCCGCTTCTTCAAGCTGACGGATACGGCGAGCATTAATACGTTTGCCCTGCTCGACAACCACTTCACCTTCAGGCGTCACAATGTCGAACTGCGCCATCTCGCCACGTAAGCGGTCAGCTACCAGATCAATCTCAAACTGCTCTTCGCCTTTATAAACCGCCACTTTATCAAAGAACAAATCTAAGATCTCAGACGTGCTTAAACCTAAAGCGCGTAGGATGATAGAAGCAAGCAGCTTACGACGACGGTCAATACGAGCAAAAACCAAATCTTTGGCATCAAATTCAAAGTCTAACCATGAACCACGGTAAGGAATGATACGGGCGTTATAAAGCACCTTACCACTTGAATGCGACTTACCTTTATCATGGTCAAAGAATACGCCCGGTGAACGATGCAGCTGTGATACGATTACACGTTCAGTACCATTGATAATAAAAGTACCGTTGGCAGTCATCAATGGCATCTCGCCCATATAGACGCTTTGCTCACGGATATCTTTGATTGCCGCTTTGCTGTCTTTATCTTTGCTGTCTTTGTCTTTGATGATTAGGCGAATTTTGACACGCATCGGCGCAGCAAAGGTCGAGCCGCGTAAGATACACTCACGCTCATCAAATTCAGGCGTACCTAAATAATATTCAACGAATTGTAACTCAGCATTACCAGAGTGACTCTCAATTGGGAAAATAGAGGAATACGCAGCTTGCAAACCAGTATTCTCACGAGCTTTTGGCTTTTTATGCTCTTGCAAAAATTGCTCATAAGAATCTACTTGGATAGACAACAAATAGGGAATGTCCATCACAGTAGGCAATTCAGCAAAACTTTTGCGAATACGCTTTTTTTCAGTATAAGAATATGCCATCGAGAGTCCTTACAGTAAACGTGGAAACAAATTGAAAGCGTGGCCAGCGTGCATCTATATTAGTTGATATTAATACTATGCAAACTTAGCGACGTAAACGATAATATAAAACGGTTATTCATGCTCATTTAATGACTGATGATTAATTCACGCGTATAGTGCATGATTAAGCCAGCTTATTTAAGCGTAAAATCGGCATCTAAACATGCCTATATGGGTGCTGACATTGCAAATTTCAATGCCCTACACTCTATAGTACTTAAGGCCAAGCACTGGTCTTTAA
Organism: Psychrobacter sp. CMS30; assembly: GCF_904846565.1. Taxonomy (NCBI): domain Bacteria; kingdom Pseudomonadati; phylum Pseudomonadota; class Gammaproteobacteria; order Moraxellales; family Moraxellaceae; genus Psychrobacter; species Psychrobacter sp. CMS30. Next base: position 10,831 of record NZ_CAJHBF010000024.1, on the reverse strand, counting down.
ATACTATTGATTCTCTTTATAAATTCACTTAAAGTGTTATTGATACCTTTAAAGCGTTGTCGATATCTAAAACAAGGGTGTTGCGTATTAAGTTCAATTTCATGCTATTTAATGGTGCTTTTTAATACTACACAGCAAACGACTCACCAGCTACAATCATAAGTAATATCGTCGCTGATATCTACCGTCTACGAGCCTACTTACTGACAGTAAAACCATGCTAAATGGATAATCGAATATTTATAACTTTTCGGAATTAATGGTAACTGGGGTAACTATAACTTTTAGAAACAATGACTTTTAGAATCAGTATAAACTATAGCGTTAATGGGAAAGCATGCAGACACAAAAAAATGCCAAACATCGATCGACGTTTAGCTTATATTAACTGATTTCAATAACTACTAAGTGTACTTGCATGTATATCGTCTGTCCTTTTGATGGGTATCCACCGTGATGTTGCATGCGTATGTTGGCAGACACAAAAGGTCAAGCTACGAATTATAATAAAAAAAAGCTGGCAATGCAAGGCATTACCAGCTTTTTTTGTACAACACTAAGATAAGCTCAGCTTATTTTAGTTCAACAGTTGCACCAGCTTCTTCAAGTTTCTTTTTCAACTCTTCAGCTTCAGCTTTGTTTACGCCTTCTTTGATTGGAGCTGGAGCGCTTTCAACCAAATCTTTCGCTTCTTTCAAGCCAAGACCAGTAGCTTCACGTACGGCTTTAATTACGCCAACTTTCTTCTCGCCAAAGCTGGCAAGAACTACGTCAAACTCGTCTTTTTCTTCAGCAGCAGCAGCAGGACCAGCAGCAGCAGGTGCAGCAGCAGCAACAGCAGCTGTTACGCCGAATTTTTCTTCCATAGCGCTGATTAATTCAACGATATCCATTACTGACATTTCAGCGATTGCGTTTAACACATCATCTTTAGATAGTGCCATGAGAACTCTCCGTTATCTGATAAAATTTAGTTGGTTTTAATATCGCTTGGATTGCTTGCCAAATTTTCAAATAGTGTTGGCAATAAAGTGCAATCGGCGATGTCAAAGTTACGTTAAAACAAGCAATTAAGCAGCTTCTTTTGCGTCTTTGATTGCTGCTACAGTGCGAACAAGCTTACTAGGAACAGCGTTCATAGTTTGAACAAGCTTGGTAACTGGTGCATTCATAGTAGCCATTAGGATAGAGATTGCTTCGTCGCGAGTTGGTAGCTTCGATACGCGCTCTAGCTCTTCTGGACCATAAACTTCACCACCGACTGATACCAATTTGGTCTCTAAAGCTTTGTTATCTTTACTGAACTCGAAAACAACTCGAGCAGCAGATCCCAAATCTTCCATAGAGAAAGCCAAAAGTAGTGGACCAGTCATACGGTCTGACATGCTCTCAAACTTAGTGCCTTCAAACGCGCGTTTTGCTAGGGTGTTTTTTACCACTTTCAAAACGACGCCTTTCTCACGGGCTTGTTCGCGTAGCTTAGTAAGCTTTGCAACACCAATACCATGATATTCGGCAGCTACTGCTGAGTAAGCATTAGCAGCAACTTCAGACACTTCAGCCACAACTTGTTGTTTTTGCTCTAGCGTTAATGCCATAAGTTGACTCCTTTAATCTAATCAATCTAATTCATACTAAGACTGACTTGATACGATACGTTATTTATAAATTCCATGAAGAATTCACTCATAACGACTGATTACGGCACCGTTATCAGAATGACATCAAGTGATAGGTTGCCCTATCGGCTCTTATCAACAACTGGGTGGGTCACCGTCTGCGTAGGACAACTAAGATTTTCATCTGTCGTCGATTAACAAAAGCAGCTCATTGTTATTATCAGCAATCCGAAAATCATTAATAATAACGCAAAACCGCTTTCTACCTACGGTCTTAGACAGCATAGCGTTTGCTACGCTGACCTAATTCTTTAAAATATTTTTGCGGCCTTTATTTGAAATCGTCAAATAAAGGCAGATGTTTAATTATTTCGCTGTGCGATATGGAACAGGATCAATGGTGATACCTGGGCCCATAGTGCTAGACAAGGTAATTTTCTTAATGAAAGTCCCTTTAGAAGTAGCAGGTTTAGCACGCTTTAGATCTGTGATTAGTGCTTGAGCGTTTTGGATAACTTGCTCAGCAGTGAAACCAACTTGACCGATAGTGGTATGGATAATACCCGCTTTATCAACACGATACTGTGCTTGACCCGCTTTAGCGTTAGTTACAGCTTCAGCAACGTTAGGCGTTACCGTACCAACTTTTGGGTTAGGCATCAGGCCACGTGGACCTAGGATAGTACCTAATTGACCAACAACACGCATTGCATCAGGAGCAGCAATAACGACGTCAAAGTCCATATTACCGGCTTTGATTTGTTCTGCTAAGTCTTCAAAACCAACGATGTCAGCACCAGCTTCTTTGGCGGCTTCAGCAGCAGCGCCTTGAGCAAATACAGCAACGCGTTTGGTTTTACCAGTACCAGCAGGTAGGTTGGTAGCACCACGAACGACTTGGTCAGATTTACGTGGGTCAACGCCCAAGTTTACTGCAATGTCGATAGACTCTTTAAATTTAAGAGCTGGCAAATCGTTTAAGATTTGAACCGCTTCTTCAAGAGTGTATAATTTTTCGTTTTCTACACGCTCAGCGATTAACTTTTGACGCTTAGTAAGTTTGCTCATTTACACACCCTCCACGGTAATACCCATTGAACGTGCAGTACCAGCGATGGTACGGACAGCAGCATCAAGACCAGCAGCAGTTAAATCTGCATCTTTAGTCTTAACGATCTCTTCTAACTGAGCACGGTCCACTTTACCGACTTTAGCGGTGTTTGGTGTACCAGAACCTTTAGCGATGCCAGCAGCCTTACGTAGTAAGTATGCAGCTGGTGGTGACTTCATGATGAAGGTAAAAGACTTATCGCTGTATACAGTGATCTCAGTAGGAATCGGTAGACCCGGCTCTTGGTTTGAGGTCGCAGCGTTAAATTCTTTACAGAACGCCATGATGTTCACGCCTTTTTGACCCAATGCTGGACCAATCGGTGGTGAAGGATTTGCTTTGCCTGCAGGCACTTGTAGTTTGATGTAACCATCAATCTTCTTAGCCATGAGATACTCTCCTTTATGGGTAATAGCGCCAAATCAATGTGGTATAACCCTTATTGACTAACAGCTCCCCGGTTGATGAATTTGTGGCAGGTTTAGTCTAGTTTTTCAACCTTACTAAACTCAAGCTCGACCTGAGTCGGTCGATTAAATACGTTTACCGTTAAATGTAGCTTAGACTTCTCATAATCCACTTTTTCAACCAACCCTTTAAAGTCAGTAAATGGACCATCGATAACCAACAACTCTTCGCCCGGCTCAAATAGAGTCTTAGGACGCGGGTCAGCTTCAGTCTGGTTCAGACGGTTCAAGATGCGATCTGCTTCTACTTGCGTAATAGGTGCAGGCGTCTCTGGCGTGCCACCGATAAAGCCCATAATACGTGGGCAATCTTTAACGATGTGCCAAGTGTTGTCGTTCATCTCCATTTGGATTAATACATAACCCGGAAAGAACTTACGCTCGCTTTTACGCTTTTTGCCGTCTTTCATTTCGACGACTTCTTCAGTAGGAACCAACACATCACCGAACGAATCAGCAAAGTCACTACGATTAATACGATCAGTTAATGAACGTTGTACTTGCTTTTCATATCCTGAAAACGCTTGGACAATATACCAACGCATATCACGCTCCTGATCATTACAGTTAAGTCGTTATGAGTAAATTTTGGCTTAAAGGACACTAATACGCGTCATTAACCAATAAAGATACCAACGAACCAATTAAAAAAGTTATCTAATAACCAAACAAGGAAGCCAACAATCGCAATCATGACAAGCACTTGCCATGTGTATTGGAAGGTTTCATCTTTGCCTGGCCATGTGACTCGGCGCAGCTCAACGGCCGCATCTTTTAATAATATTTTAAAAGCGCGACCTTGATTTGTTAATGCCAAGCACACGAAAGCAATGATAACCAGCGCCGCGATAATACCAATACGCACCCAAACATCATTGGCAGGTTGCCAATAGCCAGGTAAGTATTGATTAACTAACGTTGCACCAATTAAAATCGCTGCGGCTAATAGCCACAAAATCACATCTTTTACTGAACCAGTTTTAGCAACTTCAACAGCAGTCGTTTGATTGCCAGCTGAAACGTGCTTATCTTTGGACAGCATTCCACCAGCAACTGCCTTGGCATCAGATAACTTAGTCTCGAGGTTATCTTGATTATTGCTCATAAAGAACTCACTTCGGAGATGGTGGGGTATGACAAAGATGTGATAAGAAGATGGCAGGCGATGTAGGACTCGAACCTACAACCCTCGGTTTTGGAGACCGATGCTCTACCAATTGAGCCAATCGCCTATGGGTGTAAAGGACAGCATTATACAATATTTGGCATAGAATGCAAGCATTTAGGAATAAAATTCTTCTATCGCCTTAATGTCGCTATTCTGAAACCTTATTATCTACACACTTTATATGCATAATAATCTTAAATATTTAGCATAAAAGGTGCTGATAAGCTGCAGCGTTAATATAGCAAGCTCAGTCAAGAATTACAATAGATAGCTAGCAGGTTTAAAAACGAATTTTTATAAATACAGTTAAAATGGGAATATCTTCTTATTCAGCCCTACTCTTCAACCATTCATATTTAATCACTTATTCTACACCCACAAAAAAAGCCACCCTCTTACAAGGATGGCTTTTTTCTAACTGCTTAACGTGATCAGATTACTCTGATAGCGTTAGTGCTTTAATGCTTAGCTAAGTACGTTAGCAACAACACCAGCGCCTACCGTACGGCCGCCTTCACGAATTGCAAAGCGTAGACCTTTGTCCATAGCGATTGGGTGGATAAGCTCTACGCCCATCTCAACGTTATCACCAGGCATAACCATTTCAGTACCGTCTTGTAATTGGATTGCGCCAGTTACGTCAGTAGTACGGAAGTAGAACTGTGGACGATAGCCGTTTAGGAATGGTGTGTGACGACCACCCTCTTCTTTTGACAGTACGTATACTTCAGCGTCAAACTTGGTGTGAGGGGTGATAGAACCTGGCTTAGCAAGTACTTGGCCACGTTGTACGTCTTCACGTTTGGTACCACGTAGTAGTACGCCACAGTTTTCGCCTGCACGACCTTCGTCAAGCAGTTTACGGAACATCTCTACACCAGTACAGGTGGTTTTTTGCGTGTCACGGATACCAACGATTTCGATTTCGTCACCAACACGTACGATACCAGATTCAACACGACCAGTAACAACAGTACCACGACCTGAGATTGAGAATACGTCTTCGATTGGCATTAGGAATGCTTTGTCGATGTCACGCTCTGGCTCTGGGATATAAGTATCTAGGATACCTAGTAGTTCTACTACGGCTGGTTGGCCATATTTGCCTTCGTCGCCTTTAAGGGCTTGGGTGGCTGAACCTTTTACGATTGGGGTGTCATCACCTGGGAAGTCGTAGTCGTTAAGAAGTTCACGAACTTCCATTTCTACTAGCTCAAGCAATTCTTCGTCATCAACAAGGTCACACTTGTTCATGAAGACGATGATGTACGGTACGCCAACCTGACGTGAAAGCAAGATGTGCTCACGGGTTTGTGGCATAGGGCCGTCAGTTGCTGATACAACTAGGATTGCGCCGTCCATTTGAGCGGCACCGGTGATCATGTTTTTAACATAATCGGCGTGACCTGGGCAATCGACGTGTGCGTAGTGACGTGATGGGGTGTCATATTCTACGTGTGAGGTGTTGATGGTGATGCCACGTGCTTTTTCTTCTGGTGCTGAGTCAATAGACGCGTAGTCTTTGGCTTCGCCACCAGAGGTGATTGCTGCTACGGTTGCGATAGCGGCGGTTAGGGTTGTTTTACCGTGGTCAACGTGTCCGATGGTACCGACGTTGACGTGTGGCTTGCTGCGTTCAAACTTGGCCTTTGCCATGGGTATTTCCTCTTTTTTTTTGGGGTCAGTGCTTAACTTATATAAGTACGACATTTTACGTACTAGGGTTAAAGCATTACTGGCCACATTAAAATAGTTGTTAAAAGGGTGCACATACTAATGTGCAGATATTATAAGAAAATCGCGGCCAATAACAAGTCTTTTAACCAATTATTGGCGGATTCTCTACCGACAATACAGAGATATGCTCGATATTGTCAGATTAATACGTATTATTTACTCGTCATCATCTTTAGAGTTGAATTTAGAGATGATAGATTCTGCAACTGATTTTGGAATCTCAGCGTACTTTTGGAATTCCATTGAATAGGTTGCACGGCCTTGAGACATTGAGCGCATTTGTGTGGCATAACCAAACATTTCCGCTAATGGTACTTCAGCACGAATCTGTTTAGTACCGCCAGGCAAGTCTTCCATGCCTTGAACCATACCGCGACGACGGTTAAGATCGCCCATGATATCGCCCATGTAGTCTTCAGGAGTTTCAACTTCTACTTTCATTACTGGCTCAAGTAGGGTTGGGTTTGCCGCCATGAAGCCTTTACGGAATGCGATAGAACCAGCCATTTTAAATGATAACTCATCCGAGTCAACATCATGGTAAGAACCATCATACAAGGTTGCTTTAACGCCAACGATTGGGTAACCAGCAAGTACGCCGTTTTTCATGCGTTCTTGAATACCTTTATCAACCGCACCGTGGAATTCTTTTGGTACTGTACCACCAACAACTTCTTCAGAGAATTCATATAGAACTTCGCCCGCTGGATCCAGAGGCTCAAGACGTAACCAAACGTGACCGAATTTACCACGACCACCAGTCTGACGTACGAATTTGCCTTCTTGTTCAACCGTGTTCCGAATCGTTTCACGATAAGCAACCTGCGGCGCACCGATGTTTGCTTCAACGTTAAACTCACGCTTCATACGGTCAACAAGAATTTCCAAATGTAGCTCACCCATACCACTGATGATCGTCTGACCAGACTCTTCGTCAGTATGTACACGGAATGATGGATCTTCTTTTGCCAAACGACCCAAAGCAATTGACATTTTTTCTTGGTCAGCTTTAGTCTTAGGCTCAACCGCTAGGCTGATAACTGGATCTGGGAATTCCATACGCTCTAGCGTGATAACATTTTGCTCATCACATAAGGTATCACCAGTAGTGACATCTTTCATGCCAACTAACGCTGCGATATCACCCGTGCGGATCTCTTGTAGCTCTACCTGAGCATCTGCCATCATCTGAACGATACGGCCAACACGCTCACGCTTCATTTTAACAGGGTTATAAACGCTACTGCCTTGCTTTAGAACACCTGAATAAACACGAACGAAAGTTAAGTTACCAACGAACTTATCGTTCATGATTTTGAACGCTAGTGCTGCAAACGGCTCGTCATCAGACGCTTCGCGGAAGCCTTCAGATTCGTCTTTGTCATCAAGGATACCTTTAATAGCCGGTACGTCCATTGGCGCAGGAAGATACTGAATAACCGCGTCTAACATCTTCTGTACACCTTTGTTTTTAAAGGCAGTACCACAAAGAAGTGGAATGATTTCGTTATCAATAGTTAGTTTACGAATAGCGCCATGAATCTGCTCTACCGTCAATTCACCATTTTCTAGGTATTCATTCATCAATTCTTCTGATGCTTCAGCCGCATTCTCTACTAGATACTCACGATATTCTTCCGCTTTTTCTTGTAGTTCTACTGGGATTTCGCGCTCATCATATTCCATACCTCGAGACGCTTCGTCCCAATAGATGGCTTTCATGGTCACTAGATCCACAACGCCTTCAAAGTCATCTTCTTTACCAATTGGAATAACCAATGGTACAGCTTTGCCGCCTAGACGAGTTTTGATCTGTTCTACCACACGGTAGAAATCAGCACCAACACGATCCATTTTGTTAATGAATGCTAAGCGTGGTACTTTATATTTGTTTGCCTGACGCCATACGGTCTCAGACTGTGGCTGAACGCCGCCTACTGCACAGTAAACCATGCACGCGCCATCAAGTACACGCATAGAACGTTCAACTTCAATCGTGAAGTCAACGTGACCTGGGGTGTCAATGATGTTAATGCGATGTTCGTCGAACTGTTTTGCCATACCTGACCAAAAACAAGTCGTCGCCGCAGAAGCAATGGTAATACCGCGCTCTTGTTCTTGCTCCATAAAGTCCATGGTAGCTGCACCATCATGGGTTTCGCCAAGCTTGTGGCTAACACCAGTATAGAACAAAACACGTTCAGTTGTGGTCGTCTTACCAGCATCAATATGCGCTGAGATACCAATATTGCGATAGCGCTTTAGGGGAGTTTTACGAGCCATAGTGTTTTCCTAGGGAAATTCGTGTATATAATAATGTGTTGTGTCTCTACCTCATACTCTCTATGACAAAGCCATCGGACTTCGTAATATTACTTACTGATTATTGGGCCAAATACGGACAAAAAAAGAGCAAATATAAGAATATAGCGGCATCAAACTCAGGAAACTTTCTTTGTGAGCGTTACAAGCTTTGTAAGTTTGCAGGCTTCTCGAAGTAGTATCCCTTTCAGAACAGCATCTTGACAGATGTCCGCCATCTAAGTGGTTTAACGATTCAATCACCTTACGATGAGAATAATTAAACAACCCAATGATGATGGCGGCAATCAATAGAATAAATCAACAATACAAGGATTAACTGGCCGAAACCGTTAATCCTAAGCGTCTAGGCTAGAATTAAAAGATAAGACCAGCTTAGAAACGGTAATGAGAGAATGCTTTGTTAGCATCTGCCATGCGGTGAACTTCGTCACGCTTTTTCATAGCATTACCTTTGCCGTCAGCAGCATCATTCAATTCGCCTGCAAGACGCAAAGCCATTGATTTTTCAGAACGCTTAGCAGCAGCTTCAGCTAACCAACGCATAGCCAAGGCAGTACGACGGGAGGGGCGTACTTCCATTGGTACTTGGTAGGTTGCACCACCGACACGGCGAGCTTTTACTTCGACCATTGGACGGACGTTTTCTAGAACTTCTTCAAAGAAAGCGACTGGGTCTTCGATCTTACGTTTTTCGCTAACTGTTTCAAGAGCACCGTAAACGATACGCTCAGCAGTAGATTTTTTACCATGACTCATGACATGGTTGATGAATTTTGCAACAGTTTGGCTACCAAACTTAGGATCCGGTAGGATCTCACGGGTAGCAACGACGCGACGTCTTGGCATAATAATAATCCTTTTCTTCAGGAGTGTCTGACATTCACAATCTCGCACCAATTGATATTGGATGGCGTTATATCGAGTTGTCAGTCAGCCTTACTGCATGGCGGTATGTTATAACAGCAAATTATTCATTTAATAATCATTAATTTAACAAAATACCGTTAACACCAGACCCATGCACAGTTAATGGGTGATACAAAAAAGCTTAGCTAATAACATTTAGTTATTAAGCTTTAGGCTTCTTAGCACCATATTTAGAACGACCTTGTTTACGGTCTTTAACGCCTGCGCAATCTAGTGCACCACGAACGGTGTGATAACGTACACCTGGTAGATCTTTTACACGACCACCACGGATAAGAACAACACTGTGCTCTTGTAGGTTATGACCTTCGCCGCCGATGTAGCTTGATACTTCATAGCCTGAAGTCAAACGTACACGACATACTTTACGCATGGCTGAGTTAGGTTTTTTAGGGGTAGTAGTATATACGCGAGTACATACACCACGGCGTTGTGGGCACGCTTCCAACGCAGGAACTTTTGACTTTTCCTTGATGGTTTTGCGACCTTTACGAATCAATTGGTTAGTTGTTGCCATGAGGCATCCTTCTCCCGTTTGGTATAAAACAAAAAAATGGGGCAATGCGCCAACCATCTGACATTAACGACAGATTTCGGAACACCCATTTTTAGGACAGTGTATTATAAAGAGTTGTTGCTGCTATTTCAACCACTTATGAGTGATTGTACTTTACAACATTCGATAGATATGCATTACGCCTACCACTATACCACTTTATCTGTTTTTAGTTAAAATCTGGCTAAAAAGCAGTTTGTTAAATATGGTATCGAAAGTAGCGTCATACATCGTTCAGATAAGATATTTAGAAATAAACAAATAGCAATTTATGAGAGCTAAATGGTGATGCTATCTTATTTTTCAAGCTTATTATCAAAGAGTATCTCATATTTAATGAGAAAAATCTTAATGAGTAAAAGCTCAATGGAAAAAAGAGAGCACCGCCCATTTTAGCACTAAATGCGCACCGTACTTATAATATAGTAAAAGATAAATTAAAAAAAACTAAGTACTAAGCTCATAAAGGGCGACATTATTTCTATTTGCTTTGCTTGTCAGCCACTTTGTCCGCACTACCCTTTTTAGCGTCTTTTTTATCGCTTACTTTCTCGGTTTCTTCCGCGACGTCTTTATCATTGCCTCTAGCGGATTCTTTTTTGCTGTCAGTATCTTCGCCTGACTCTTTCTTAGCATTTTTCTCAGTATCTTGTTTCTCAGTATCTTGTTTCTCAGTATCTTGTTTCTCAGTATCTTGTTTCTCAGTATCTTGCTGCTTATCATCGCTAGCAGGTTTGCTCACTTCGGCTTCACTACTGCTATCGTCGGTAATCGCACGGTTAGCAAGTTTGGCTTCAGGGGCAAAAGTCGCTTGCGCCACGCCAATCACTGCAGCAATCAGCTGACTGTTATAGCGCATACCAATGATCACAGCGGTCACTGGTAAGAAGCGGCGTATCCATGACAAGTTAATTTGGTCTA
>NZ_CAJHBF010000023.1:0-43136 GCF_904846565.1 Psychrobacter sp. CMS30 | reverse complement strand
TGCCTTAATCGACAGCTTAAATGCCAATAATTTGGTGCTGCGTTGGGGCGATAATTATCTTACTGCCAATGGTAATGCGAAGCAGCTACAAGCTAAGATTAATATCACCAGTCTCGACCAGCTCTCAGATAAGCTTGCTGGTAAAGTGACGGGCGGGGCGACCTTATCGCAGCCAGCAGGACAGGCGCTGCCAACGATTTATATCGATTTGGTTGGTGAGCGTCTTGCGCTACCGGGCTTTATTTTGCGTCAAGGTCGTATCCGCGGCAAGCTGGTCAATTTATTCAATAGCCCAAGTCAGCTTATTATCAGTGCTGAAGGTTTGGATGTTGCAGGGCAAAGCTTTAAGAAGATTAATGCAACCTTTAATGGGACTGAACAGGCGCATGTGGTCAATCTTGATGTGGCCAATGACGAGCTTGATATCTCTGCCAAGCTCAAAGGTGGCTTTAATCGCGATAAGCTCAGCTGGTCAGGGGTGATTGGTAAAGGCCGCGTCAAATCAAAATACGCGACGTTAAATCAATTACAACCTGCCCAGCTCATTGTGAATTTGCCCAAAAAACAAGGCAATCAATCAACGGACTTAAAGGTACAGCTCGCCGCCCACTGTTGGCAAGCGGCTGATCAAACGGGCAAGCTGTGTTTACGTGAAAACTTAATTGCCTCACCTGCCAGTGGTCAGGTTAATTTGGCCGTACAAAATTTGGATACGTCTTTGTTTGCAGTATTTTTACCAAAAGACATTGATTGGCAAGCGAAAATTAATGGTAAAGCCATCGTCGGTTGGCAACGCGGTCGTCCGCCAACGATTAATACCACTCTGTATTCTGATAATGGCAAAATCGGCCTCATTCAAGATGGCGATAGTCAGCCGGTTACCTTGCCATATAAGCGGGTATCGCTGATTGCGGTATCAGTACCAGATGGTCTAAAAATACGTACGGATATCAATACCGGTCATGGTGCGCGTGGCTATGCCGAAGTCATCATTGACCCCTATAAAACACCGAAACCCATCTCGGGCGCATTAGTACTTAACGAGCTTAATTTGGCGGTATTTAAGCCATTCTTCCCTGGTATGCGGGTGCTCGAAGGCAATATCACTATGGCGGGTGGCTTAGGTGGCACGCTCGATAAGCCACAGTTCTATGGTGATGTAAAATTGGTTAATGGTCGCATCGCGATGCTTGATTTACCCGTGAATTTAAGAAAGGTAAATGTCGATGCCAAAATTCGCGGCACGCAAGCGACTATCGATGGTACCTTTAACAGTGGTACAGGCACGGGAACGCTAACAGGTACGGTTAATTGGCAACAAAAACTACAGGCTAAGCTCAGTATTGTTGGCGAGCGTTTGGTCTTAACCCAGCCGCCATTGTTATTGGCCGAGGTTAATCCTGATATTGACATCATCGTGCGTCCGGGTGATCGCTACGTCAACGTCACTGGCGCCGTGAGTGTGCCATCAGCGACCATTCGTCCACCAGAAGCCAGTGAGGATATTATTACCCAAACCGAAGATGCCGTCGTGCTTGATCGGCGTTTGATTGGTAATATTGATGAGGTTTTAGCCATTTCCAAACCTTGGTCAATCAATGCTGATATCGGTATCGACTTGGGCGATGATATTAACTTCCGCGGTTTTGGTGCGGTGATTCCTTTAGCCGGTGCGATTCATATCACGCAAAATGGCACGGGTGTTATGCGCGCCAAAGGCGTGGTGCAAGTATCGCGTCGTACCAATATTGATGCCTTTGGGCAGAATTTAGAGCTCAATTATGGTCAAGTGCGCTTTAATGGCGATGTGATGAAACCCAATCTTAGCATTGAAGCCGCTAAAAACATTAGCGGTAAAACAGTCGGCGTACGCGTCAAAGGCAACACGGAAAATCCAAATATCATTGTATTTAATAACGCTGGTCTCACCCAGCAGCAAGCGATGAATGCCTTGATAACCGGTCGTATTAATAATAAGAGCGCCACGCAAATCAGTGAGCAGGGTTTTAAATCGCAGGTGACCAATAACCTTGCAGCAGCAGGCTTAAGCTTTGGGCTTAGTGGCACGCGCACTTTGACCAACCAGATAGGTCAAGTGTTTGGTTTACAAAGCCTGACCGTTGATGCGTCAGGCAGTAGCGAGGATACCAACGTCAACGTCACCGGTTATGTGACGCCTGATTTATATATTCGCTATGGTGTCGGTGTCTTTAATGCCCAAAACAGCCTGTCTATCCGTTATCAGTTGACGCGGCGGATTTATGTCGAAGCAACTTCAGCAGCGGAAAATGCGGTTGATGTGGTTTATAGCTGGCAATTCTAATGGTTTAATCGTCTAGCGGTCAGTTGGTTGGTTAGTCAGTCGAGAGTTAGCAAGTGATTTCATTTTATCCAATAAAAAACGCCTTTATCAAAAGGCGTTTTTTTATGAGATGGGCAGTCTGTTTATTTGGTTAAAATTAAGCGGTTGTTACGGGTTAAGCGTAGGCGGTATTCTTCGCCTTCATGCTCGATACGCACCTCTTTGGTCAGCGCAAATAGGTGCTGTGACTGCAGCGTAGGCAAGCGGTTTTCACGGCAGTTTAAGTAACGAGAGATGACCATGCTCATAGTAAATTCCTTTTGATAAAATAGTTCAGTACGAAAAGTGATATAAAGTAAGTTATTAACGATAATAATTATCATTTACATTGGCAGTTTTTGCAAGCTCTTTGATAAAATAAATGACGGCTATTATGTAAACTTATATAACGCCGTATTTACAAAGGCTATAAAGTCTACCAAGGCTATAAACCAAAATAACAAAGTATCGATGTATTGATAATACGCACCGATAAACGCATTGATAAAGGGCATCAAGATGGCAAATCAAACAATAACCGCAAGAAAGCATCCATTAGATGAAAATAAAGCAAGCGAAACCAAGGCAATAACTGTCGTCAATGTCGCGGTAGCGGTCATTTATTATGAAAATCAGTATTTGCTAGGGTTTAGAGATGGCTCACAGCATCAAGGCAATCGTTATGAGTTTGTCGGCGGCAAGATTGATAGTCATGAAACTGCCAAGCAAGCGCTAATTCGTGAAGTCGCTGAAGAGACGGGCATCGATATTACGAGTAATATCGCGGTCAAGCTTGGGCGTCTGCATCATGACTATGGTGATAAGCAAGTATGCTTACAGGTCTATAAAGTAGCCCTGAGCGCACAGCAGTACGAAGCGCATAAACATCGTAAGCAAGGTTTAGAAGGGCAAGCGCTAACATGGGTGGATAAATCGAAGTTACTGGCGGGAGGTTACCATTTGCCAGCCGCCAATAAGACCATTCTTGCATGGTTGCGCTTACCGGCTCAGATAGCGATTACCTATCCATTGGCACACTTTAACGATGCAGCTGATTCTGCCGCAGCATGGTTGCAGTATCATGTGGCGCATCTAAAACAAGATGCTTGGGTTTATATCCGACCAAAAGCCACAGATACAGAAGATAGTGTGCAGCAATTGTTACGCTTACGTCCTGATATCCATGCGATTGTGCCTGATGCGTTAACTGATAAATTAACTGAGGCATTAACTCATGTATTAAATAGCAATGAGGCGAATGAGATAGCTATAAACCGCCAAATCGTAGCGAGTCATTTAACACAGACGCAGCTTATGCAATGGTCAAATAGTCATCAGAGCAAGGATGTATCTGACTGCAACAATGCTTTAAGCCATTCTTCAAGTTATCCATTAATAGTAAGTTGTCACGATGCCGAGAGTATTGATGCGGCGAATCAGTTGGCACATATGCGTTTAGAGCAGCAATTACCGCCAGTCATCGGTATGTTTCTGTCACCTGTTTTTGTCACTCAAAGCCATCCTGAAACCGCGCCGCTAGGCTGGCAAGCATGGGCAGAATTGGCCGTATTAGCAGATATGCCAGTGATTGCTTTAGGCGGTTTGTCACCAGTGATGAGTGCGCGCGCGGAACAATACGGCGGCATTGCTGTCGCTGGTATTAGACAGTTTTTCCAATAGTATTTCGCGTGCTTTTTGCGCTATATTTTAGCTATTTTTATAAGTATTAATTAACGGGGAAGCGCTCGTTAATTAAGGCGCTGATACAAGAGATGAGGTTGCTTGAGAGCAGGCGTTAACTCATGACAAAACGCTGATTTTAAAACTCTTTTAACAGTCAGTAACTATGTGTTTACTCTATGTGGCAAACATAGAATTACTTACAAACCGTTGCGTTTTCCTACATTGCGACACTGTTCTCATTGAGCCTTTGCCATTACTATAAACCATCAAATTATTAAACAGCGCTGAGTCAGCTTTTAGAAAATATTATCTGAAAATAGTATTATCTAAAAATGGCTTATCTATCATTATCCTTTACCCAGCGCTTCTAAGGTTATGACGCATACTGGTTATAACCGCATTTAATTTTCAGTTATTCTTCTTTTATATTGATAGTGAGTATTGAAAATTATTTTGCACTTATCTGCTAAGCAGAGAATTTGATCATAAAGAATTTTTAACTATTACTATTAATAAATGGTACTCCTATGAAAACCAATAAGTTACCTAAGTCAGCATGGTCTGATTCTCAGGCAGCTGGTTCTCAATCGCAGCAGACTGGCCAGTCAAGTCAGCACTATCTTGAAAAAAACTGTCTTGAAAAAAGCTACCTTAAGAAAGGTTATATAAATAAAGATTATCTAAGTAAAGGTCATCTTAAAGCGGATAGTGCTTTGCAGACGGGTTATGCCAGTAACGACGCTAGCTATCATTATGACCACTTTGACAGTGCTAACGACTATGACAGTGCTAACGAAGAATATTCCAAGCATTTGGCGACAGATACGTCAGCACATGACAGTTATTTTGGCTACAAACGCGTTGAAAAAAGCCTTGCCGAGGCAACAGAGTCTGCAATGATTAAGAAGAGCAATCGTAAAGCCAGTAGCAGCAGCCTTAAAGCTAGCGATATGAAAAGCTATCCTATTACAAATGAGGTGAGTAGCAATAACAATCATAAAAGCTCACAACCTGCTCACGGATATAAAAAAGCCCATAGCTATCAAAAGGTGAAAAAAACAACTGCCATATATATTGATGAAAATGTAGATACCGATACCGATGCAAATACTAAGTCATTAATGCTGCAGTCTATTCAAGGTGATATGGCAACAGGGCAGGCTGATGCTATAAATAGCTTAACTAAAACCAATCACTCTAAAACTAACACCCATCTTTCTTCTGAAACTGCCGACGCAGCGATAACAGAGATACCGGAGCGCATATTTATGAATGGACTTATTAAACACACAGGTATTGCTTTAGCAATTATCATACCGCTGGCGGCGTTTTCAGCTTATGCGGCGACGCCACCCGTTAATGCCGCGGCTAAAGCTAATGTGACGGCTAATGCAACGACGGATAAAACCAGCACCGAGACATTAGCCATTAAGCCGAGTGCTATCATTCATAAGTCTGCAAGTGTACCAACCACAGTTGATAGCGTTGATCTGAAAAAATACGCCGGCACTTGGTATGAGATAGGTCGTTTACCGATGTATTTTCAGCGCAATTGTGCCAGTGACGTGACGGCGACTTATGTCGAAAAAACCGACGGTTCAGGCATCAAGGTGATTAACCAATGCAAAGCGCAAGACGGTTCAGGAATTACCGCTGAAGGCTTAGCCAAACCAGCAGATAGTACGGGCAGCAAGTTAAAGGTGACTTTCTTACCCTCTTGGATTCGCTGGTTGCCCGTTGGTCGTGCCGATTATTGGATACTCGCACATGATGCAGACTACAAAACAGCATTGGTTGGCACGCCGGATAAAGACTATCTATGGTTGCTAGCGCGTTCACCAAATGTGAGCCAAGAAACTTATGCCAAATACCGCCAGATTGCTCAGCAACAGGGCTATGATTTAAAAGAGTTTAAACTTACCACGCAGACCAATCAAACGGTGAAGTTGGTTCCATGAACGAGTCATTGTCTATTATGACTAATTATCAATTACTAATAGTCTATTGTTCATATCTCGTTATTGGTAGCTCGTTACTGAAAGCCATTTAAGTATTTTATATTAATCAGGTTTTTACATTGATTTTAGTCTATTAAAAATGGGACGGTAGCATAAGCTGTTTTTATTTTTTATTCAGTAACTTATAGAGTAATGAATAGCCCAATGAATAGTGCAATGAAAAATGCGATAAGTTGGACAAATTCGGTTATCACTAGCAAAATAGGGCGTTTTAAGCTAAAATCTCCCTTATCTAAAGACTGCGCTGATAAAAACGGTGACGATAACCACTGCCGCAATAGTCGAGCGTTATCGTTTTAGAATCATTACCTAACTTAGTGATGACCTATCTATTTATATTTCTTTATACTTTACTGATTACCTAATTACTGACCATAAGGATGTTTCTCGTGAGCAACGCTGATACCTTACGCCAATTACATCAAGACCACTTGAGCAATTATAACCAACAAGAGCAACAAGCCATTGAGCTGATGGGGCTTTTGAATAAGCTTTATAATGAGCAAGATGTACAAGTGACTTTGTTTGGCGACACGCTAGATACGACTTCTGTAGGTCAAATATTAGCATTGCATCAAAAAGTAGCGCTACGCGAGCAAGATGCCAAATCTATCGATATCGCGGATACGTTAGCGATGGTGAAAGCGCTTGCAGAGAGTAAAGATATCCAAGCGGCACGTATCGATGTCGGTCAGCTGATTGCTAATGACAGTGATTTACAAGCGGCTTTACAGTCTATTGGTACTGATAAAGGTGCTAGCAATGGCGCAACGGATGTCGTGTTATATGGTTTTGGCCGTATTGGTCGTATCTTAACGCGTCTATTGTTGTCACAAGCATCAAGCGCCAAGGGTATGCAGCTAAAAGCGATTGTTGTACGTCCTGCAGCTGCGGGCGATTTGGCCAAGCGTGCTTCATTGCTTGAGCGTGACTCAATCCATGGTAGCTTCGCTGGTGGTGTGGTTGTTGACAATGAAAACAATGGTTTGATTATCAATGGCCGCTTTGTGCAAGTTATCTATGCCAAAGACCCAAGCGAGATTGATTATACTGCTTATGGTATCAAGGATGCATTGGTCATTGATAACACGGGTATCTGGAAAGATGAAGCCGGTCTGGGCAAGCATCTGCAGTCTACTGGCGTGAAAAAAGTATTGTTAACGGCTCCTGCAGGCGGCGATATCAAAAACGTCGTCTATGGCGTAAATAACGATACCGTTGGCGATGACACTATCGTTAGTGCAGCCAGCTGTACGACTAACGCCATTACCCCAACGTTAAAAGTTTTAAATGATGAATACGGTATCGAAAACGGTCACGTTGAAACCATTCACTCGTTCACTAACGATCAAAACTTAATTGATAATTATCATAAAGCCGATCGCCGTGGCCGCAGTGCGGTATTGAATATGGTTATTACCAGTACTGGCGCGGCAAAAGCAGTTGGTAAAGCACTACCAGAGCTGAGCGGTAAATTAACCGGTAATGCTATTCGTGTACCAACGCCAAACGTCAGCTTAGCAATTTTGAACTTAAACCTTAAAACTGCGCCAGCTAGTGCTGATGCGTTAAATGAGTTTATGCGTAAAGTTTCTAATAGCAGCCAGTGGCAAACGCAAATTGCTTATACGGATTCTACTGAAGCGGTATCGACCGATTTCGTCGGTGATATGCATGTCGGTATCGTCGATGCCCAAGCAACGATTTTGACCGATAACCATGCTATCGTTTATATTTGGTATGATAATGAAGTAGGCTATAGCACTCAGGTATTACGTTTGGCAACGCAAATGGCTGGCATCAGCTATACGCAAATCCCAGCGTAAAACATTGCACGGCTACTATTTTAGCTGCTTTTATTTAGATGAAACAGCTATACGAAAGTAAGTTTTATCCTAGATAAATCGGTGTAAATGGTTAAAGGTAGTATTCAAACACCCGATAGTCCGAATGGTTATCGGGTGTTGTTGTCATAATAAATGCTAAGTTAGAGTGACATTACATTCTAACTGGCACACTTTTTAAAGAAGTTTTATAAACTCGAGATATTTTATAGTTATTAATTTTTATAATTATGAATTTTTCACAATTACCCAAACATATAGCTACAGCCTAAAATACAGTCGTTGACTGTAACCAGTTTATAAACTGGATGGTAAATAAAGGAACGTAAGATGCGATTTATTGATGAAGCCGTCGTAACGGTAAAAGCAGGTGACGGTGGTAACGGAATCGCCAGTTTTCGCCGAGAAAAGTATGTCCCACGCGGTGGCCCTGATGGTGGCGATGGTGGTAAGGGCGGAGATGTCTATGTCATTGCAGAAGACAACACCAACACCTTAGTTGACTATCGTTATACCCGTCGTTATGACGCCATGCGCGGTGAAAACGGTCATAGTAAGAACTGTGCCGGTAAAGGTTCTGATGACATCTATTTGCCAGTCCCAATTGGTACGACTGTGGTCGATACCGAAACTGACGAAGTGTTGGGTGATTTGATTGAGCTTGGTCA
The DNA here is from genome assembly GCF_904846565.1 of Psychrobacter sp. CMS30. Lineage (NCBI taxonomy): Bacteria > Pseudomonadati > Pseudomonadota > Gammaproteobacteria > Moraxellales > Moraxellaceae > Psychrobacter > Psychrobacter sp. CMS30. Next base: position 34,582 of record NZ_CAJHBF010000023.1, on the reverse strand, counting down.
AACTTTATTGATTGCCAAAGGTGGCGACGGTGGTTTGGGTAATACCCATTTCAAAAGCTCGACCAACCAAGCACCGCGCAAAGCCACATCAGGTTTTGAAGGCGAGTTAAAAGTGCTTAAGTTTGAGCTAAAAGTTGTGGCTGATGTGGGTTTAATTGGTTTGCCTAATGCTGGTAAATCGACCTTTATCCGTCAAGTTTCTGCTGCTAGACCGAAGGTTGCTGACTATCCATTTACCACGTTAGTACCAAATTTAGGCGTGGTAGATATCGGTCGTCATCGCTCATTTGTCATGGCCGACATTCCAGGTTTGATTGAAGGCGCTTCAGAAGGCGCAGGACTTGGCATTCGCTTTTTAAAGCATGTCGCTCGTACGCGTCGTCTGTTACACTTGGTTGATGTAAAACCAATCGATGGCAGTGACCCAGTAGAAAACGCCCGTATCATTTTAAATGAGCTTGAGCGTTTTTCACCTGAATTGGCCAATTTGCCACAGATTTTAATCTTGAATAAAATCGATCAAGTTGCCGAAGAAGACTTAAATGAACTTTGTACCCATATTGTGGCTGAGCTTGGTTGGACAGGTATTGTATTCCGTACCGCAACATTGACTGGCGAAGGCGTCGATGCCGTTAAATACCATTTAATGAATGAGATTGAGCGTGAGCGTGAGCGTGAAATCGAAGACCCTATTTTTGCTGAAGCACAAAAAGAGCGTTTTGAGCGCTTAGAAGCAGAAGTACGTCTGAATACCGAAGCACAGCGTGAAGCATATCGTGCAGCTCGCAGAGCGGCGCGTGAAGGCATTGACTTAAACGACGATGTAGATGACGACGACCTAGATGATGATGGCGTTGAAGTGGTTTACGTGCCTTAAGTGTATTTTATTTAACTTCATGAGCATTAAGTTCACAAGTTTTAACGTTAGGTGCTTTAAGTTTACGTTCTTTAAATAGGTGTGCGCACAGTTTTTAATTTAATCCCCGTAATCACTTTACACTAGCAACAGGAGTTTATATGGCAGTTGACATAGAGAACACGACCGAAGAAGCAAGGTTTGTTAAGCAAGCTCGCAACTTTGATATTCAGCGCGTTATTGTCAAGATTGGCTCATCGTTATTAACCAATAATGGGCGAGGGCTTGATCGAACTGCCATCTACGAGTGGGCAAAGCAGATTGCCAAGCTGCATAAGCAAGGCGTCGAAGTGTTACTTGTATCTTCAGGTGCGGTTGCTGAAGGCGTGGTACGCATGAATCTTGATGAGCGTCCTAAGAAACTGGCGGCGCTACAAGCTTGTGCGTCTATCGGTCAGATGGGTTTGATTGAAACTTGGTGGTCAGCGCTGATTCAGCACGGTATTCAAAGCTCGCAGCTGTTACTGACTCATGATGATTTGTCTAATCGTAGTCGCTATTTGAATACCACGGGGGCGCTAACGCAATTATTAGAATGGCGCGTGCTGCCAGTGATTAATGAAAACGATACTATTACCATTGATGAGATTAAATTTGGCGATAATGACACCTTGGGCGCGATGGCAGCGGCGATGGTCAATGCCGATTTATACATTATCTTAACCGATCAAGAAGGTGTTTTTACCGATAATCCCCGTAATAATCCGAATGCTAAAATGATCCGTCAAGAGCGGGCGATGGCGGATTATTTATTTGATATCGCCGGTGATGGCGGCAAACTTGGTCGCGGCGGTATGCTGACCAAAATCCGTGCCGGTCGCTTAGCTGCGATGGGCGGTTGTCCGACGGTCATCGTTAGTGGCGCTATCGACGATGTTATTACTCGTGTGGTTTCGGGTGAAGCCGTCGGTACGTTATTGACCACCAATGATGAAGATAAAATCATTGCACGTAAACAGTGGCTAGCGGCGCATTTGCGTATGTCAGGTTCTTTACTTGTTGATGCTGGTGCTGCAAAAGCAGTCGTTGAACATCACAAAAGCTTGCTACCGGTCGGTGTGGTAGAAGTCCGCGGCGATTTCGATGAAGGTGATGTGGTTGAGATTGTCCATCAAGATACGGGCGAGCGTATCGCTGTCGGTCAAGTGAACTTCTCATCGCGTGATGCTTGCCGTGTGGCTCGTGAGCGTACGGAGCAGTTTGATAGAATCCTTGGGAACAATGAAGAGCGCGTGGTCATGGTACACCGTGATAACTTAGCGCTGACTATGTAGACCGTTTAAGTCATTTACCCTATTTTACATGTAAGTACGATAGGTATAAGCACGATATTATTAATTAAAGGCTAACAGCAAATGACGCTCTAAAAATCCCAGATATTGTTTAATGAAGGCTAATCTGATGCCTGTTAACCAATCATTTAGCATGTTTAGTATTTTGTAATAGAGTGTCGCTATCTGAGCGTTTTAATATTCTTTTCTTTAACTTATTTTATCCAGCCCTGTTATTCAATTGCTTAACTGTTCATTTGAATAACGATGGGGCTGTTTTGGAGATTTGTACATGAGTGCTTCAGACAATAATAACGCGCTAGAGCAGAATTTTGCGCCTTTAAAGAACGATAGGTTGCTACGCGCCTTGCGCTTTGAGCCAATAGATACCACGCCTGTGTGGATGATGCGCCAAGCCGGTCGTTATTTACCAGAATATAAAGCCACCCGCGCTGAAGCTGGTGACTTTATGAGTCTATGTAAAGACACCGCGCGCGCTACCGAAGTTACTTTGCAGCCCTTACGTCGTTATGACTTGGACGCTGCGATTTTATTTAGTGATATTTTAACCATTCCTGATGCGATGGGATTGGGTTTATACTTTGAAACCGGTGAAGGCCCAAAGTTTAAACACCCTATTCGTACGCAGGCAGATTTAGATAGATTGCCAGTACTCGATGTCAATGACTCGCTTGATTATGTCATGCGTGCGGTGACAAGTATTCGTAAAGCCTTAAACGGACAAGTGCCATTATTTGGTTTTTCTGGTAGCCCTTGGACACTAGCGACTTATATGATTGAAGGCGGTAGCTCAAAAGATTATCGCTATACCAAAGGTTTTTTATATAGCAATCCTGAGTTTTTACATCAATTATTAGACAAGTTAGCAACGTCAGTAATCGATTATTTGGATGCGCAAGTGGTCGCTGGGGCGCAAATATTACAGATATTTGATAGCTGGGGCGGGGCGCTTGGCCATCGTCAATTTGTCGATTTCTCTCATGCTTATAATAAGCGTATTGTCGCTGAACTAAAGGTGCGTCATCCTGAAATACCAGTGGTATTGTTTACCAAAGGTGGCGGATTATGGCTTGATGTGCAAGCCGATAGTGAAGCCGATGCCTTGGGTTTAGACTGGACGATGCCTATTGATCGCGCCCGTCAAGTCTTGACCGAAAGTCAGCGCCAGTTGACCAAGCACCATAAAAAGCTACAAAGTAGCAAAGCCATTCAGGGTAATTTAGATCCTGCGACTTTATATGGTTCGCCTGCGACTATCCGTGCTGAAGTCAATGCCATGCTAGATAGCGCTTATGCCAATGGTGAAAAAACAGGCTATGTGGCAAACTTAGGTCACGGTATTACCCAGTGGGTCGACCCTGATAATGCCAAAGTCTTCATCGATGCGGTACATGACTATAAGATTTAATATTTAATGTGGCTAGTTTTTAAAATTAGCTAACATTAAGAAGCGAGAACTTATTAAAAGCGATAAATTTAGACGCTATTAAATTTAGACCCTATAATTTTTATACTTAGGTGTAGACATTATAGCTATCTACCATTAATTGAGTAAGAAACTGCATAAAAGAAAAAGGGATATCTTATGATTTCAGCAGCGATTGTCGGCGGCACAGGCTATACAGGTATTGAGCTGATTCGCTTATTATCTGCCCATCCTGAAGTGTCTATTGATTTGCTAACCTCACGTAGCGAAGCTGGCACCCGAGCTGATGAGATATTCCCAAGCTTACGCGGCATCTCCGATATCGTTTTTAGCGATTTAGGTGATGAGACGCTAGCGACCTTGCAAAAATGCGATGTGGTATTCTTTGCGACCCCGCATGGCGTGGCAATGAAGCAAGCAGAGGCGTTAACGGCAGCGGGCGTAAAAGTGATTGATTTGGCCGCCGATTTTCGCTTGCAGTCATTAGCAGATTTTGAACACTGGTATCAGCAAGCGCATGCCTGTCCTGAATTATTAAAGACAGCCGTTTATGGTTTACCTGAAGTCAACCGTGAAAAACTTGCCGATGCTTTGGTGGTCGGTAACCCTGGCTGTTATCCAACCACAGCTATCTTGGGCTTAAAACCCATTATCGATGCGCAAAATAAGCAAGCCCAAAGGCTGGTTGAATCACGTATCGTTATCGATGCGAAATCTGGCGTTTCGGGCGCGGGTCGTCAAGCAAAGCTTGCCCTTAATTATGCTGAAACCACAGACAATTTCAAAGCCTATAGCGTTGAAGGTCATCGGCATTTACCGGAGATTGAGCAGGGTGTTGCTCAGTTATTAGAGAGTCAATTTAGCCATCGTATCCGTTTTTTACCGCATCTTGTGCCGATGATACGCGGGATGCTCAGCTCTATTCATCTTGAGCTGACGGATGCAGGCGCTGCTATTGATTGGCAGCAAGTATTTGAGACAAGCTACGCTGCAGAAGCCTTTGTGGATGTGATGCCAAAGGGTCTTTATCCTGATACGCGCAGTGTGCGTGCCAGTAATCGCCTGCGTATTGGTCTCCATCAAGACAATGCGCGTGCCGAGCTGACGGTGATTGTCGTGCAAGACAACTTGGTGAAAGGTGCGGCTGGGCAAGCGGTGCAAAATATGAATGTGATGTTTGGTTTCGATGAATCAATGGGCTTAAATTTTGCCCCTATCGTTCCTTAACAGATGTTTATCTATTATCAAATCCTTCATGTTTATGGCGCTAGGTATTGATTATAAATTCCGCTATAATAACCTGCCCTTACTGTTAAGAGATACTGTCTAAATGCGTTTGAAGAGTGTACTACGCCTTTGCCCACAGCCCGCACGTTTAGCGTGCCAAGACTCTATTTCTTATGATTTGGAGGGTAGTCTGCATCTCTCTTACCCTGATTATCGCAATTGTTATCGTAGTAATACTGCGGCTATCAGTCGCCTTGGTATCAGTAGAGATGGTATCAATAGCCATGGCATCAGTCAGTCACAGCAAGGTGCTTCTACCTTAGTATTGGCATTATTTGTGGTGGCGATATTGGTAACAGCAGTGGTTGGACTCTTATTTGGTCACAAACTTGGCTATCAGCGCGGCTATTATTCGATGCAAACCGAAGCGAAGCAAGCAGTTATTACCAGTAAAGAGGCGACGCAAGAACTAAAAGATTTACGCCTTAGCAGTAAAATCGCGACCAATGAAGCGGCTACCGCTAAGCAAGAGCTAGAAATAAGTTTGGCAAACCTAAAAGAGCTACGCGAAAATCAGCAAGAACTGACGGTTGAAAACAAACAAGTAGCGCAACTTAATGAGATATATGCCGAAATCATTAGCGAACAAGGCGGTATGCCATTACAGATACTTGGCGCGAAAATTGAACCTTTACCTGAGAACGCTTTTGAATATGGCTTCGATATTGGTATGCTTGCCAGCGATGGTAAAGCCAAGCGCTTAAAACCAACGTTAACCTTGCTCAATGACGATGACTTTGTAGAAGTGCCATTAGAGCCAGCAAGTTATACCATTGAAGGAATCACGCGCATTCGCGGACGCTTTATGATGCCGTCAGGCTTTAAGCCGTTGCAGGTTAAGCTGAGCTTGCGAGCAGGTGGACAGGAAGTAGAGCAATTATACGATTGGAAGCTTGGCGACAAGGTCGATAATATGCCGCTGTCGTTATTAGACTTACCAGAGGTTGATGAAAGCCCGATTGAACCTTAATCTTTTAAGGTTTGATTGAGAGTTATTGTTTGCATCTTTTACTATTTTTATGTTGCTGTCTCCCATGGCTGATACCTAATGACATATCAATATGTCGATATGTCTGCCAATATTTTTTAATCCCCCTTTATGTTGTTATAAACACACCTATTAATTTGTATTCTAATTATGATAAAACAAACCCTATTACAATCAACGCCCACCGTTGCGGATTGGCATTTCCCCAATATACCGACGCATTTTGCGCAAGATGGCGATCCTGAAGGTGAAACCACACCGCAAGCTGACGTATTAGTGGCAGAGCCAGAAGTGGCAAAACCACCGATGTATGCGGTGGTGATGTATAACGATAACTACACGCCGATGGAGTTTGTCGTTTATGTGCTGCAGTCAGAATTTCGTCATAGTATGGATTCAGCGGTTGAGATTATGCTGACCATTCATAATAGTAGCAAAGGTATTGCGGGTATTTATCCAAAAGACATTGCTGAAACCAAAGCTAAAAAAGTTAATAGCCTTGCGCACCGTGAAGGCTATCCTTTATTGACTCAAATAGAGCCGCATCAAGGCGAATAGTTTTTTAGCACGCTTCTGTGATAAGTTTTCTACATTTTCCCTATTTATATGACCTCTGTTTTTATGTCAATTGCTACTATCTTATTTATACCATTAGCTTTTACCCTTCAAAATACTTTCTAACCTAGAGCAATAGAGCAAGCCTAATGAGTTATTTAACGGTTTGCTCTAATATATTGACTCACTTTAAGTCTAATGCCTGCAAATTTAGTATCTCGCCAGTTATTATCTCTTTAATATGTCTAACCCTTTCATTTTAGACTTGATTTTCCTCTGATACAGCCCTATATATTAAAGTATACTCTTGTACACTTAATCTCAGTTTACCCCTCGTTTTTTTAAATCGTTTTAGTATTTTTATCTCTGTTATATTCAACAGCCAATCTCGAAAATATACGCTCACATTACTTTATTGATTATGGTTTTTTGGCTGTATCAACGCCTCTAACAAGCTTGGTGGACACTTCGATACATTTTAATCGGCGTTAATAGATTGACTATCTTTAAGTATCATGTTGATATAAAGGTAAGCTGAAAATAATGTCTACGTCATGGAAGTTGGTATTGAATAACATTGAGTAAAGTCTCTTAATAAACCTAACATAGCCCTTGAACAATCCATCTATCGCCCTGATTTAGTTACTAACTCATTCATAAAGCTATCAATAATAAGATAGGTACAACCGTAGGAAGTCCTTATGTTAAGTCGTCATCTTGAAGTTTCTTTGCGTTTAGCAATGACACTTGCGCGCCAAAAATCGCATGAGTATCTCACTGTTGAACATCTACTACTGGCATTATTAGAAAATACCAATGCTGCCAATACGTTGACTGCTTGCAATGCCAATGTCTCAACCTTGCGTAGCGAGCTTGAAGCTTATATCAATAAGCATACGCCAACGGTCGATGCTGAGACTGAACAATCACCACAACCGACCCAAAGTTTTGATCGTATCCTGCAACGGGCTATTTTCCATGTGCAGTCTATTGGTGGCGGCCGTCTGGTTGAAGGGTCTGATATTTTAGTATCGATGTTTTCAGAGCATGATACTTACGCCGTTTATTTACTCAAAAAGCAGGGCATTAGTCGCCTTGAGCTGACCCAGTATTTATCACACGGTCAAGATAAAGATGAGCCATCTGAGCCACGTGCTTCAATGACAGGTGAGCGCCGTAGTGCCTCAGAAAAAACCAGTAAAGACCCCTTGGTCGAATTTGCAACCAACTTAAACCAACGCGCCGCTGAAGGTAAAACCGATCCATTAATTGGCCGTGGCCCTGAAATTGAACGCGCAGCCCAAGTGTTATGCCGTCGCCGTAAAAATAACCCGTTATTGGTGGGTGAGCCGGGCGTGGGTAAAACCTCGATTGCTGAAGGTTTGGCGTGGTTGATTATCAATGATAAAGCACCGAAGCCACTCAACGGCTGTGTGATTTATAGTCTAGATATTGGCTCGTTAATCGCCGGTACTAAGTATCGCGGTGATTTTGAAAAACGCATGAAGTCGTTGCTTGATGCACTAAAGAAAAAGCCCAATGCGATTTTGTTTATTGATGAGATTCATATGATTATTGGCGCAGGTTCGTCAATGAGTAGCAATATGGATGTGTCAAACTTAATCAAACCGGCACTTGCCAATGGCGAGCTGCGCTGTATTGGTTCAACGACCTTTACTGAATATCGTCAGGTTTTTGAAAAAGACCATGCATTGTCACGTCGTTTTCAAAAAATCGATGTGAAAGAGCCAAGTGTTGATGACAGTATCGATATCTTACGTGGGCTGAAACCGCGTTATGAAGAGTTCCATAATGTCGAATATACCGATGAAGCCTTGGTAACGGCCGTTCAATTATCAGCCAAACATATCCACGAGCGTTTTTTACCGGATAAAGCCATCGATGTCATCGATGAAGCTGGTGCGTATAAGCGTTTGGGTATCGTCGCTGATTTGGACGATATTGACGCCGAAGAAAGCTTTATCGCTGATTTAGAGCAAGATTTTGATGCGCAAATTGATGCCGATGAAGAAGGTTTTGAAGGCGTTGATGATGACAGTATTGATGAGACAGGCACGGTCAATGAGATGCAAGACGAAGCAAATGCTGCCAAAGCCAATGATAGAGCAAAAGCTGATGGGTCTAAAAAATCTAAGAGCAAACGTGCACCGATAAAAATCGATGTCGCCGATATTGAAGCTATCGTTGCCAAGCTTGCGCGTATTCCACCCAAATCCGTATCCAGTGATGATAAGAGTATTCTTCAGCATTTAGACCGTGATTTGAAGCACTTGGTGTTTGGGCAAGATGAAGCGATTGAGACCTTGGCCGATGCGATTAAATTATCGCGTGCCGGTCTTAAAGCACCTGATAAGCCAATTGGCTCGTTTATGTTTGCTGGTCCTACCGGGGTTGGTAAAACAGAGGTCTCGCGTCAGCTAGCAAACTTATTGGGTGTCGAGTTGGTACGCTTTGATATGTCAGAGTATATGGAAGCGCATACTGCTTCACGTCTGATAGGTGCGCCTCCAGGTTATGTTGGCTATGATCAAGGCGGTTTGCTTACCGAAAAAATCAATCAGCATCCGCATTGCGTGTTGTTGCTTGATGAAATCGAAAAAGCCCACCCAGATGTCTTTAACTTGTTATTGCAAGTGATGGATCATGGCACCTTGACAGATAATAATGGTCGCGTCGCTATCTTTAAGCAAGTGATTGTGATTATGACCACCAACGTCGGTGCGGATAGTATCAGTCGTTCTTCTATGGGCTTCACACAGCAAGACCATAGCCGCGATAATACCGAGGCGCTCAAACGTGTGTTTACGCCTGAGTTCCGTAACCGTCTTGATGCCATCATTCAATTTAATCCACTGGATACCTCTGTCGTCGTATCTGTAGTCGATAAGTTCTTGGTTGAGCTACAAGTCCAGCTTGATGATAAACAAGTAACGCTAGAGATTGATGATGAGGTACGTGATTACTTAGCGGATAAAGGTTATGATCGCCTAATGGGTGCGCGTCCTATGCAGCGTCTGATTCAAGACGAGATTAAGAAACCATTGGCAAGCATGATTTTGTTTGGCGACTTGGTAAACGGTGGGGTTGTCCATCTGACCTTGGAGCCTGAAGATGCTAAAGATCAAGACGGCAATGCGGTTAAGCTTGAGAAAGGGTCAGATAAAGGCTCCTCTGACAGTCGTATTATTCTAACGGTTGTTGAGACACATGAGCCGCATCCAGACTCTGAATCATTAGCCAGCTAGGTAGTTTTTGCTGTTAGTATCATAAGAATGGTTACTGCGTTATAAAAACGGTTACTGCGGTAGCCGTTTTTTTTATTGCTAATTATCACGTAGCAAAGCCAATATTTTGCTAATATCAGTGTTAGCGTATCCTGATAACAAATAAAAAAGGATTGATTATGACATTACTTGATGTACAAGCAACAAAGACAGAGGCACAAAAACAAGCGATTTTAGACAATGTACGCTTACCAGAAGACTGGAAAAACGCCTTAGCAGAAGAATTAACTTCTGACAATATGGATAACTTGCGTGCGTTTTTAAAGGAAGCCTATCAATCAGACGATAGTATCTATCCACCAGCCCCTTTGATGTTTAATGCGTTAAATTTAACCCCTTTGTCACAGGTCAAAGTCGTGATTTTAGGTCAAGATCCTTATCACGGACCAGGACAAGCAATGGGTTTATCATTTTCAGTGCCCAAAACCATTCCAAAACCACCTTCACTGAATAATTTGTTGAAAGAGATGGCAAGTGACATAGGTATCGCGCCGTCAAAACATGGTGACCTGACCTACTGGGCACAGCAAGGCGTATTGTTATTAAATAGCTCATTGACCGTGAGAGAAGGGGAGCCAAATAGTCATCAGAATAAAGGTTGGGAGCAGTTTACCGATGCGGTCATTGATGTGGTCAATGAACAAACAGAGCATACGGTATTTATATTGTGGGGTAGTAAAGCGCAGAAAAAAGGCAAATATATTAATACTGATAAACATCTGATTTTGACGGCTGTACATCCTTCACCGTTGGCTGCTAACCGTGGTGGGTTTTTCGGCTCTAAGCCATTTTCTAAAACCAATGATTATCTACTACAGTATGGTCGAACGCCAATTGACTGGCAGCTGCCACAGTAGCTGTTAAAAATAATCGTCAAAAGTGGTTTTTAAAATAATAGTTCTATTAATATTCAAAATAATAGTTGTACTGATTAATGAAACATAGACAAACGATAAGCTTGCAGCCTTATCAATTAGCGAGCAGCCTGATATCGGCAAGTACCTTTTGGTTGCTTGAAGATTTTAAGTGGATGCAAAAAGCCCTTAAGCTTGCCAAACAAGGTGCCGCGCGGGAAGAGGTGCCAGTAGGGGCGATATTGGTGCACAATCAGCAAGTAATTGGGCAAGGATTTAACGAGCCGATTGGACGCCATGATGCGACGGCTCATGCTGAAATTGTCGCTTTAAGAGATGCTTGCATGCGTTTAAAAAACTATCGCTTGCCATTACAGACGACGTTATATGTGACTTTAGAGCCGTGTACCATGTGTATCGGGGCGCTGATTCATGCTCGCGTCGATAGACTCATTTATGCGGCAAGTGAGCCGAGGGCTGGCATGGTTGGCAGTCAAATGAACTTGGCTGCCCAGCCATTTTATAACCATAGTATTCAAGTACATAAAGGCTTGTGTAGTGAGCATAGCAGTCAGATGCTAAAGGCTTTTTTTCGTCAGCGCCGCCAAGCGTTAAAAAATAGCAAGCGCTAGAAATAACAGTGAGCATAAACCATTAACAAGATATTATGCTCATTGCTAGTGATAGGAAGGTTTGTTTGCTATACTATCGCCCTATTTGCTTACGAACACGTTTATTGGCGTGCAAGCGTTTGATAAACCAGTGGAAATTTACGCTATTTGCCATTTTGTAAGCTGTACCGACGATTAAGTGAGTGTTATGACTGCTTTTACATCCAATACTAATGATAATAATAGCGACATTTCGTCATTGCGCTATCCGGTTATCTGTATTGATGGTCCAAGTGGGGCAGGTAAAGGCACGGTTACGTGGCGCTTAGCGCAAACGTTAGGGTATCAGCTGTTAGATTCAGGGGCGTTATACCGCATTGTTGGTCTAAAGGCATTTGAAGCCGGTTTGCTAAATGTAGATGGCGAGCAAAGTATCGATGAGGCGGCGCTATTAGCATTGACTCAAAGCTTGCAAATAGTTTTTGAGCCTAATAGTGATTCAGGACGCGTGGATATCATTGTTAATGGTACTAAGATTGGCGAGCAAGTACGCAATGAAACTGTCGGTGGTTATGCTTCACGAGTCGCAGTTTATCCAAAGGTACGTCAAGCCTTGCTTAAATTGCAGCAAGATATGGCGACCCAATCAGGATTGGTTGCCGATGGTCGTGATATGGGTACCGTGGTTTTCCCAGATGCCGATGTTAAGGTCTATCTGACGGCAAGTGCCAAAGCTCGCGCAGAACGCCGCGTGGCACAGCTTTTACAAGCGGGACAAGCTGCCGATTTTGAAGCAATTCTTGCGACGATTAAAGCGCGTGATGATCGTGATGAAAACCGTGCAACGGCACCGTCGAAGCCTGCAGAAGATGCGCTGGTTTTAGATAGCTCTAACCTAGACGCTGATGCGGTTTATGAGCTTGTAAAAAAACATTGTCAAGATCAAGGTATTTGCTTTAATCGTTAATAAAAACAACATATTAAGTACTAAAAAGTTTCCTATGGCTTTCATTTTAGTATAAAATTATATAAGTATAAGTAAGACAGTTGTTGCTAATGAATTTGCTGACACATTCGCTTATTAGCAACAAAGGTTTTTTTATATGACTATATAAGATATAAAACCAGTATTTCGTTTTATACAGTCATAAATTTGATCCGTACTGTGCTGGACAGGATACGGCTATACAAAGGTAGACATAATGGAATCATTTGCTGAACTATTTGAAGCGAGCATCGAAGAAACAGGTCTTGATATCGAGCGTGGCTCGGTTATCACAGGTACTGTTGTGGCCATCGATAGCGATTGGATCACAGTAGATACTGGTCTTAAATCTGAAGGTATCGTCGCTCGTGAAGAGTTTTTAAGCGAAGAAGGCGAACTTGAAGTTGAAGTTGGCGATAGTGTCGATGTTGTGGTTGAAGCGGTTGATAACGGTATGGGTCAAACCTTACTGTCACGTGAAAAAGCCAAACGCGTTGAGACTTGGAATTTCCTTGAGAAAATCTCTGACAATGATGAGATCGTTAAAGGTATTATTTCTAGCAAAGTAAAAGGCGGCTTTACCGTTGATATCGGTTCAGTTCGCGCGTTCCTACCAGGTTCATTGGTAGACGTCCGTCCGATTCGTGATACTACGCATCTAGAAGGCAAAGAGCTAGAATTTAAAGTTATCAAACTTGATCAAAAACGTAACAACGTTGTGGTAAGTCGCCGCGCTGTTATGGAAGCTGAAAACTCAGCTGAGCGTGAAGAGCTATTGAACAAGCTTGAAGAAGGTATCGAGATCGAAGGTATCGTTAAGAACCTAACTGATTATGGTGCATTCGTTGACCTTGGTGGTATTGATGGTCTATTGCACATCACTGACATGGCATGGCGCCGTATCAAGCACCCATCTGAGGTGGTTGAAGTTGGTCAAGACCTTAAAGTTAAAGTACTTAAGTTTGACCGTGAGCGCAATCGCGTAAGCCTAGGTCTAAAACAACTTGGTACTGATCCTTGGGATAACGTTGGCGGCACATACCCAGTAGGTAGTGTGGTTAAAGCACGCGTAACTAACCTAACTGATTATGGTTGTTTTGCTGAAATTTCTGAAGGTATTGAAGGTCTAGTACACGTATCAGAAATGGATCACACCAACAAAAACATCCATCCATCGAAAGTTGTTCAAGTGGGTGACGAAGTTGAAGTGATGATTCTTGATATCGATGAAGAACGTCGTCGTATCAGCTTAGGTATCAAACAAACTCTAGCCAATCCATGGGATGAGTTTGATAAGAAACATGAGCGCGGTGATAAAATCACTGGTACGATCAAATCTATCACTGACTTCGGTATCTTTATCGGTCTAGACGGTGGTATCGATGGTCTTGTACATCTATCTGATATCTCTTGGAACGAAACTGGCGAAGAAGCTATCCGTAACTACAACAAAGGCGACACCGTTGAAGCAATGGTATTGTCTGTAGATTCAGAAGCCAACCGTATCAGCCTAGGCGTGAAGCAGTTAAGCTCTGATCCATTCAACGAATACCTAGTCAACAATGACCGCGGTGCTATCGTTAATGGTAAAGTAAAAGAAGTAGACGCTAAAGGTGCTACTATTGAGCTTGCTGACGAAGTTGAAGCATATCTACGTGCCTCTGAAATTCAACGTGACCGCGTTGAAGATGCGACTAAGCATCTAACAGTTGGTGATGACGTTGAAGCGAAAATCATCAGTGTTGATCGTAAAACTCGTAACATCAGCTTGTCAATCAAAGCGAAAGACGAAGCTGAAGAGCGTCAAGCGATTAAAGAGCTAAGCAGCACTAGCACGACTAGTACTACTGCCGGTTCTGATGCACAGCCAAAAACTATTGGTGACTTGATCAAAGAACAAATGCAGTAAGCTGTATATTGTTGATATAATTAGTATATAAAAAGAAAGCGACTCCGGTCGCTTTTTTTTGTGATTAAATTTGGGTATGAAGCAAATGCTTAACGATTTCCTGTAAAAGGGGAAACTCTTATTTCCATTTGCGCCAATATCCGCTATCATTTGCAACATTGAGTAACGAGATGTGAACGTAAACCTAAATAGTCATAAAATGATAGTTTACCTCACAACCATCTTATCCATTAATCAATAAGGCCAGTGTGATAATGCAGCAAGCAATTAACAAGTCCGAATTTATTAGTAATCTGAGTGCGAATTGTGACAACATGACAGATACCGTTGTCGATGATGCAGTACGCGAAATATTAAATTTGATGACCGATACTTTAGCCAACGACGGCCGAGTAGAGGTGCGTGGCTTTGGTAGTTTTTGTCTCCATCATCGCCGTGCACGTATGGGACGCAACCCTAAAACAGGCGAAAGTGTACCAGTACCTGCCAAAGCCATTCCACATTTTAAACCTGGCAAAGCACTACGTGAAGCCGTCAATGATAAAGTAGCCCACGGTTAGGAACATAAGCAGAATAGTAAGACGTTTAATTTTATAATTATTAAAGTTGCTGATTACTAGGACGTCTTACTATTAAAGCTGTTTCTGATTAAAGAATCTTATTATTAACGCTTTTTATCATTAAACAAAAACGAATAAGCTAAGAGATATAAAACCAGTCTTTTTATATAAGAGGCTAGATATTGAAAACCTTTACTAGCAGTCGCTATGGCTGCGTTATTTGCTAAACTGTTCATACTATTCAACATAAAAGGATACGTCTGATGCGCATTTTACTGCTGGTATTACTGTTTTTGAGCTTTGCTTATTCGCTAGGTTTAGTATTAGCCAATAATACTGAAGTTGGGGTGAACTTATTATTTTCCCAAGCACCGACGATGAACCTGGGCTTATTGTTGATTCTGTGCCTGATACTCGGCATCATCATTGGTATGTTACTAGCTTTACTCATGTTCCGTGTGCTACAAAATAAGTGGGAAATCTCACGTCTACAAAAATTAAATGCCAATCTGCAAGAGCAGGTGACACAAGCCAATATTGTTATTGACCGTCAAGCAAACGCGCCGTCGGTAGAAGAAGCGGTCTATGGCACGACAGCGACCAATGTACAAGATGGTAGCGTCAGCGATGTAGATGATGGTGCAATGTTAACCAAGCAAAAGCGCGACTATTAGTCGGTCAGATGACCATTCTATTTCTAATAGCTCTATATACAATCATTTGATAAACCCGATAGAAAGTGGCATAACTATGAATAACGCAAATACCTCTCCCGTCGTCGTTGCTTTAGATAACATGACGAGAGATGCCTCGTTAGCACTGGCTGACCAATTAGATCCGGCGTTATGTCGCTTAAAGGTAGGTAAAGAGCTGTTTACCCGCTGTGGTCCTGAGATAGTTAAGGCGCTACATCAGCGTCATTTTGAGGTGTTTTTGGACTTGAAATTCCATGACATTCCTAATACCACGGCACAAGCGGTCTTGGCGGCAGCTGAGCTTGGCGTATGGATGGTCAACGTCCATGCAAGCGCGGGCTTAGAGGCGATGTCATTAGCCAAACAACGCTTGTTAGACGGTAATTTTGAAACCTTGTTAATCGCTGTTACCGTACTGACCTCTATGGACAATCAAGCATTGATGCAAACGGGCATCACGGACGGCTTAGATATACAAGTAAGCCGCTTAGCACAATTGACTAAGCAAGCAGGTCTTGATGGCGTGGTATGTTCAGCACAAGAAGCCAAAACGCTTAAGCAGCTATGTGGTCAAGATTTCAAGCTGATTACTCCGGGTATCCGCCTGTTAGACGACAATGCCGATGATCAAAAACGCATTTGCACGCCGAAACAAGCGTTAAATGATGGCTCTGACTATTTAGTAATTGGGCGCTCCATTACCCAAGCAACAAATCCTGCGGCTAAATTACAAACGATACTTCAAAGTATCTAGAGGATTATAAAATCTCTAAAATTTTATAATCTGTTTTGAGGTTTTTAGCAGCATAACTATAGAAAAGACAGCCTAACACGCTGTCTTTTTTACTTTTTGCCAGTCATGAAAAAAGTGCTACACTGGTTAAATTTATGTTGATAGTAAGCCTAGGTATAGACAGTTTTTTATCTTCAAGTTTTTGCAAATGGCATGATGGGACAATAGTAAAACCTATGAAATTACAGATTTTAAGTGACTTACATATTGACAGCTATGCTCGTCAGTCGCATCCGCTAGGGCATATCCCGAAAACGGAAGCAGATGTGGTGCTAGTAGCGGGGGACACTGCCAACAGTGATAGTGGTATGCCATGGCTACAAGAGCAAGCAGCGCGCTTACAAGTGCCATTAATTACCATCTCTGGCAATCATGAGTACTTCAACGAAGATGTGCTGCACTTTGATAAGAAGCTTGCGACTTGGGATGATTATAATAGTGAATTAAAGCAAGGCGTGCGCGTGTTACAGTGTCAGCATATTGATATTGGCGAGGTGCGAATTTTAGGTTGTACGCTATGGACGGATTATCAGTATCAAGCTAACGAAGATACCATGGCAGCGGCTAGGCGTTTTATGCGTGATTATAAGCAAATTTATGCCGGTGGCGAGCTGTTTTCACCTGAAGTATCAATGCAAATCCATGCTGAGCAGCGCCGATGGTTGCAGCAAGCATTAATAACTGCTAAAGCACTGGGTAAGAAAACTGTGGTCATGAGTCATCATAGTATCAGCCCGTTATCTGTGTCTGAGAAGTATGCTGAGCTGCCAAGCAATGCCGCTTTTGTCAGTGATTTATCGAGCTGGATGTATGAAGATTGGGCGCCCACGCTTTGGGTGCATGGCCATACCCATGAAGCCTTTGACTATCAAATCAATAAGACGCGAGTCATCGTCAATCCGCGTGCCTATCCGAATGAGGTGAGCAGTACTGCATTGGCATTTGCTTGGGATAAGGTGATTGAGATTTGATAAATCGTCTTAACTAAGCGTTTAAATTTATAAAGATACGCTATATTGCAACTGAACTTATATTTTGTTCATTGATGTCAAAAAATCTGCTACGCTTGCTATCATGAGTAAACTGCCTAATAACACCCTATCAAAACTATCCGCTGCGCAGCGTGCGAGTCACACGCCAAGTGCACCAGCGCCCTCGCACTTACCTGACAGTATGATGTCTTCGGTCGGCTTACTGCCTACGGATAAACGGCTGATTTTATTTACCAGACATTCTTTACGTGAGCGCTCTGACGGTAATGGTTTTGCCAGTTATCAGTTGCCGCTGACCCAAAAAGGTCGCGTCTTAGCGAAGTCTTGGGGGCGCTGGTTGGCAGGACATCTGCCGTATTCGCTCGATGTCGATAGTATCTCAAGCCCGATTGGGCGTTGTATTGATACCGCGCAGCTGATGCAAGCAGGCGCGGGGCTACAACGTGATATCTCGCATCAATCATTATTGGTCGAACCCGGTAGTCTGGTGACAGAACCTGAGATTGCCACTCCCATATTTAAAGAAATTGGCGTGCTCAATTTTATCAATCGCTTTTTACAAGGCAATCTTGAAGGTACTAAAAACGCCTATCAAGGTGGGCTTGATCTTTTATCACTGTTTTACCAAAATCAGCCTGAGCATGGGCATTTAATGCTTGCCGTCAGTCATGATACCTTGCTGTCAGCTTTTTTGGCGGTGATGTTTGATGTGACTGAGATTGATTGGAATGACTGGCCAAAGATGATGGAAGGGGTGTTCTTGTGGTTTGATGATAAGCCATTTGAGCAGGCCAGTGCTTATTTCGTCTGGCGCGGTGAAGTTTATGTGCGCCCGATTCATACTTTGCTTGACAGTTACCGTGCGGCCGGCTTCCATCCGAATAAACTGCTATTGCCACCAGAAGTAAAATGGACCTAAGTATTTTTTGCTAAACATCATTTTCTAAAACTGTTAAACACTTTTAAGCAGTTATAAATGATAAATAAAGTGATAAATAAACAGGCATAAAAAAACCTTGCCCCAGTATTAGAACTGGTAACAAGGTTTTAGTCATCACACTATAAAAGTGCAATGCGGTCTAAACGCAACCAATCTTAAGCTTGTAAGCCTTTGATGGTTTTGTTTAGGCGGCTCTTACGACGAGCAGCTTTATTCTTATGAATAATACCTTTGTCAGCCATACGATCAAGAACCGGTACCGCTTTTTTGTAAGCTTCGGTAGCCGCGTCATAATCTTTAGCAGCGATAGCCGCGTCAACACGTTTTAGATAAGTACGAACCATAGAGCGTTGTGACGCAGAGTTCTGACGACGTTTGGTGTTTTGACGGGCGCGTTTACGAGCTTGTGCAGTATTAGCCACGCGTATCTCCTTGATAAAGACAGATAAAAATATGAATGTTGATTGCAATAATAATGGGTTTAACAATCATCGGTGACGAGCAGCCTCTCGCCAAACATGATGTCGATGTCTGATATTAGAGTACCTATCTGTTATTAAAGGCACCTAAATTAGTAATAGATCATCGCAAGCGCCAGAACTGTTTGGAATAATTAAACAGCGTTGACGTGTAAAGCCGGTTATCTTAGCAAATTATTGCGCTTAGAACAATATATTTGATGATTAATGCGTAAAGAAGTTATGCTAGCACACGGATTGCTGGTTTTTAGGGTGGTTAATAAGCGTTTTATCAAGCAAATGAGCAAAATATCTAGCAAAAGTGTCGGCTTAAAACGGCTGATTGGTGCAATCAATTTGATGGCTGATAAAATCTCTTACAATAAATTGTGTAGAATAGCGTCAGTTATCTCTGAATTTAGGTATGATACCTATGATACAAAGGGCAAAGACGTTGGTGAAAAGCGTTGATGATAAGCGTTTACATCTTATCTTTCTTCTTATTATACATATTCCAACATTATATAAATGGATAGGCTATGCAGCGAAAAGCAATTGTGATTGGCGCAACAGGATTGGTCGGGCAGCATCTTGTTAAGCAGCTTAGTGAGCTTTATGACACGTTAATTGTGATTGCACGGCGGCCGCCTCGCTATATCAATGCCAGCATGCGCTTTTATCAGGTCAATGATTTTGATAACTTGGCTGAAATATTTGCCAGCGTTGGCGCGGATAATAAGACAGATGCTTTTAGCTGCCTTGGTACCACCAAAAAGCAAGCGGGTAGTGATGAAGCTTTTCGAAAAATCGACCATGATTATAATGTCAATTTTGCCAAACTCTGCCAAGAAAAAGGCGTTGAAAACTTCTTTTTATTGTCCTCAATGAATGCAGATATCGACAGTCGCTTTTTATACAATCGGGTCAAAGCGGAAACTGAGCAGTCTATTATGGCGCTAGGTTTTAAGCAGCTGGTGATTCTGCGTCCTTCTTTATTGCTGGGCAAACATAAAGGTCGCCCGCTTGAAAGTATTGGTCAAAAAGCCTTTAAACTCATCTCACCTTTGGTCTCAGAGTCATTATCACTGCATCCTATTTCTGCAAAGCGTGTTGCCAGTGCGATGGCAATGAGTGCGCATGATGTCTATCAGCGTAATAAATACCGTAATGAGCCTGCGATTCAAACCACAGATATTATCGAAAATAAGCAGATGCTAGCGATGACTAAAGTTAAAAAATAGCCTAAGCATCAATTAAAAACACTTAAAATTAAAACTCAGTCATAAATGATTTAACATAAATAATTTAATCATACACAACAAGGAGCGTCAGACATGTCAGAATCGACCATGAATAAAGATAACTTTGTGACTTGTGATTTATTGGATGCCAATCCTGAATCACAGGTATGTTTGCCTAATATCGAAGGCAAGTCTTTTTATAGCTTTGGTGGCAAAGACAGATTTTGCGGTGAAATCGTGACGGTGAAATGCTTTGAAGACAATAGCCGCGTAAAATCGTTATTAAACAGCGATGGCAAAGATAAAGACGGTAATGGCAAAGTATTGGTCGTTGACGGCGGTGGTTCGATGCGTTGCGCGTTGCTCGGCGATATGATTGCGCAATCAGCGATTGATAATGGCTGGGCAGGGGTTGTGGTTTATGGCTGCGTGCGTGACGTTGATGATATGGCAGCAATGGACATCGGTGTTATGGCACTCGGCTGTATCCCGCGTAAATCAAATCGCCGCGATGAAGGTCAAACCGATCTTGAAATCAGCTTTGGTGATTTAACACTAAATTCTGGTATGTTTGTTTATGCAGATAATAACGGCATTATCGCTAGCGACAAGCCATTAATTTAAAAACCGCTTATAATTTAAAAACAGCTTAATGCATATAACTCAAAAACCTCAGCTTAACCGTTGAGGTTTTTACATTTACTCATCCTGTGTTTATATACGAATATAAGTTTTATCAACTATTTGGCTATTGGTTTTTTCATAAGAATGCTAAGTGACAAACCGTTACGGCATAAATTTTGGTAATTGCTGAAATATTCGTATAATAGCTTTCTGACTCTTAACGTTGACCCTATTCTTTATGCCTATCACTGCTTTGACTGACGCCTTTGAACCGATTAACCAGCAGTTGTTTCCTATCCAGAATGCCCAGCGCCGTTGGCTGGCACCTGTGCATGGGGCAGTCAGTAGTTTGTGGCTGGCAAGTCTGGTGCAAACATCGCTATGGAATGTTGCCGACCGTTTGAAAGTCGTGGTAACGCGTGACCAAAACCAGCTTAATCAGATAGAGACAGAGTTGGCATTTTGCGGCGTTGATGCTTATGTGTTCCCTGATTGGGAGACATTGACCTATGATGAGCTGTCACCGCATCAAGATATCGTCAGCGAACGTATCAATCTATTAACCGATATGCCAACGTCAGGCGTGCTGCTCATCTCGGTACAGGCGTTGATGCATCGGGTCGCACCGCCAAGCTGGCTGATAGGGCAGCATTTTGATTTGAGTGTCGGTGATAGATTTGATATCAATACCCAACGTGGCTTATTGGCAAAGGCCGGTTACCGTGCGGTTGAGAACGTCTTTGAGCCGGGCGAATTTGCCGTACGCGGTAGCATCATTGATATCTTTGCCATGGGTCAGCCGTTTCCGCTACGTCTAGATTTGTTTGACGATGAAATTGAAACCATTCGCTTCTTTAATCCGCAGACCCAGCGCACATTGACTGTTGATGACCTCAAAACGATGATGAGCGGCAACGATAGCAGTATGGGCAAAGAGTCGCTGTCACTACTGCATAAACTGCCAGATATCTCAAAGCCTATTGAGCAATTCCAGATATTACCAGCAAAAGAGTTTCCGCTTGATGAAGGGCGCGAGACGTTTCGCACCAACTTTGCTGCTATGTTCCCTAATACCAGCAGCCGCAAGTTTGAACTACATAAAGATGTCATGGCGGGTATCGCCAGTAGCGGATTAGAATATTATCAGCCACTATTTTTTGACTTAAAAGATTGGGAAGCTGAGAGTAGCTTATTTGCTTACCTACCAAGTGATGCACTATTTATCACAGATGAGCTAATTAACGAAAAACAAGCAGATTATTGGTCACAGATTCAGCGCCGTTATGAAGAACGTCGTCATGATATTGATAAACCCATCGTCGCGCCTGAATTATTGTATTTATTATCAAATACTTTAAACGAGCACCTCAATCATTATCCACGGGTGATACTCAGTGCGCGTAATGAATTGGCTACCATGACCGATGTTGCTGCGATTGATAGCGATGCTTCGTTATTAGATGCTTCATTGTTAGCAGACAAATCATTGCTGGAAGTTGAAGAGCAGCCAGATTCTCAGCCACAACTGCCGCTTGTGTCAAATAAGCAGCAGGGCTTGGTGACGTTAAGTGCGCAAGAGCCACCGCAATTATCAGTCAATCATCAAAAAGCTGAGCCACTGACTGAACTGCTAGAATTTTTAGCGCTGCAAGCGCAAACAGCAACACCTGTATTGATTGTCGCTGAAACAGCGGGTCGCCGTGAGATTCTCATCGAGCTATTCAAAGGCAAAATCGATATCAAAGCTTATGACAGCTTTGAGGCGTTTTTAGCCGCCGATAAAACTACTGGTCTTAATGCTAAAAAGCTGCCACAGGTTGGACTCACGGTTGCACCCATTGAACGCGGCGTCTATGTGCCCGAGCGTTTGGTATTAATTAGTGAGACACAGTTATTTGGTCGGCAAGTGCTGCAAACGCGCCGCCGTCGTCAAAGCGGTGTGTCAGAAGAGTTTTTGGTTAAAAGTGTCACCGAGATAACCGAAGGTAGCCCAGTGGTGCATATCGAGCATGGTATCGGACGTTATCACGGACTGATTACGCTAGATGTCGGCGATGGTGAACAAGAATTTATTCATTTGAAATATGCCGATGATGCCAGTATCTATGTACCGGTTGCCAATTTACAAATGATTAACCGTTATAGCGGCGGTGATCCTGCGCTTGCGCCATTGCATAAAATCGGTAGCGGCAAATGGGATAAAGCCAAGCAAAAAGCCCTCGAGCAAATCCACGATGTAGCGGCTGAGCTACTTAATATGCAAGCACGGCGTGAAGCCAAAGTCGGTATTCATTTTAAAATAGATCCATCACAGTACGAGCTGTTTGCCAGTCAATTTGCTTTTGAAGAAACGCCCGATCAAGCCAATGCTATCCATGCGGTGATGGAAGACATGAGGCAAAACCAACCAATGGATCGCCTTATCTGCGGTGATGTAGGTTTTGGTAAGACTGAGGTGGCCATGCGCGCGGCGTTTATCGCGGTCAGCGCCGGTTATCAAGTGGCAGTATTGGTGCCGACAACCTTGCTAGCCGGCCAGCATGAAGACAATTTCCGCGACCGTTTTGCTGATTGGCCAGTGCGTATCGAAACGCTATCGCGCTTCGGCGGCAAAAAGCATCAAGAAACAGTTTTAACAGACCTCGCAGCAGGCAAGGTTGATATCGTTATCGGTACGCATAAACTATTACAGCCTGATGTGAAATTCTCTAATTTAGGCTTGATGATTGTCGATGAAGAGCATCGCTTTGGCGTGCGTCATAAAGAGCGTATCAAGGCGATTCAGACCGATGTGGATAGTATGTCGATGACTGCGACGCCCATCCCTAGAACGCTCAATATGGCGCTCTCAGGTATGCGTGATATGTCGATTATTGCCACGCCACCGGCACGTCGTTTGGCTATTAAAACCTTTGTCATGCAAAAAACAGAAGCCCTAATGAAAGAGGCTATCTTGCGTGAGCTACTGCGTGGCGGGCAAGTTTATTTATTGCATAATGATGTGGCGAGTATTGAACGTATGGCAGAGACCATACGTGAGCTGGTTCCTGAGGCGCGAGTAGGGGTTGCTCATGGACAAATGCAAGAGCGCCAACTTGAACAAGTCATGCAGCAGTTTTATCATAAAAAGTTCAACGTGCTAGTCTGTTCGACCATTATCGAAACCGGTATTGATGTACCCAATGCCAATACGATTATCATTGAGCGCGCCGATAAGTTTGGCTTGGCGCAATTGCATCAGCTGCGAGGTCGCGTCGGCCGTAGTCATCACCAGGCTTATTGTTATCTGCTAGTGCCTTCTATCAAAGGTCTTAAAGGCGATGCTAAGCGCCGCTTACATGCGATTGAGCGCGCTAATACACTGGGCGCAGGCTTTATGCTGGCAAGTGAGGATTTAGAGATTCGCGGTGCTGGCGAGATACTTGGTAAGCAGCAAAGTGGTAATATGCAGGCGATTGGCTTTAGCTTATATATGGATATGCTAGAGCGAGCGACAAAAGCGATTAAAGCTGGTAAAGAGCCTGATTTAAGCACACCTTTATCGTTAACTAGTGAGATTAACCTGCATAGCTCGGCGTTGATACCAGAAGATTATTTACACGATGTGCATCAGCGCTTATTATTTTATAAACGCATCAGTAATGCCGATGATAAAGAGGCATTGACCGATATCCGTACCGAAATGATTGACCGTTTTGGCGTATTACCCGATCAAACCAAGCAGTTATTCGCCATTCACGGACTGCGTATACAAGCTGAGCCGCTAAAGATTAATAAGATTGATGCCAATAATAATAGCATGACGTTAGAATTTGCACCTGATACGCCGGTCGATGCCTTAGCGATTATTAAGTTGATTCAGAGCAATGGGCAGCGCTATCGTATGAATGGTGCCTCTGGCATTCGTTATCAGGATGCCGATAAACTGGCAACACCGCAGCAGCGCGTCAGCGCAATTCAAGAGCTGTTACGCTATTTTAATGAGCATATGGTGGCAGAGTCAGCTTAGCTTCATTGAATTATATTTTTAAACTGAACAGATTCGCTAAATAATTTAAATAAGGTCAATGTTGCATCCTAAGACAATCAGTCATGGCGCTATTTTATCGGTTGGATAACTGATAAAATAGCAACACCCTATATTTAGCCTACTATTTTTTATAGCACAATTTTTTTTAAGCGTATTGTTTTTTAGTAAATTAAATTCTGCTTTTCTAGATTTCCATTCCTTTTATTTAAGCGTCATAACAAGAGAACCGTCATTATGTTCCAACTTCATCATAAACTTGCTGCTGATAGTTTTTTAGTGGGTGATTTCCCATTATCGACCTGTCGTTTAATCAATGATTGTCAGTTTCCTTGGTTGATATTGGTGCCGCGTGTATCAGGTATCAAAGAGTTATACGAGCTATCTGAGGCTGACCAAGCGCAGTTTTTGCGTGAATCGAGCTGGTTATCAAGCCAACTGGCCAAGACCTTCCAAGCCGATAAAATGAATGTGGCAGCACTCGGCAATCAAGTACCGCAGTTACATTTCCATCATATCGTTCGCTATCAAAACGACATGCAGTGGCCGAATCCAGTATGGGGCGTGCCAGCCATCCCTTATACCAAAGAAGTATTGGCGCAGATGCAGCAGACATTAATGATGGCGCTACGTGGTCATCATCAAATGCCGTTTGATTGGCAAATGCAGTAAAACTTGAGCAGTAAAATTTAAAATGAACTATTTATGATTTTGCATTTAAATGTTCTGTTCCAAACGATTTTTATCTAAATACATTTATTTAAACAAACTGTAAAGCCAGATTTAATGATGGTTTAAGTGGTTTTAACCATAAAGTGTTTTACATTTGTCTGTTATTCATTATATTAGAGAGTGGGTTGGTTAAATGGATATAGCCAACTTATCTACTCGCAGCCATTTTTTGCGTATTAGTCAGTATGCTTGATTTAACGCATTGAAAACGCTTCGAGGTACTTAATCTTAGATTGGAAGCTTTCAGTCTAAGATTTCACTCTATGTTAAGGATAACAGATGGCTACTTCCTCTATTGCACCTCCATTATTACGACCTTCTATGTTACTCATCTCTATTTGTACCGTCGCTCTCGGTTTAACTGCCTGTGAGACAGATTCAACTGAAGCTGTGTCAGTACAGGCTGACTCAATACAGTCTGCATCCGTGCAGTCCGATTCAGTCCCGTCTGATTCAGGGCAAACCATTACCGAAAATATAACCTCCTCATCAGACAGCTCTGTTACGTTAAATCGTAGCGCTTCTGCGATGTCTATGAGAGCAATGCCGACAAGTCAGTATCTCGTTGGTAGTGGTAAGGCAGATATCACCGGTGCGGCTGCTGAAACCGGCATGTTTGGTTATGCTTCTGGGCAGGTGGTGCAAGGTATTAATGACCGCTTATATTCTCATGCCTTTATTATAGGAGAGGATACGAATAGTCAAAATCAAGGTAAACGTATCGTTTATGTCTCAGCAGATATGGGCGCGATGTTTACCGCGGTAAAGCTTGAGGTCATCAAGCGCTTAAAAGCGGATTATGGCGAATTATATAATGATGATAATGTCATGCTTACTGCTACTCACACCCACGTCGGCAATGCTGGCTACTCGCATCAACAGTTATATCAAATTGCCAGTACCGACGACACCCTCTCAGGCTATAGCAGCCAAAACTTCAATGCTATTGTCAATGGGATTGTTACCTCGATTAAGCGTGCTCACGATACCTTGGCTCCCGGGACGCTATCTTTGGCGCAAGGCGAGCTAAAAGGTGCAACACTTAATCGCTCAGAGTTTGCCTATAACAATAATGCCGATGCAAAAGACTTTGATAGTAATGTTAATGAAACCATGACTCAGCTGCGTCTAGATGCTGCCGACGGCACGCCAGTGGGGCTGATTAATTGGTTTGCACTGCATCCGACCAGCTTTAGTAATCAGTTTATGCATCTCAGCGCTGATAATAAAGGCTTTGCCCAGCGCGGCGCTGAAAAGATTTTTGGTGGAAGCTCAGATAAGCCATTTGTTGCCGCTTTTGCCAATGCTGATGAAGGTGATGTATTAGCCGCAGGTGGTAATGCCAACTCAAAACCTGGCTATCAAGGCAGTGATAATGAGTGGGAAAACGTCAGGCGTGATGGACAACTGCAGCTTGATAAGGCGGTTGAGCTTTGGAATCAAGGTGTGCCGGTTGCTGGTCCAGTAGACGTACGCGCGCGCTGGGTTGATTTAAAGGGCTACCAAGTCGATGGTAAATTTACCAATGGCGCAGGCAATAAAGTCTTATGTATGCCAGCCCGCGGTTACTCGTTTGCTGCTGGCGGCGAAAATGGCCCATCGAACATACCGGGGATGTATGAGGGCATGACGCGAGAAAACTTCCGCATTAATGATGATATTAATAAAGTAGACCAATCTTTCCTAGGAAGTTTGACGCGCGGCGCCTTTGGTATTGTTTCAACCGTCAGCCAAGATGACTGTCAGGCTGAAAAACAAGTGTTATTACCGACTGGCAGTTGGGGCTGGATTAATACTGAGCAACCCGTTCAGCTCATGCGTATCGGTAATATCGCCATCGTTGCTATTCCTGGTGAGCCGACGACCATGGTCGGGCGACGGATGCGCGCTGCCGTGCTGGCGCAGCTAAAGGATTCAGGCGTAGATACCGTTATCATTAATGGCTTGGCCAATAACTATAGCGGCTATTTGAGCACGCGTGAAGAGTTTGCCACCCAGCATTACGAAGGGGCTTCTACTGAATATGGCCCTTATCAAACAGCTGCTTATATACAAGAATACACCCAACTGGCCGAAGCGCTACGGGATGGTAAAGAGGTTTATGACAGTGCCACACCGCCTGATCGCTCAGCTAAGTCGTTCAATGAGCGTCCGGGTGTGGTATTTGATGATAAGCCTTTAAAACAAGCTTGGGGACAAACCCTCACTCAGCCTAAAGCCAGTTATCAAAAAGGTCAGGTTGCCACAGCAGTATTCCGCGGTGCTCATCCTAAAAACAATCTACGGACCGAAGACAGTTTCTTAAAGGTACAGCGTTTTGAGAATGGCCAGTGGGTCGATTATCTGAGTGATAGCGATTTTGATACCACCTATACTTGGCAGCGTGAAGGGGCAGCATATAGCAAAGCTATTATCGATTGGCGAATCAGTAATGATACTCCAGCGGGTACGTATCGATTGACCCATCAAGGCGACTGGAAAAGTGGCTGGACACGTAAAATAAAGCCGTATTCAGGCGTTTCTAATAGCTTTATCGTTCAGTAATAACTTTTATTATGTTTTTATAAATTCACTTTCCACTTAATCTTTATATATAGAGAAGCCAGATAGTAGTTATCTGGCTTTTTGGTCTTTATTTCTTGCTATGTATTCTTGTGTCTTTTAAGAATGTTCATTTAAATCAGAGCTACTAAGCTTTGGATTTAAAGAGCTTTTTAGGCAAATGAGCGATAAGTGGTATACTTTTTCCTACCAGTGACCTAGGTGCTATGGGAATAAGGCAGTATAATGTATAGATTTACTATCTACTTATATTATCAGTGGTTTATAAAGATGAGCGTTAGTGATCAATCTTTTATCACGAAATAGGGGCTGCCTAATAAGGGCTACCTAAAACCTCAATGATAATATGAGCGTTATTTTAATGTTCATTAAGATTTCTGATGGTTTTTCTTTAGGCGAATAGTGACCATGGCATTTTTAGAAACCTCAAGCGCAAAGATTCCGCTACAGGATGGTAATAGCAATGCCTATCGCTTTGACTATCCGGAAATCTACGTTTTAATACTGACGGTTATATTACTCGCTGTACATTTTAATTTTAGTCCGACTTCAATGGCGCTGGTGGTCATCGTTTGTCTGCCGAGCTTGATGCTTTTAATTTATAACTATCGTCGCCAAACCAGTTTTTGGACCTCGAACATTGTCATTATCTTATTATCGGCGGTCATCGGCTCGATACAGTTTTGCCCCATTATCTCGCTCAGCTTATCGGCGCTCATCGGCTTGCGAGTTATTCTTAGCAGTCCGGAAAACCATCTAAAACTCATAGCGGTTTCTGTAGTCACGGTCATCGTTTTTTATTATGTGAGTGTCACGTTAAGTAGCGCCCAGATAGATTGCCACGAAGGCTTGATTACCCCCGTTATCTTATTGGCCAGTATGCTTGTGCTATTGTGCCATTTTCGCCACGTTTATCATGACTATATAAACTATGAAGCACGAGCGCAGCAAGCGGTTGGGCGTCTCAATACCATGGTTTCTGTGATTAATAAGTTAACACGCTTTGTGCCGCTGCAAGTTTGGGAGCCAATTGTAAAATCTGACAGTCCCGTTAACGTCGATAATAAACGTGCCAAGCTGACGATTATGTTTTCAGATATTGTTGGCTTTACCGAACTGTCTGAGAGTTTGAGCGCAGACAATTTGGCTGATATCTTAAATACCTATATGCACTGTATGACGTTAATTGCCAATAAGCATGGCGCGGTATTGGATAAGTTTATTGGCGATGGTATGGTGTGTTTTTTTGGCGAACCAAACAGCCGCGGACCGCGTCAAGATGCACTAGACTGCGTGGCAATGGCCATAGATATGCGCCGTGAGATGCGCACCTTGCGGCAAAAATGGCGTTTGTTGGGCTTTGAGGGTTTGTATATTCGTATCGGTATTACCACGGGCTACTGTCATGTTGGTAACTTTGGTAGTAATAGTCGCCTAAGCTATACCCTCATTGGGAAAGAAGCCAACCTAGCGTCAAGGCTTGAGGCGGTCGCTGGCAAAGGAGAGATATTTATCAGCGACAGTACCTATGATTATATCTCGCATGATTACGACTGCGAATATGCTGGTGCTTTTCAGCTCAAAGGTTTTGATAAAAAAATAAATGCTTGGCAAGTACTTGATCCTGATGAGAATAAAGGTCAGTTATCAAAGTGGGTTGACCACACCTTACCAGGTTTTAATTTGCATCTGAATTTTAGAGACATGCAAGACAATGATTATCAGGATATCAGAAATCGCTTAAATTTGGCGCTGGCGCGTATTGAAAAAGAAGAGCAGACGATAGCGCTTGAGATGTTAGAGGCAAGTAAGCAAGAAAACAATCGTCATTAATAAGCGCAGAATGAAACCGATTTGAGTGATTTGTAGGAAATGAATGTTTATAGCATGACAGTTAAATTTGCACGCAGGATTACTAGAAGTAAAAATAAAAAAAGCCAGTTATGATAAATAACTGGCTTTTTTAGTCTACTGTCAGCGTGTTTTCAACTAAATGAGCTTGGATAATCAAGCTAAGTCATAAAACACTACAAGTATTTAATGGTTTTCTTTGGCATGGTTTAGCGTGTACTTAGGTATCTCGATGGTTAAATCTTCATCATCAAGCATGACCTGACACGATAAGCGCGAATCAGGTTCCAAACCCCAAGCGCGGTCTAGTAAGTCGGCTTCGATATCGTCCATCTCATCTAAGCTATTAAAACCTTTACGGACCACCACATGACAAGTCGTACAAGCTTTTGACATCTCGCAAGCATGCTCAATCTTGATGCCTTTTTCTAGCAGCGCTTTACATAAGTTGCTGCCTGCTTCTAGTTCGACTTCGGTACCTTCAGGGCAAATTTCATGATGGGGTAATATAGTAATTTTTGGCATAAGTTATTTGTCCGCTGCTAATCAATTAAAAAAATAAAAAAGGGTCAGCCTAGTTCAACTGCTAGGTAAGTTTCTTAGGCGTATATATTATTAATGGTATCTGCTACCAATCTTGGGCACTGGTGCCTGCCATACTGGCTTTAACACTTTGATTCATAATGCGGGCAGCAAAGGCATCACTGTGTGGCTTTAACTTGGCTTGTTTGGCTTCGATAATGGCTAAATCATTAGTGTTAAGCGCGCTTTGCAGGTCTTGCATGGTTTGTACCAATGACTGCTGCTCTTCAGCTGACATTAATGCTGCAAACTCGTTAAGCGCCGATTGTAGTGCCAATAATTCACGTTCAGCTTCTACTTTGGTCTCAATTAAAGAGCGCGCATTTTTATCTTCTTCAGCGTACTTAAAGCCAGCAATCAATAGCTGCTCTTTTTGCTCATCAGATAGACCATAAGATGGCACAATCTCGATTTTACTTTCAGTCTTAGTAGTGGTTTCTTGCGCACTGACGGTTAGCTGTCCATTGGCATCAATACTAAAGGTCACCTCAATACGTGCAAAGCCTGCTTTCATCGGTGGAATGCCGTATAGCTCAAAGCGTCCAAGTGAGCGGCAGTTATCGACCGTCTCACGCTCGCCTTGTACCACATGGATGACCATGCCGGTTTGACCATCTTGATAAGTGGTAAACACTTGGCGTTTTTTAACCGGAATAGGGGTGTTACGCGGAATCAGTACTTCAACCAACCCGCCCATGGTCTCTAGACCAAGCGATAAAGGTGTCACATCAAGCAATAACAAGCCATTGTCACTATCGCCATTGACCAATTGATGCGCAGTTTGTGCCGCACCTAAAGCGACGACTTCATCTGGATTCAAGCGGCAAAGCGGCTCTTTAGCAAAAAAGTCTGCAACCACTTGCTGGACTGCAGGCATACGCGTAGAACCACCGACTAAAATCACTTCATCTAAATCAGCGGCAGATAACTTGGCATCACGCAGTACTTGCTCGCAGACGCTCAACGTACGGCGACTGACAGGCTCTGCAATCGTTATCAAATCTTTGCGACTTAAGACGCCTTGATAAGATTGCTCATTGACCACAATGTCGATATCGACTTGTTCAGCATCCGTCAATGCTTGCTTATAGCGCTTAGCTTGTTGCGCAAGTATTGATTTGTCATGCAAGCTTACGTCTTTGGGGTCGATATTTAATTGCTTAATCAGCCAATTGGTCATTAAGCGGTCAATATCATCACCGCCAAGCGCACTATTGCCGCCTGTGGCCAATACTTCAAATACGCCATCGCTTAGCTTTAAAATAGACACATCAAAAGTACCACCACCCAAATCATAGATTAAGTAGTAGTTTTCAGTATCGTCATCGGTAGGTTGGTCGAGACCGTAAGCGACTGCCGCAGCGGTAGGCTCATTTAATAGGCGTAATACATTGATACCTGCCGCTTGCGCCGCATCTTTAGTGGCTTGACGCTGTGCTTCATCGAAATAGGCTGGCACAGTAATCACCGCACCTTGTATGCTCTCATCGGGCAAGGCACTTGCGGCACGTTGCTCTAGCGCTGCTAAAATACGTGCTGAAACCTCAACAGGAGATACTTCCCCTTGCGCCGTCACAAACGCTGGCATCGCATCTTTGCTGCCACTTAACTCATAAGGATGGGAGAATTTAATATCTGCTTGGCTACGACCCATAAAGCGCTTAGCCGAGATAATCGTATTTTTTGGATCATCTGCTAAGTGGGCAAGGGCATCATAGCCAACCACTGGATTACCTGTGCTTGGATAGTAGACCACAGACGGTAACAAGGTATCTGTCGTTGTCGCTGCTTGCAAAACTTGCGCCTTGCCTGAGCGTACCACAGCGACCAGTGAGCGCGTGGTACCAAGATCGATTCCTAGACCAAAACGATGCTGGTGAGGTTGGGCACTTTGATTGGGTTCGGCAATTTGCAATAAAGACATAAGAAAACTCAAAGATAAAATGAATAAGTGAAATGGAACAAAGGCAATATACGGGCGACTATCATTTAACCGCTGTACTATTAACTGCTATTAATAATCTAATTGCTATTAATAATCAAAAATAGTTAAACGTAGGCGTTTAAAAACATACGGACTTAGAAAGCCATGGTAAAAAGGTTAGTTAAAGGGTAGTTAATATCTGCAATTATACGGGATAGCAGCAGTCATTTTAACCATACCCTCATATAAACTTGTCACTCGTAAAGTTAAACAGTGCTACTTAGCATGAGGTTAAACGTATAAGTCATCATCGTCTAAATGCTCAGCAGACGCGACTTCATCAAGTCCTGTGGTCACATCGGCATCTAACTTGACTAAGAATTTTAACTTTTGTGTGGCGTCAATCGCCGTTTGCCAGTCTTGGTTTTGGTAAGCAGTGTTAAAGCGCTCTGACTGTTTGGCTAAACGCTCAGTAATCTGCGGGTGTAGCTGCTGCAATGCGGTTAGCTCTTTATCTTCAATCGCCTCATCTAAGTCAATACGCATTTGCATGGCATCTTCTAAGAAGTCTAAATCGGCAATAGAATGCTCCAAATTTTGGGCTTGACCTGCGATATCTAACAAATAGCTGGCACGACTATCGGGCACACTTAGCGTTTGATAAGCTTGGTTAATAAGCGCTGATGCCTGCTCTGATTGTTGCTTAGCTTGCGCGCTATCTGCCGCATTTTTATCATTTGCTACCGATAAGTTATCTGGATGATAGCGTTTTTGTAGCAGACGCAGCTGCTGATCGAGATGCTCTTGATTGACCGCAAATTGTACAGGTTGTTCAAATAGGGCAAAGAAGTTATCAAACTGTGCTTCTGAGGTGATGTCTGTCATATCGTCTGCCTTCATTTCTATTTATTATTGTGAGGACTTTACTGTTTTTATGGTCGTTTCAATAGTCGTTTCGAGGGCTGTTTTAATAGCTGTTTTAAATAGTGATTTCTAATGAATCAGTATTTAAGCGCTAATCGCTTGAGTGTCAATCGTTTAGCGCACTCTCGTTTAGGTCTTTAAACCGTAAACGATTCACCGCAGCCACATTCACCTTTTTGATTAGGGTTGGTGAATTTAAAGCCTTCGTTAAGACCTTCTTTTTCATAATCCATCAATAAGCCATCTAAATAGACCAAACTTTTAGGGTCAATAAAGATATTAACGCCAAGGCTTTCATAACGGGTGTCATTTTCGTCAGGTGTGTCAACAAACTCTAAGACATAAGCCAAGCCTGAGCAACCCGCTGTGCGGATACCCACTCGAATGCCTTCACCTTTACCGCGATTGTCCAAAAAATCTCGAACATGCTGAGCGGCGCGTTCTGTCATTTCAATCATGCCAACTCCCATTGACTCTCAAAATCGATAATAATAATTCACGCAAAATGCTTATTTTGTATCAACCATGATATGAAAAACATGATCCGAATAAAGCCTTGCGAGTAATACATTGCCAATAAAGCGTTAAAAAATAAATAAAAGGTGACAATTACATGAGCGTTATTGTCACCTTATTAGCGTTAGTAGCTTCTAACGTTACTGCTCATGGCTTTTACTAAAATACTGCTATTAAAGTATTGCTGCTAAAGCACTGCTACTAAAATATGGCTACTAAAATATGGCTACTAACGCTCATTACATTAATGAGCGCATACGCTCTAAATTAGCTGGTTGCTTCTTCAGTTACCGCAGCAGTGCTATGTTTGCCTTTATAGTCGCTAATCGCGGCTTTAATGGCGTCTTCTGCAAGTACAGAGCAATGCACTTTTACTGGTGGCAATGCCAATTCTTCAGCAATGTCCATATTTTTAATCTCGCCAGCTTGATCCAAGCTTTTGCCTTTTAGCCACTCGGTGACGAGTGAGCTTGACGCAATTGCTGAACCGCAGCCATAGGTTTTAAAGCGTGCATCTTCGATGATACCGTTATCATCGACTTGGATTTGTAGACGCATCACATCGCCACATGCTGGCGCACCAACCATACCTGTACCAACGTTTTTGGCATTTTTGTCAAGATTGCCGACGTTGCGTGGGTTTTCGTAATGATCAATAACTTGGTCACTATAGGCCATGGGATTTTCTCCTAGTTAGATGATGAGTAAGCATTTAGACGATGAAACTGAATTAGTCACTTACTAACGCTAAATGGTTGTCTACTCATCGATAATTGGGGTCAAACATGTCGTTCATAAAACTGTATTTATAAAAACTGAATGTATGACTATCTAATTAATGGTTCAGCTAATGGTTATATTTGATAACCATTAGACGTTTTAACTATTAAAAGTTTTACTGGTAAATATTAATGCTCAGACCATTCTACCGAGTCTAAATCAACGCCTTCTTGATACATATCCCAAAGTGGTGATAGGGCGCGTAGCTTATCAACCTCTTCATGCATTTGCTTGATAACTGTATCAATGTCTT
>NZ_CAJHBF010000022.1:0-47222 GCF_904846565.1 Psychrobacter sp. CMS30 | reverse complement strand
TAGCCATAGTAAACGTGTGATGAGCAACGTTTACTATGGCAGTGATTAATAAGATAAGGGCTAATAAAGCACTGGTTAATAAAGCATGCGTTAATAAGGCTCTGATTAATAAGGTTTAGTATCTGCCTCTTCTCTTAAGGTAACAAGGTTTTCAACACGGCGCTGCAATACCACGCCATCAGCAACCGCTTGCCATAAGGCGCAGCCTTTGCTGTTGTGAGTGTGGCGACAGTCGCGGAATTGGCAATCACCTGCTAGCGGTGCAAGCTCAACGAAACCTGAGATGATGTCATCAGGGGTTAAATGCCAAATGCCGTACTCGCGAATACCGGGGGTATCGACGATGCCACCTTGGCTTAAGTCGTCTGGGTTAAATGGCAATAAGCGGCTGGTCGTGGTGGTATGCTGACCAAGTTTTGAGTTTTCAGAGATAATATTTACGCTCTGTGCCGATTCAGGTAGCAGAGCATTGATTAAACTGCTTTTACCGACACCAGACTGACCGGCAAAAATAACCAGCTTTTTATCGATATAGCGCTTTAATTCATCTAGCCCTTCTTGTTCATCGCTATCAGCAATATTTTCAGGACAAGCGACCGAGGTGAGGACGCTTTCATAACCAAGCGCTGCGTACTGTGCGAGTAGCTCATTGGTATCGACGCCGTTTTCTTGCGCTAGCAAGTCGGCTTTATTGAGCACCAAGAGCGGCTTGACACCAGCATGATGACAAACGACCAAATAGCGGTCAATGAGAGTCGGCGCAGCAGCAGGCAACGGTGCAAAAACAATCGCCAAAATATCGACATTGGCGGCGACTGGCTTGAGCTTATGGTAGCGATCAGGACGCGAGACCA
Organism: Psychrobacter sp. CMS30; assembly: GCF_904846565.1. NCBI lineage: Bacteria > Pseudomonadati > Pseudomonadota > Gammaproteobacteria > Moraxellales > Moraxellaceae > Psychrobacter > Psychrobacter sp. CMS30. The sequence continues at coordinate 46,368 of NZ_CAJHBF010000022.1, read as the reverse complement.
GAGAAGTACGTGGTTTGACCGACTCGATACGTCCAAAGCCAGTATTAGGATCAGCACTCCAGCGCACTTGGTCGCCAGCGGCTAGCATCGGTAAGTTAGTACGTACATGACAACGCCAGATATCGCCTAACGCCAGCTCTTGCCAAAACGGCTCAGGATCATCGGGCGCAATCTCCGGCTGCACGGGAATTACTGCCGGCAAGCTGATCACCTGTACTTCTAACTGCTTACCATAATGCGCCATGACCACGCCATCCATCAAACTGTCATCGATGCTATCTTGACTGTCAAGCTGCTGTTTGTCGATGCGACGAATCTGCTGTTTAGTCAGTTTGCGTTGCCGAATTAATGCCATGGGTTTTGAACCTATTAAAAAATATTGCTAAGTGTAGCGTGAAAATTTGCTAACATACAGCCTAAAGCGCCGCTAGCCGATGGTGGTTTTGTAATGTTTTAGTTTTTTTAGACATTATCATTGAGAAAGCGCAAACATATATTATTTGAGCATGACCATTTATAGATGTTTTATTTGGTTAACATTGCTCGCAAGTTGTTCCAAAATTTATTGACCATAGGATATTTTATGAGTACCGACGACCATCCCAATAAAATTAAAATCAAAAACCAAGGTAAAAAAGGGCTGGTATGGATTGACCTAGAAATGACCGGGCTTGATACCGTAAACGATGAGATTATCGAGATTGCGACCGTGGTGACTGATGAGGATTTAAACGTCCTTGCTGAAGGACCGGTGTTTGCCATCAAGGTATCAGATCAAGTATTAAATAAAATGGATGACTGGAATACTAAGCAACATGGTCAGTCAGGCTTGGTCGACCGTGTGCGCCGTAGTACGGTGACATTGGCAGAGGCCGAAGCGGAAACCATTAAGTTTTTAAACAAATGGGTTGATAGTGGTAAATCGCCGATGTGCGGCAACTCAATCTGCCAAGATCGTCGCTTTATGGCGCGCCAAATGCCTGAGCTTGAGCGTTTTTTCCATTATCGCAACCTTGATGTGTCATCAATTAAAGAGCTTTGCTTCCGCTGGCGTCCTGATATTCTCAGAAACTTTGAAAAAGGCGGTAGTCATTTAGCGTTAGACGATATTCGCGACTCTATTCGTGAGCTAAAACACTATCGTCAGCATTTCTTTAAATTGATGCCTTAGAGTCTAGTGCTTAAAGGTTGATGCCTTAAAAACACTGCTTTAACCATAAGTCCGTACAACCTATCAAGCCGCTAAAAAAGCCTGCAAATGAAACGAATGCCAAAATATGGCTCGTTTCTTTGCGGGCTTTTTGTTTAATCAATATTTTATTTAACTGGTCTTGGATTAACTCTCATGAAAATGGATTAGCGATCCTCATCAGGGCGCTTAATGCTATCTGGACTGGCTTTATATACAGCATTTAACTCTGCTTCTGTCAGATATTCTTCTACCGCAGGATATAACGCTCGCTCTTCAAATCGGATATGGTCGTATAATAAAGTGCCAAGCGCTTTAACCTGCGCGACTGTGATGTCTTTATTCCCAGATTTTTGTGAGGCTTCAACTTCATCCATCAGTTGATGTAATTGCTTATGTTGTCTGTCAAGGGTGTCGAGTACCGAGGCAACATCAGGATGAGTGGTACGATAGGGTTCTAAGGCATGAGCAATTAAGTTATCTTCAATTTGGAAATGATATTGCATATCGTTAATATAGGAAGTGAGATTGTGCCAGTGTTTGGCAATCTCTTCGGGTTTATCCAAGCATTCTTTCGCATGGCGCGACAGGTTAAGTCCAAGATGATGTTGGCGCGATAATGGCTGTAATTGATTGGCGCGTTTCATAATTAAAACCTTAATGTTTCAAGAAATCATGATTGGTTAATTATTTGGAGTGATATGGTATGTTCAACTATCTATTAATTCTGCACCTACTTGGCGCAGCAATATGGACAGGTGGTCATTTAATACTAGCATTAGTGGTGCTGCCTAAAGTACTAACTTCACGTAATTTAGAGGCGTTGTTACAATTTGAGGAGCAGTTTGAAAAAATTGGTATGCCAGCTTTGGCTATTCAAATTATCACTGGATTGTGGATGGCATATAGAATGCTACCCGATGTGAGTGCATGGTTTGCTTTTGATAATGACATTAGCGTATTGATTGGTATCAAGCTGATATTATTATTGCTGACGGCTGTCGTCGCTATGCACGCACGTTTTAGGGTAATACCAAGGTTATCAGCCAAAAATTTGAATGGATTTGCCGTTAATATTATTTTGGTGACGCTACTTTCAGTGGCATTCGTTGTGATCGGTACGCTGTTCCGTACGGGGTTTTAGTGAAAGTTTTTCTAGATAAAATGATAAGTTCTAAGTAGTAGTTAATAGCTGATAACAATCAACAAGCACAAAAAAACCTCAAGTAAACGAATACTTGAGGTTGAAACTTTTGTATTAAAACTAAGTTTTAAATATGGCGCAGCGGACGGGACTCGAACCCGCGACCCCCGGCGTGACAGGCCGGTATTCTAACCAACTGAACTACCGCTGCTGAGGTCGTTTTAGTTTATTTAGCCACTTAGCTTACTACTTAAGAGTAACACTATACTAAATAGTGGTGGGTGATGACGGATTCGAACCGCCGACATTCTGCGTGTAAGGCAGACGCTCTACCAACTGAGCTAATCACCCTGAGCGAGGATGAAACGAAGCACTGCTTCGTCCGAGCGTAAGAGAATTTACATTGTCGTAAATTCTAGGAAACTACGCATCCAAACTAGGTATTACGGAAATCCTTTAAAGAGGATTTCCTGAAAGTTTTAACATTCAAAGTTGTCACCCTTTGAATAACTTTCAACAGAAGAGAACTAACTAAAGCCTCGCTCTGTGGGTGTGTATTATATACATTTACACATGGCTGTCAAATATTATTTCAAGTATTTTTAAAATTGTGGTTGTTAACCTTTATTAACGGTCAAATTAAGGCATAAATAAAGTGAGTGTCAGACGATACAGTTAGCTATTGCGCGCTAGCTAAAAGCTACTATACTGATAATGCTTTTGGCATCTAGCTAACAAAGCGTCTACTTAATAAGCCAGCTGGTTAATAAATAGGTAAATAGTTTGAGTGATATAGGGTCATGGAGGCAAGCATAGATAATTTTAATATAGAAGTGCTTTCTATTGAAGACTACTTTACCACATGGTCGGTAGGCGACTTTGCTGGATTGGGTCTGATATTGCACGTGATTCTCATGATAGTCATGACGCTGCGTATTGTCTCGGTGCAGCGCAATATCGGGGTGTCGATTGCTTGGGTTGCCGTGCTTTATACTTTGCCTTTGGTTGGCTTTATCGCTTATATACTCCTAGGTGAGCCAATGATTGGGCGGCGTTATCGTGAGCGTATGAATCAGGCGCGGCTACTGATGAATGATATGGCTAAGCGTGAGCAGCTGGTATTTGATGAAGGACAAGAGCTGCTGCCTGATAATTACCGCGGTGTCAGTAAAATAGGCACGCGTTGGACAGGGTTTGGGGTATTTCCCGACCATCAAATGCAATTATTGACCACGCCGAGTGCTATCTTTGGGCGCTTGATTGAAGACATTCATGCCGCCCAGCGCATTATCCTGATGGAGTTTTATATTATTTATCCAAAAGGTCAGATACTCGAGGTCATGGATGCGCTAATGGCAGCGGCGCAGCGCGGTGTAGAGTGTCATATTTTGGCAGACAGTGTAGGGAGTTTTAGCTTTTTTAATAGCAAACAGCATCGGATGTTAGAAGAGGCTGGGGTTTTTGTACACCAGTCGCTACCGGTGGGATTATTTAAAACTTTGTTTAAGCGCTCAGATTTGCGTAATCATCGCAAGATTATCGTTATTGACGAACATATAGGCTATATCGGTAGCTTTAACTTGGTTGATCCGAAGTTTTTTAAACAAAATAAAAATGTTGGACAATGGATTGATGTAGCGATACGTAGTTTCAGTCAAGAGCCGATGAATATTGCCACAGCGATGGCCAAAGTAGTGGTCACCGATATCGGGGCGGAAAATAAAGACAACCTAGACGCACTCAATCACCGCGTGAATACCTATACCCGTAAGCTTTATGTCATGCACCCGACAATTAATGATATCAACAGCCGCGTCAAAGTTTTAGACGAGCTTGTAGATTCTGATGAGCCGCCAGAGATTGGCTCGGCATCGATTTCGATACCGCGCATGCCCGCAGTCGAGGATGTGCTAGCGCAGCTGATACCTTCGGCGCCGCAAGTAACGGCACATGTGATTTATAATACGTTGGTCACGGTCATCCATCGCGCCAATAAACGTATTCGTATTACCACGCCGTACTTTGTCCCCGATGAAGCCTTATCAGGGGCGCTGACTACTGCCGCCAAACGCGGGGTCGAGGTGACGATTATTGTGCCAGAAAAAGTGGATTCATTTTTGGTGCAGCACGCTTCCCAAGCGTATTATCAAGAACTGCTCGAAGCAGGGGTGACCATTGCTTTATTTAAAGGCGGGCTGCTGCATGCTAAGACTGTGGTTATTGACGATGATTATTGTCTGTTTGGCACGGTAAATATCGATATGCGCAGTTTTTATTTAAATATGGAAGTTAGCTTAGCGATTTATACCCCAGAAATGGTCGCGCAGGTTGCTGACTGTCAAGAAGTCTACTTACAAAGCTGTCATTTTTTAGGCTTAGAAGAGTGGCAAGAGCGCCACGGGGCAGAGCGCTTATTTGATAATGTGGTGCGCTTATTTAGTCCTTTATTGTAGCGCTTTCGCTTTTAAGTTAAGGTAAACTACTTATTTTTATTGTCATCTTATTTGTTTTTTTTAAACGCTTAATTTTTAAAGGATAGGCTTGCCTTATGTCTGCATCGCCCTTAACGCCCATTGATTATATTGCAGCAGGCTATTGGCAAGATTTCTTAGCTGGCCGTCCCGTCGCTGGCGGCATGGCTTATGAAGCTGAATTGCATCACTGCACACTCGATGAATCGCTGGCAAGTTTACAGCGTATAGATATCTTGCTGTCGCAGATACGCCGCGACATGATAAAGTCTGGCACGTGGGATGAGGCGGCGCTGTTGGCAGATGAGCGCTATCGTAATTTTATGGTGTTTTTAGCATTTTATGCAGGGCGCGTATTGGCACAGCAATGGCAGTATACGCCGCATTGGTTCGGTGAGTTTGAGCTACGTAAGCGTTATCCTGCCTTGCCACTACTGACCGATGATTTTTATCAGCATATGGCCGTGGTCTATCGCGATGATATTGAGGTTAATAATCAGTCTAACGTGAATGCCTCGCTATTTTTTGCCTTAGAGCCGATAGGGGTGCGGCTGTCTGGTCATATTGATCGGCCGTTTCAATCGGTGCAAGGTAGTCAAGTGGCAAGCGGCCTGTACCAAGCATTGAGTGCAAGACTGCCAAACGCCATTGATAGCCATCATGAATTACCTATAGCTACCGAGCATGCTACTAAAGAAGTAACTGAAACAATAGTACCTCGACATAGCCGCCAAAGTATTCAGACAAATACTGATGCTGTTAACCATACTTCTTATAATGAGCTTCAAAAAACACCTGAAGTTGTCCAAACAGAGGCGGTATCAGCAAAGCCTAATTTATCGACCGCTTCATTAGAAAGCTCTACTGCACAAACTACAGCAGCAGAATCTGTACAAGTGAATTTAAAACAGACAGAGCTAAAGCCAGCAATCAAACCAATCATAAAAGAAGCGCCAACCCCAGAGCTTTTTAGCCAATTGCTCACAGAGCTTGATGAAATAGAAGTACCACAAACCGCTGGCAAGACAGAATACGAGCAAGCCTGTAAAGTCTTAGATCAATTTGAGCAGCATATTGCTAAGCAAGATAAACCGCGCGCGCAAGTTGCCTTTTCACAGCAGCATTTGGCAGCAAAGCAGCAAGCTCTGTTAAAATTGCAAGATGCTGCTCATGCGGGTAATAGCGCTGCGATGCTACGTTTAGCCATGTATGAGCTACTTGGTGAAGGGGTAAATACGGATAAAGTAGCTGGTATGGAAGCAGGGGTTGAATGGGTGAAGCAAGCGGCGAGCAAAGATGACAGCCGTGCCCAGCGTTTATTAAGTAAGATGTATTATCAAGGATTTGGCGTGCCGCAAGATATGACTAATGGGAAATACTGGCTTGAGCAAGCGGCCAAAAATGGTCATGCAGAAGCGGCCAGTTTGATGAGCCAATGGCAGCAAGCGCAAACGTTAATCAGCACACAAAAACAAGAGCAGCATAGCCTCAAACGTTATCAGCTATTGTTTGCGGTAATTATTGTTATTGCTATATTAATCTTCATTATTGTCTAGCCGTTTATGTCCAAATTCTGGTTTTTAAATTTTTGTTTCTAATAGCGAGTGCTTTAAAACTATTGTTTAGCATTAAATTCAGGTAGAATTGGCGCGTTTTTTATTGGCATTTTTTATTGTCATTTTATAACGTCACCTCCTATCGTCCGATCCATTACTAATCTGGGCTTCTTCATGCCATCTTCTGATAATTCCTTACCCTCTTTTGATAAGTCGACTCAGCCAAGCCGAGCCGTTTATAAGCCACCTGCTTATTATCAGGTGACGATTGGTTTGCTAAAACCGCTATATCGTATGCAAGTATGGCGTCGCTCGCATAAGCGTGATAATTATCAGCAAGAAGTCGAGCAGCGTTTTGGTAAGCGCTATCCTGCGCCGCCCGCGCCTGATGCAAATATTAAATCTAATGCGAATGCCAACGAAAATGGCAATTATAAAGATAGCAATGGCAAAAAAGTCATTTGGTGCCATGCAGTATCTTTAGGTGAGACCAATACCGTCGCGCCCTTGCTTGATGCGCTATTAGCAAAAGGCTATCAGATATGGTTGACCAATACCACGCAGACGGGGTTTGCGCGCGGTGCCAGTCGCTTCGCCGATGATATTGCCCAAGGTCGCTTAAGCCATAGTTATGTTCCTGTTGATAGTCCTGCGGTGATTGAAACGTTTTTAGCGCATGTACAACCGGTTGCGGCAATGTTTATAGAAACGGAGCTTTGGGCAAATATTTTGACCAAGTTATCCGAGCATCATATCCCAAGTATTTTGGTCAATGGTCGTCTGTCCGCTGCTTCTTTTAAAAGTTATCAAAAAATTGGCGCGGTCAGTGCCAGTATGATGAAAAACCTGAGTTTGATTATTGCGCAGGATAATGAATCGGCAAAACGTTTTCGGCAATTGGGCGCTCATAGTGCGCAAATCCGCGTGGCAGGCTCGCTGAAATGGGTAATTAATACCCCGAAGCTTAATGATGATAATGGTGCCAAAGAAGCTGAAATAGCAAATGATGGCGCAGACTTGGATTTAGATTTAGGCGTCACAGGTCGCCCGATTTGGGTAGCAGCAAGTACCCATAGCGGTGAAGAAAAGACAGTATTATCATGGCAGCAGCAAATCATCTCTAATCCTTTATTAGCGGATACGTTGTTAATTATCGTTCCAAGGCATCCTGAGCGCTTCGATGAGGTGGCAGAACTGATTGAAAAGTCAGGCTTAACGATGACGCGTCGTAGTGATGAGGATGCAATCAATCCAAATACCCAAGTTTATTTGGCTGATAGTATGGGTGAGTTGATGAAATGGTATGCGCTTGCAGATGTGGCATTGGTGGGTGGCTCATTGGTCGATATTGGCGGGCATAATCCCGTTGAGCCGGCAAGTGTGGCGACGCCGGTATTGATGGGCAGTTATACCCAATCTTGCCAAAGCGTGGTTGATAAGCTCGCTAGCGTCGGGGCGTTATATCAACCAAACAATGCTTTCTATAGCGCTCTTGGTACTGATGAGCAGCTATCTCAGCAGCAGAAAATTGCGAGCAATCAGCCATCTAGCGATGATGACAGTTTGCTTTATCAGCAGCTACAGTTTTGGCTCAGTCATTTGGAATTGGCAAAACAAGCAGGGCAAGCGGGTGCAGAAATGACTGAGCAGCAGCAAGCGGTCTTGCATCGGCAGTTATCGATGATTGAAGATGTGATTCAGCAATACGCAAAACCGCCTTTTGAGCAAGACCTGAGCCAAGACGTGAATCAAGAGCTGATATAAGTGACGCTATGAACTGTATATTATTGCCAGCAACCAACTTTCAACATGATAATGCGTCTGCCTATATCAATGATTTAATGCAAATTACCCATGTGAATAAAGTATTAACTGCCAAAGTAGGTGATACGTTAAAAATTGGCCAATTGGGTGGCAAGCTTGGCAGCGCTATCATTGAGAATATCGCACCCGATAGTATTCAGCTAAGTGATATACAGCTGACCATCAATCCGCCACCGAAGCTCAATCTTACAGTGGTGTTGGCATTGCCAAGGCCAAAGGTGCTACGCCGCCTAATCATGGATATGACCGCGCTTGGCGTTAACGATATTATCCTTATCAACAGCTACCGTACGCAAAAAAGCTATTGGCAAAGCCCGATGTTGGCTCGCCTTGACGAGTTTGTGTTAGAAGGGCTGCAACAAGGCGTTGATACGGTTGCGCCGCGAATTAGTCTGCAAAAACGCTTTAAACCTTTTGTTGAAGATGAGGTTGCAAGCTTAATCACCAATCGCGCCATCGTTGCTCATCCTTATAGCGCGCTGTCTTTTGCGCAATACATGCAGCAACAACTAAAAAATCCTGAACCTCTTCATAACTCAGTACTGCCAAGTATGGTGTTTATCGGTGCAGAAGGCGGCTGGATTGATTATGAGATTGAACTACTTGCCAAGCAAGGTTGCACGGCGGTCAATATAGGCCCGCGCATATTGCGCACCGAAGCGGCGGTTAATGTCATTTTAGGGCAGTGGCTGCTCTAAGAGGTAGCTGCTTTAGGGTAGGGCTGCTCTATCATCAAAGCAAACCCATAAAAAGCCATTAAAACTCTGCTTAAATATCGCTATCTAAAGGTAAATATTAAGTGATAATTTTGCTGCATGGTTGCACGAAATAAATGTATTGATAATTAATCTCATTTCGATTAGTATATTGTCACTCAGACATTAATGTCTTATTAATCCCGCTATTCAATCATTTTCTAATGATTTTAATGTCCTTTTATCTCACTTATCCGTAGCACCATTATGGGGAAAGCCATGTCATTAACTGCTATCAGTGCAAATCTATCTTCTACTAAGCTTATTTTACCCGTTGCTGTATTTGGTCTGATGTTAGGGCTTACTGGCTGTAATAATTCATCGACGCCAGCAGAAGGCGTAGATGCTGAAGCTGGTACTGAACAATCTAGCACTGAGCAAGAAGTGGCTACAAATGATGATGCGACGGCAGCTGGTGGGCAAACGGTCACCATCTACTCATCACGTAATGAGCAGTTAATCAAACCATTATTAGACCGTTATACTGAGCAGACAGGCGTTAAAATTGAGCTGGTCACTGATAAAACGGGGCCATTGATGGCGCGCCTGCAAGCGGAAGGTAAAAACACTCCTGCTGATATGCTATTAACCGTCGATGCGGGTAACTTATGGCAAGCAGCGGAGCAGGGCTTATTGCAACCTGTATCTTCTACTATCTTAGAAGCTAACGTCCCTGCTAAATATCGTGATCCAAAAGGTCAGTGGACGGGTCTGTCATTACGCGCCCGTACGATTTTTTATGACCCAAGTAAAGTCAGCGCCGACCAATTATCTACTTATGCCGATTTAGCCGATCCAAAATGGAAAGGCAAATTGTGTCTACGTACCTCTAAGAAAGTTTATAACCAATCATTGGTTGCCAGCATGATGGAGCACTTGGGCGAAGAGAAAACCGAACAAGTTATTCGTGGTTGGGTAGATAATTTAGCAACTGACGTGTTCAGTGATGATACCAACTTATTAGAGGCGATTGCCGCAGGTCAGTGTGAAGTGGGTATTGCCAATAGCTACTACTATGGTCGCCTGCTTGATGAAAAACCAAACTTCCCTGTAAAAATATTCTGGGCGAACCAAGGTACGACTGGTACCCATGTTAATATCTCTGGAGCTGGCGTAGTAACCGGTTCAGACAATCCAGATGGCGCGCTTAAATTGATGGAATGGTTGTCTTCTGATGAGGCGCAAGGTTTATATGCCAGCGCTGATAAAGAATTCCCAGTCAAAGTGGGTATCGATGAGTCAGAGATGCTCAAATCATGGGGTCCATTCAAACAAGACGATATCAGCGTGCAGAAATTCGGTGAGCTACAAACCAAAGCCATTCAAATGATGGATAAAGCGGGTTATAAATAATAGACTGGCAGTAGCTAAGTGGTTGGTTTTTAGCTATTAGGTGCTTATTAATTCAGCATCTAATAGCGTCATTATGCGTATGACACGGTAACAATCTATGATAACAATGCCAGAAGCGTCTGCTAAGCAAGACAATACTGTCAATGAAGCCAGTAATGACAATAATAGCCCATCTATTAGTCACGACCATGTCGTCCGCAAACGTATCCTCTCAAAATCAGTCTTAGGACTGATTTCGTTGTTTATGCTAGTACCGATTTTAATCGTACTATTATCGTGGACGCAGCCGGTCGCTGATATTTGGACCCATATGCGCGAATATGTGCTGCCGCAAGTGTTAAAAAATACCGTCATTTTATTGCTGATGGTGACGTTTATTTCTGGCATTATCGGGACCGCACTTGCGTGGGTGACCAGTATGTACCGCTTCCCTGGACAGCGGTTTTTTGCGTGGGCGCTGATGTTGCCATTAGCGATGCCCGCTTATGTCTTAGCATTTGTTACCGTCGGTATCGTTGATTTTAGCGGACCGCTGCAAACGGCTTTAAGAGAGTCAGGCTTTACCACCGCTATCCCATCGGTGCGTAATGTTTGGGGTGCAGGTTTAGTATTGTCGTTGGCATTTTATCCTTATGTTTATTTGCTGGCGCGCCAAGCGTTTTTATCGCAAGGTAGGCGAGCGATTGAAGCTGGGCAAATGCTTGGGTTAAGTCGTAGCAAGGTGTTTTTTCGGCTGGCGTTACCACAAGCGCTACCGTGGGTCATTGGCGGCTTGTTACTTGCCAGTATGGAGACGCTTGCAGATTTTGGCGCAGTATCAGTCTTTAATGTCGATACTTTTACGACGGCGATTTATAAAGCATGGTTTGGCTTTTTTAGTTTAACCACTGCTGCGCAGCTGGCAGCGTTATTAATCGGTGTGGTCTTTATCGTCGTCTTGTTTGAGCAGTATTGGCAAGCAAAGCGTGGCAATACCATCACTCAGGGTAGCAGTAAGCGCTTTGAAGCCAGTAAACCTGCGAAGTGGGGCATGGCGCTACTTTGTACGCTGGTATTTTTAGTGGCGTTTTTGATTCCGTTTTTACAGCTGCTTTATTGGACCGCAGAAAATTTTCAGCAAGATTTTGATGCGCGTTATATTGATTTTGTCACCAATAGCCTTATGATTGCGAGTATGACCACGATATTTATCGCCTTTTTGGCGATTATCATTGCTTGGGTCAAGCGTCAATATCCAGATAAATCCACCAAGCTGATGACCACCTTAGCCAATTTGGGTTATGTGGTGCCGGGTACGGTGTTGGCGGTTGGGATATTTATTCCGATTGCGTGGCTTGATAATCAGCTGATAGCGTTTGGTATTACCTCAACGCAGTTTTTTTCTGGTAGTGTCATCGTCATGCTGCTTGCCTTATCGACGCGCTTTATGACGGTGAGCTTTCAGCCGGTAGACCGTCAGCTACAGCGCTTGACGGTCAATCAAGAAGCGGCAGCTAAATTACTTAGCGATAGCCCTTATCAGCGCTGGCGGCAAGTGATGTTACCCGTATTGAGTCCGGGGGTATTAACGGGTTTGTTGATGGGCTTTGTCGAAGTCATGAAAGAGATGCCGATTACCTTAATGACACGGCGACAAGGTTGGGATACGCTGGCAGTACGGGTGTTTGAGATGACCAGCGAAGGCATGTGGGGACGCGCCGCATTGCCCAGTTTGTTGATTGTACTGGTTGGTCTGATTCCTGTTTGGGTATTGCTGCGCCAAAGTGATAAACAAGGTTAAGTTAAATGCGTTTTATTAAAAAGCTATAATGAAAGAGCCGTAATTAAAGAACAACATTAAGAAATAACTATATTAAAAAAAGCCATACTAAAAACCGCGTCAATGATGGGTTTTATTCACTAATAGCTTACTGGTACCGTCTATGTATACTGACTTGATGAACGATTCAACCAATCCAGCAGCGTCTAAATCCTTAAAGCCTGAATCGTTAAAGATAGGCGGTAAGCCAAGACCGGCGCATGTGAAAAAACCACCCGTCACCCTATTAACCAAAGCTCAGGTAGCACAGCTGCAAGCGGATAAAAGCTTGCCTCACAGCTCATCGACACAAGATACTTTGAATCAAAGCGTATCAAATCAAAGCGTATCAAATCAGACTGCCTTAAATCAAGAAACAGCAGGACAAATTCACTTGCAAGATAACCATGTTTTTAATTCCTCTAAAAAGACTGCTAGCGCTGACGATGCTTATTTTAGCGTTCAAGATTTAATCGTTGGTTATGACGATACGATTATCGTTAATGGCTTATCGCTAGATTTGCAGCAAGGTGAAATCGGCTGCTTTTTGGGTTATAGCGGCTGCGGTAAAACCACGGCTTTAAGAGCGATTGCAGGCTTAGAGCAAAGCCGGGGCGGCAAGATTCGCTTAAGCAATCAGCGTTTAACGGAACAAACCGTACGTACCACCTTTGCGGTCGCGCCAGCCAAGCGCGGCATGGGCATGGTGTTTCAGGATTATGCGTTATTTGGACATTTAAGCGTGGCAAAAAACATCGCCTTTGGCCTAAACAAATGGTCGGCTGCTGACAAAAAAGCCCGCGTTAAAGAGATGTTAGAGCTTGTTGAATTGTCGGAACATGCGGATAAACGTCCTAGTGAGCTATCGGGTGGCCAGCAGCAGCGGGTGGCATTGGCACGCGCATTGGCACCAAAGCCCAAGCTTTTGCTACTTGATGAACCGTTTTCTAACTTGGATGTGGTACTGCGTGAGTCACTGGCGATGAACGTCCGTGATATCCTTAAACGTACCAATACCACCGCTATTTTGGTCACTCACGATCAAAACGAAGCCTTTGCGTTAGCCGATAAAGTCGGGGTGATGGATAAAGGTAAATTGGTGCAATGGGCGACGCCAAGTGAGCTATATCATGAGCCAGTCAGCCCGTTTGTCGCTGAGTTTGTCGGCGAAGGCGCGATGATAGACGGTATTATCAAAGAAGGTCATGTTGAAACCGCGCTTGGTGATATTTATCGCCGTATGGAAGTTTATGATGAAACAGGGCAGCCGCAGTATTGCGAGTACGACTATCCGAATGGTACGCCGATTAAGGTGTTAGTACGTCCTGATGATATCGTGCATGACGATGAAAGCACGCAAACGGCTTTAGTAGTCGGACGTGTATTTCGCGGAGCGAACTATCTTTATCGCTTACAGCTTGCCGATGGTCAAACCGTACTGTCGTTAGTTGCCAGTCATCATAACCATGAGATTGGTTCACAAATTGGCATCTTGCCTATCCTAGAGCATGTGGTGGTGTTTGATGAAAAAGACATCAATGCCACCACATGGTCAGAGTATGATAGGTCAGAGCGCGTGGAAGACGTCAGGTAGTTATCAATTTTAAGCTCGGCGCTGCTCTTGAAGCTTAGCAAGAACTTTAAGCTTGGCGCGTTGCCAGTATATGCAAATAACGTCCCAGCCATTTATACGGCTCGAGTTGTGAGTAGCGCAGCTCCATGCGTATGACCGCTTCAGGGTCGTTATGACCGCCACGTTTGAGCGGCGAATAATCATGAAATACGCGCAAGCCACTGGCAAGTATCGTTTGATAATGACGAGCCTCTAACCAAGATTCAACTTCTTCTTTAGCAACCGGATGATTGGGCGTGAGGCTTTTTTTATTATCCGCTTTATATTCAGTGTTATCCAATAAGTTAAAATTACCCATAATAAGATTGCGATAATCAAAACTCGCTGGATTATAAAAGCACAGCGATAGCGCGCCATTTTCGGTTAAGTGCTTATCAAAAAAATCCATCACAGCGGCCGGTTCTGCCAACCATTCAAGCAGCGCATGACACATTATCAAATCAAATTTTTCATTATTTTCTGCAGCCAGCTTTTCTTCTAATTCTTGATACGGGCAAACGTACCACCTAATATCCAAATCCTTTTTAACTATTTCAGCGTTTGCTTGTGCTTTCTCTAGCATATTGGCTGAGATATCATTGATAACCAGCGTATGCCCTTGAGTGGCAAGCTCAATCGCAATTTGCGCCAGCCCAGCGCCCACATCCAAAATACGTAACGGTCGCCCAAGTGTCTGGCTCATCTGCGTGCAATAGGCAAAAATATCACGGCGCAATACTGCCAGACGAATGTCGCCCTTTAAGCCGCCGTAAACCTTTTTTTCAAAGTGGTCAGCAATCGCATCAAAGCTGCGATCCGTACGCGTATCGGGTTGGTCAATGGACGGTGTGATGGCTTGCTTGCTGGGCTGGTCAGTTGATTGGCTGCTTTCGTGGTTCATAACGGGCTCTGTTTTATCTAAAGTATTTGAAATGCTCTTTCATCACTTTTTTATTGGATTTTAATAGGGTTTTAGCGTATAAATAGTAAGGCTTAAGTATTGGCTTTCATTGCCTGTTACATTGACTATCACATTGATTATCACTCAGTCGTCTAAGCCATCTGACTTAGAAGTTTGATTTAAAAAAGCGAGTTCTAAAAAGTATTTATTAAAAATATCAGCTAGGTTTTATTTATCTATTGCCAAGGATTTTAGGCAATTTTTTTGTTTTACTACTGCTAAGGATAGCAATCATGGTCTTACCCCGTTCAATTATAAACAAACCCATCATGACGCGCGGTCTATTATCGCTAGCGATTGCCAGTAGCTTATTACTTGTTGGTTGTGGCGATGATAATGAGCGTTTCGTTGAATCGCCTTCGTCTTCTGCCAGCGCTAAATTTGTAAAAACCTTTACGGCAAACGATATAAATAGTAGTTTCGGGCTTGGAAGTACCGCAACGCCTGTAGCCAAATGCGGCGTTACCATAGAAAAAGTCAGCTACGATACCAAAGGCGCCGCCGATGAAGATACCAATGCCACGGCCGCTTTAATGCTACCCACTGGCGATGCGGCTGAATGCCAAGGTGATCGCCCGGTATTATTATACGCGCATGGTACGACGACTGATAAAGGCTATGATTTTGCCCAAGTAGGTAATATCAAAAACCCTGCGGTAGGGGAAGCTAACTTAATTGCTGCAAACTTTGCCGCCCAAGGCTATATCGTTGTCGCGCCCAACTATGCGGGCTATGATACCTCAAAACTTGACTACCATCCTTATTTGGTTGCCCAGCAGCAGTCGACCGACATGGTCGACGCTCTAGAGAGCGCGCGCAGCATTATCGAACGCAAAAAACGCGCCAATGATGCCAATTACAGCAAAATTGATGATTCAGGTAAGCTGTTTATCGCCGGTTACTCGCAAGGCGGCTATGTCACTATGGCAACCGCGAGATTACTAGAAGCGCAAAAGAAACCAGTGACGGCGATTGCGCCATCTTCGGGCCCTTATGCGTTGGCGGCTTTTGGCGATGAAATCTTTATGGGCAATGTCAATATTGGCGCGTCACGTTTTGCCCCTCTGCTTGGTATTGGTTTACAGGCAAAATACGGCAATATTTACAATAAAAAATCAGATATTTTCTTAGAGAAGTATGCCGACGCGCAGCTGCCTAGTGACGTAGCGTTTGGTGAGTTGGTCAAAGCAGGTAAATTGCCAAATAATGCTTTATTCCAAAAAAATCCTAGTGACCCAAGGCTGGCAGGTTTAGAGCAAGGTAAGCTATTTTCTATTTTAGGTGGCTACGATGAGACCGATTATCTGATTAAAACGGATTTTCGCGCTGCTTATGTGGCAGATGCACAAAAAAATCCTGATGGTTTAACATTAGCTAATGGTAATAATTTACCGGCTGCTAATCCGCAAAATAATTTGCGTAAGGCGCTTAAGGATAATGACTTACGTGGTTATGTGCCTACTATGCCGACATTCATTTGTGGTGGCAACCAAGATCCGACCGTATATTTTGATACTAATACCGGCGCGGTGGTAAAACTGCTACAAGCAGAAGTGGCCAAAAATCCTGCTAAGAAAATTAATATTACGGTGTTAGATGTGGATGCAGATAATAAAGCAGATCGTCCCGACAAAGAAACCTTTACCCTGATTGGGCAGGCGTCAATGAATAAATGGGATGCGGTTGCTGTCAAAGATAGCGTGCAAACCAACTTTAGTAATAGCGTTAAGAAAATCAAGGATGATGCAGCCCCACAAGGGGGTGTCGCGTCGCTATTGGCATTTTATACCAACTATCATGGCGGTTTGGTCAGCCCAGCCTGTACGCAAGCTACGCGTGAATTCTTTAATCAGGAATTCAAACCTGTTTAAAATGCTTGCTAGTTAAACATATAAGTAGTTTTTGTCTTCCTCGCGAAAAACTGTATCTCTCGGATGCAGTTTTTTTATGAAACAGCCTTTAAAAACGGCAAAGACAACACTCTATTGTTAAAGTCGTTTTTATCCTTATTGCTAAAGGCAAAACTCAACGCTAATGAGCTGTTTTGCTTGATTTTAATAGCATCGAGAACCCCCTAAATAGACAAAAATGTGCTAAAATAGCTTCTTTAATTAAACATTACTTTTAACAAAAACCGTATCGCCATTTTCCTATGGTTTTGCCCGTTTGATAGTGCTTTTTCGTGTTGATATAGCAATCATAGTTGCGCGTTTGTGCAGCTATATTTTTATATCAGTGTAAGCACTTTTTTAGGCGCGCAACCCTTAGAGAAAGTATGTGAGTGAAGGAGTGTATATGAGCGACTCGATCAGTCCTATTGCCATCGTGGATGAATTAAAGCAGTCCTATTTGGATTATGCGATGAGCGTGATCGTCTCGCGCGCGCTGCCTGATGTGCGTGATGGGTTCAAACCGGTACACCGCCGCGTGATGTACGCGATGCATGTGCTGTCTAACGATTATAATAAAGCTTATAAGAAGTCGGCGCGTGTGGTCGGTGACGTTATCGGTAAATATCACCCGCATGGCGATAGTGCTGTTTATGATGCGATTGTACGTATGGCGCAGGACTTTAGCTTGCGTTACCCGATGGTTGACGGCCAAGGTAACTTTGGCTCAATTGATGATGATCCACCGGCAGCGATGCGTTATACCGAAGTCCGTATGACCAAGCTGACCCATCAAATGCTTGCTGACTTGGACAAAGACACCGTCGACTGGGAAGACAACTACGATGGCTCTGAGCGTATGCCAAGTGTCTTGCCTGCGCGTATTCCAAACTTATTGGTCAACGGTGCAACCGGTATTGCAGTTGGTATGGCGACCAATATGGCGCCGCACAACCTAACTGAAGTGATTAATGCGTGTTTGGCTTATGCCGAAAATCCGCAAATATCTGCCGAAGAGTTGATGTCGCATATTTCAGGTCCTGACTTCCCAACGGGCGGTATTATTTATGGTCGCGCGGGTATCTTAGACGCTTATCGCACTGGTAAAGGTCGCCTGCACGTACGTGGCCGCTATATTATTGAACCGATGAGCGACACCGGTGTCAACCGTGACCGTGAGCGTATTGTCTTCACCGAAGTACCTTATCAAACCAATAAAGCCAAACTGATTGAGCGTATTGCCGAATTGGTACGTGATAAGAAAATCGAAGGTATTACCGAGATTCGTGATGAGTCTGATAAAGACGGCATGCGTATTGCCATTGATTTGCGCCGCGGTGAAACGGCGGAAGTGATTGTTAATAATTTGTTCCTGCAGACACCGCTTGAATCTAGCTTTAGTATCAATATGGTGGCGCTTGATAACGGTCAGCCAAAGCTATTGACCTTACGTCAGCTGATTGCAGCATTTGTACGCCATCGCCAAGAAGTGGTGACGCGCCGTACCATTTATGAGCTTAATAAAGCCCGCGTTCGTGGTCACTTGTTAGAAGGCTTAACCGTTGCCCTAGCGAACATTGATGAGATTATTGCGACGATTAAAGCATCGGCTAACCGCGGTTTGGCGCGTGAAAATTTACTGACTAATACGTGGGGCTCAGGTAGCGTGGTGGCGATGCTAACCGCTGCAGGTAGCCAGTCGGTACGTCCAGACTTTATCGAAGGTGAAGATCCAAAAGCGCCGTTTGGTCTGATTGAAGGTGAAGAGCGCTATCGTTTATCACTGGAGCAGGTCAATGCGATTTTAGACATGCAGCTGCATCGTCTAACCGGTCTTGAGCAAGACAAATTGACCGAAGAATACCAAGATTTGCTGCGTGAAATTGCAAATTTAGAGTCTATCCTTGGCGATTTTGATAAGCTAATGACCATTATCTCAAACGAGATGATTGAGATTCGTGAAAACTTTGGTGATGAGCGTCGTACCGATATTATCGATTCACGTATGGACTTTAACCGTGAAGACCTTATCCCAGAACAAACTGTGGTCATGACGGTTTCTCGTACGGGTTATGCAAAAACGCAGCCGATTGATGATTATGTGGCGCAAAAACGTGGCGGTAAAGGCAAATCTGCGACCGCGATGAAAGAAGACGATGTGATTGATCACTTAGTTGTGACCTCAACGCACGCCACCGTACTATGCTTCACGGATAGTGGTCGTGTCTTTAGTCTACGTGGTTTTGAAGTACCGATTGCCAGTCGCGGTGCGCGTGGTCGTCCATTGGTGAATTTAATTGGTTTAAATCCTGATGAAACGGTCACCACGATACTGCCTATTCCAAAAATAGTAGAAGAGTTATCTAGCAAAGCTGAGATATCAGCAGATGGCGATGACAGCTTATCAGAAGATAATAATTTAGACGATAGCACGCAAGCGGAGCCACCTTTTGTCTTCTTTGCAACTGCCAATGGTACCGTGAAGCGTGTCGAGCTGAAACAGTTTGCCAATATTCGCTCGAACGGTTTGATTGCGGTTGGTTTAGAAGAAGGCGATAAATTGGTCAGCGCTCGTATCACCAATGGTAGCCAAGAAGTGATGCTATTTGCTTCAAGTGGTAAAGCGATTCGTTTTGATGAAAATGATGCGCGTGCAATGGGTCGTACGGCTAAAGGCGTTCGTGGTATGCGTCTGGCGGCTGATGAGTTTATTAAATCATTGGTGGTTATCGAAGATGATGTGCGCGAAATTCTGATTGCTTGTGAAAATGGCTTTGGTAAACGTACCTTTATCGATGAGTTCAATACGCAAAATCGTGGTGGTGGCGGTGTGATTGCTATCAAAACCAGTGAGCGTAATGGTGCACTCGTTCGTGCTACCAAGGTTGATTCTACAGACGATATTATCTTAATCTCTGACAAAGGCACATTAGTGCGTACCCCAGTTGAGCATGTAGCAAGCTCTGGTCGTAATACGCAAGGTGTAACGCTGATTCGTCTATCAAAAGACGAGAAGCTGGTTGCTATGGCGCGTGTTGAGCACGAAGAAAGCGACGACGAGCTAGTCGATGCCATGAGAGAAGATGGAACGTTTGCAGTAGAGGGTCAAGAGCAAATCGATATTGATGCCGAAACTGGCAATAGCGCGATGACCGATATCAATGACGTTATTGATGGTGCAAATGATGATTCAGTAAACAACGAAACATCGAATGATGCAGCAGATGAAAACACAGACGATGACGAGTAACTATCTCAGTTGTTAGCTTTTTAGTTTAGTTAGCAATGCTGCTCTAGAAAAAGCCTCTGACGATATCGTTGGGGGCTTTTTTTTGAGTGCTGTTTATTCTCAAAGTTTGTTTTAAGCTTTTAACCTATACATCTTAGCTTTTATAGTTAAAATACATTAAAACGCTACGGCACTGCTGGTATAAGTTTTTCTTGCTTGCTGTGCCTACGCAGCAGAGGCTGCAAAAAACTTATACCAGCAATACGTGAAATATTGATATTACATTTGACTGATTATGATTACTAACCTTTATAAACTTATTATAAATAATACCCATTAAGCGCTATTTTAAGGCCGTTGTTATGCTTACGACCAATCAAACTTTTCAGGGAACATTAGCCGCAATATCATCCAGTTTTTTGTTTTCATTGATGTTCTTGTTTGGGTTATTTATGTTGCCCTTAACAGGTACGCAAGTAGCGTCATGGCGGGTGCTGATGATGCTATTGAGCTTGCTGATATTGGTCAGTTTTACTAAGCAATGGCAACACGTTTTTGATTATCTAAAAACTTTAAAAACCCCGAAAGAATGGCTGATATTTATATTGCCTACGCCGATATTGGGCGGGCAGATTTGGCTGTTTATGTGGGGGCCGGTCAATGGTTTCGGTCTTGATGTCACCTTGGGTTATTTTTTATTGCCGCTGGTGATGATAGTGCTGGGGCGCTTTTTTTATCATGAGCATATGAGTGCATTGCAGTGGATGGCGGCACTACTGGCAGCACTGGGGATTGGCTATGATATCTTTCAATATGGGACGGTATCGTGGGTAACGTTATTTGTATGCTTGGGTTATCCGCCTTATTATCTCCTGCGGCGTAAGCTTGCCGTACCGCCTATTACCGGTTTACTGTCAGATTTGACCTTGCTGACGCCGGTGGTACTCATCATGCTGTATAGCAGTGGCGGATTTAGCGTGGCGGCACAAAACATAAAGTTTTGGTATTTATTGCCGCTGCTCGGTGCTTTTAGTGCACTTGCCATGTCGCTGACCATGGTTGCGAGTAGTAAGCTGCCAGTGTCATTATTTGGTGCCCTAAGTTATGTAGAACCGATGCTGCTGTTTGTTTTATCCATTACCGTTTTAAACCAAAGCCTCGATGAAGGCGGCTCGTTATTTATGTACGGCATGATTACTTTGGCGTTATTTATCATGATTGCTGATAGTGTGATGGGTTATCTTCGTCGTCGCCGTGATAATCATTTGCATGGCTACCGCGAGCCACAAGTGGGCGGCTTTCCACCGCGCCGTCGTTTGATAAATCGCCGTATCGATGGGGTGTTAGCCGCCCATCGTTTCCGTAAGATGCGTCGTTATCAAAAAAAGATGGATAGAATACAGCGTAAAATCGAGCAGCTCGATGCCAAGTAAGCAGGGTGATGAATATGCGTTAAGGGTGCAGCTTAAATAAACCAAACATCAAAATGAATAGGCGGGTTAAGTCAATGTATTGCTTATCTATTCTGACTTTGACATAATGTAAAGCTTGATATAAGCACTCAGTATTTACAGCGTTTATCTCAACATTATACGATTGATTTATCAGCAAAAGATTCTATAGATAAAAAGCTTATAGACAGAAGGCCTCCGACGTTCGCGTCTGAGGCTTTTGTTTTTTTTCAAAATTGCCAAGGACGTGCGCTTATCTCTAAAGGCTGTTGTTATGTTCCCCACCAATCAGACGTCGCAAGGCACCATCGTTGCAGTGGCAGCAAATTTTCTCTATGCATTGCTATTTTTATTTGGTCTACTGATGCAGCCATTATCGGGGACGCAAGTTGCTTCTTGGCGTGTGCTGATGATGCTACTCAGCTTGGTGCTACTGGTCAGTGTCCTTAAGCAATGGCAGCATATTTTTGATTACCTCAAAACCTTAAAGACGGCAAAAGAGTGGTTTTTATTTATCATACCCACACCGATTTTGGGCGCGCAAATCTGGATATTTATGTGGGCACCTGTCAATGATTTGGGTCTAGAGGTGACATTGGGGTATTTCTTATACCCAATGATTATGATTATCGTGGGGCGCTTTTTTTATAATGAAGATATGACGCTGCTACAGTGGGTGGCTACCATCTGTGCTGCGCTCGGTATTGCCTATGATGTCTGGCAATATGGCGCTATTTCTTGGGCAACTCTATTTGTCTGTTTGGGATATCCGCCTTATTATCTCCTGCGTCGTAAGCTTGCTGTACCGCCGATTACGGGGCTTATTTCGGATTTGGTTTTATTAACACCGGTGGTTATCATCGCCTTGTATATGAGCGGTGGCTTTGAGCTTGCGATAGCGACGGATAAATTTTGGTATCTGTTGCCGCTACTGGGTATCATCAGTACGGCGGCGATGGCACTGACCATGGTCGCTAGTCAAAAGCTGCCCGTCTCGCTATTTGGCACTTTATGCTACCTTGAGCCGATATTCCTATTTATATTTTCTATCACGATTTTGCACCAAAGCATCGATGAGGGTGGCTCGTTATTTATGTACGGTATGATTTTTATCGCGCTGCTGATTATGATTGCCGATAGTGCGCTTGGTTATGTAACTCGTAAGCGTGACGACCGTTTGCAAGGGTATAATGAGCCTCAGGTCGGCAGTTTCCCGCCGCGCCGCCGCCTAAAAAATCGCCGTATTAAAGGCGTACTGACCGCACATCGTTTCCGTAAGATTAGAAAATATCAGCAAAAAATAGACAAGATGACGCGCAAAATTGAAGAATTACATGCTAAATAACACTGACAGCTTAAGGGCGATAAGTTTGACTTGCTAGGCATGGTTTTGTAGCCGTGCTCTACACAGTTTCTGTGTTAAAGGCTGGTTAATTGCGCTATTATCGACAGCAGTGCTGCCACGCTCAAAACAATGCTTAATCAATCATGTCTAATGCTGCTCAAAAGGCTTAGCAATGTTAGCAATGGAATGCGGGCGCTACCTATCATTATTATTGCTTATTCATACTATAACTAGGATGGTTTATGTTACACCTTCATCATTTAGCAAACTCACGCTCGTTTCGTATTATCTGGCTATTAGAAGAGCTTGAGGTTGATTATAAACTGACTTGCTATGCGCGCAATAAAGCCTACCGCGCGCCTGACAGTTTAAAACAAATACATCCGCTCGGTCATGCGCCGATGTTAGAAGTAAACGAGCGTGTGCTGATTGAGTCAGGATTTATCATTGAGTATTTGCTTAAGCATTATGACACTGAGAAGCAATTCAAGCCTGCGGATGACAATGAAGCGGCGTGGGAAGCGTATACCTTTTGGCTACATTTTGCCGAAGCATCAGTGATGCCGCCACTGGTCATGCGTTTGGTATTTACCAAAGTGGTTGAACAGTCACCGATGCTTATCAAGCCTGTGAGTAAAAGCATTCGCAATCAAGTCGAAAAAAGTATGATTAGCAAAAGCTTAGATACTATATTGACCATGATGGAGCAGCATCTGCAAGACAATCATTGGTTTGCAGGCGCTGAATTCAGTGCCGCTGATATCCAAATGCATCTTGCAGTCGTCGGTGCTAATGCTGGTGGCGGTTTAGATAGCAGTAAATATGCCAATATCTTAAACTGGCTCAAACGTTGTGAAGAGCGCGATGCCTTTAAGCGTGCCGAAGAAAAGGGCGGTCGTTTACAGTTCTAAACGAGGTGCATTTAATCGTTAATCAATGACTAATTTAATATGATAATAAAAGGTTTTGTTTATTTATAGACAAAACCTTTTTTAGGATAAAAAATGACAGACTTGAATAAACCCAATAGTAAACCCACTGACAGTGAGGTTGCTGCTAAACAAGCGCCGAATAGTACCGATGGTAGTGTGCATAGCCAGCAAGTATCTATCAAAGCATGGTCACAAAAATTGCTGGTAGTGATTTTATGTGTTGCCAGCTTTTATGGTGGCTGGAAGTCGTATGAATCCAATATGGTCAATGAATGTACGGCCAATGGCGGGCAAATGATTGAAGGTCAAAGAACCATGCTATGCCAGTCGTTATAGCACGTAAGGATTTAGATGAAAGAGGGCGTTTATGCTAAAGCTTACCTTTTTGGGTACTTCCGCAGGAGTACCAACTAAGCAGCGTAACGTCACAGCGCTGGCCATTGAGTGCCTCAATCCTTATAGCTCAGGGGCAAATCAACAACAAAAGAAAAAATCGCGCCCTTGGGTTTTAATTGATTGCGGTGAAGGCACCCAGCAGCAACTGTTACATACCAAGCTATCTTTACATCAGCTCGAAGCCATTTGTATTACCCATGTGCATGGCGATCATTGCTATGGTTTGCCAGGATTGCTGGCGAGTGCGGCTATGTCAGGACGTACTGCAGCGCTAACGCTTATTGCGCCAAAAGCGATAGCAACGCTGCTTGAAGTCATTACTTTAACGACTGAGCTATACTTTCCGTTTGCTATTAACTTTATGGCGATAGAAGATGTATTGTCTGAGCCAAATGATAAGCATAAAGGTAAAGTAACGATCAATTTAGACTACCAGCATCAGCTAGTTATAGATATTCATCCTTTATCACATCGCGTCGCCTCTTATGGATTTGCAATGACTGAAACCATCAGCCGACGTACACTTAATACCGATAAATTAACAGCGGCAGGAATCCCAGCAAGCGCACTGTGGGGCAAACTGCAACAGGGCAACGATGTTATGACCAAAGACGGTCGCAAGCTTTATTCAGTGGATTATGTCGATAATGAGAGTCAGTGTACAAAGGTAGTAGTTGCTGGAGATAACGATACGCCGGAGCGCTTAAGAGAGGCAGTAGCTGGTGCAGATTTACTGGTGCATGAAGCCACTTACACCCATGAGGTGTTAAATAAGATTCAGGTAAAAAACCCAGACTTTGATCCCATGCATAGTAGTGCGCAGTTAGTAGGTCAATTTGCCCAAGATAATGGGATTAAGAATCTAATATTGACCCATTTTAGCGCTCGCTATCAAAGCTTTGATAACCCACAGAGTAGTACACCGAACATGGCGCATATTCGTTTGGATGCCCAAAGTGCTTATGCAGGCAATCTATGGTTGGCAGCAGATTTCGACCAATATATGGTGAATGGTACAGCGGATCTGGTAGACGAAGAAGAGGGTAGCCGCGTACAGTATCTAGGCTCTGCACGCGATTATAAATAATAAATCTAAATAACTTTTAAGACTGATTATCCTCAGCTGCCAATTGTGTCTGTCCTATCCAGTAGCGGCTAAACTGGTACGCCACACGTCCTGAACGTCCACCGCGCTCTGATGCCCAGCGTAATGCTGCTGCTCTGATATTATCAGGTAGCGTCTTATTTTCTTCTTCATTATGATTACTTTCTTTAACGTCATTCGCATTATCTAGATTGCGGTTTGGCGAAAGCGATAAGTAATGGCGCACGATGTGTAAGTAAGTGTTTTGATCCATGGGGTGAAAGGACAACCAAAGCCCAAATCGATCAGAGAGCGATGACCGTCTCGTCAATGGTTTCATAAGGATTGACCTCATCGGTTTGACCATTATAGATATTGACATTGTCTTTCATAAGTTGTGGCAAAAGATGACGGCGGTTACTGGTGGCATAGACCAATAGCTTGTCTTGTTCTGAATCCAGCGAGCCGTCCAACACACTTTTTAACGTCCGATAACTCTCATCTTGACCGTTAAACGCCAAATCATCACAGTACACCACATAGTGGCAATCACAATCCGCTGGCAGCGCATTAATGGCGGCGCGAATCTTATCAAGCACCCGCAGGTCATCACGGGCAATTTCAATAATACGCAGTCCTTCGCTATGATAAGCTTGTAGCAATGCCCGAATCAGCGATGACTTGCCAGCGCCGCGTGTGCCTGTCATCAAGACGTGATTGGCAGGATAGCCCTTTAGAAACTGCCGTGTATTCTGTACCAGTTTTGCCTTTTGCGTATCGATACCATGCAAGTCATCTAAACTTAAAAATAAGTTAACAGCCAGCGGCTCTAGATGACCCTGATGACCGCCAACCCACCGATATGCCAGCTGTTCAGGATCAATCTCGATGGTTGGCGTGACCTGCTCTTGGAGGTACTGCCCAAGCAAATCCAATAAATGGTCGGGAAGGGCGTAATTTACAACGGGCTTGGTGGATTGGGGCATAATAATTGGTCGCTTATATAAATTAAAATGTCGTTTGGCATACTAGACGTATAAAGGCTTCACTTTACCATGAAAAATAGTGCCAGTAATCCATCTACAGAAAAAGCGTGTGCAAAGCACGTAAGTACAGAACAAGCGTTAAAAATGCAAGCGCAGCAAATTCTGCCAGTGCTGACGACTTTATTCTCAAGCTTGCATTATCGCGAGATAGCGCATCAACGACTCAGCCAGCAAAGTGATAGTGGTGCGGTTTATTACCAAGGGTTAACGCGCGGCCAGCATGCACAATTTGGTCAGGTGATGATTAAATGGCAGCTAAGTGCTGACAGCAATAAGAAATCGGCTGATTTAGTTTATGAGGCTGAGGTTTTAAAATCTATAAATATATCAATCAGTGAAAACGGCCTGCCTGCTATCGCTCCACCAATACTAGCCTACGATAACGTTACGATTCAAATACTAAAACCGTCTTCGCAGCTGATTGTATTAGTCACGCCTTATTATCCAAATGGCAGCTTGGCATCTCAGCTTAATTCTCAAAATCACTCGCAATTAACAGACGTACAAAAGCATCACCTCATTAAGCAGTCCGCTCATCTCGTCACTAATCTACATAACACTGGCTGGCTACATAATGATATTAAGCCTAGTAATATTTTGCTAGATGGTTTCATGCCAAATCATGCGGATAATAGCAGTATCACACCTGATTTATTATTAACTGACTTTGCTTTGGCAGAAGCAATTAATGACGATGTTGCTCAAAACAGTGATAAAAATAATACGGGAGATAGTGCTGGTACGCCAGCCTATCTTGCCCCTGAACGCTGGCAAGGACAGGGCGCAACGCTACAAAGTGATATTTACGCGTTTGGGATAATGATGTATGAAATATTAACGGGCGAGCGACCGTTTAATATTGATAATCAGAGTGGTGCGCCGTTAAGAGAGTGGGCACTTCAACATTGCCAACAGCCAATTCCAACCTTACCGTTAGAATATAGTCGCTATCAAAGTATCATTAATAAAGCGTTGGCGAAGCGGGTAGAGAGAAGGTATCAAAGTATGGAAGATATTGTGGTGGATTTGGAAAGATTATAATCATGAATGCTAAACTCTAGACACAAAAAAACCTGCTAAAAAGCAGGCTTTAGTATTTGGTCTAAGATGTACTATCCGAAAATGGTGGGGCTGGAGAGACTCGAACTCTCACACCTTGCGGCGCCAGAACCTAAATCTGGTGCGTCTACCAATTCCGCCACAGCCCCATTTTCGTTACTCTATCATCAAAGGCAGTTAAATTCAAATGCCATCAAGATAGTTAACTGATTCGGTAGTGCGTCTCAGTGGTTGGCTATTATATAGAGTTTGAATGGTTTGGCAACCCCTATTTGCGATTATTTTTAATTATTTAGCAATTATTTTCGATGGATTTTATAAAATATTGATATTTATAGGAATTTTTTATAATAATTTCTGACTTTAATTTCAATTATCTTGCCTATCTGATGCTGTAATCTCTAATTGCTGTAATTTGCGCGTCAAAGTATTGCGTCCCCAACCGAGTAAGTTAGCGGCTGCTATCTTTTTACCACCGCTATGGTTTAGAGCAGCTTTAAGCAATACACGTTCAAACTCTGGCGTTGCGGTTTGCAAGATATCAGTTTCACCAGTTTGCAAAGACTGCTCAGCCCATATGGCAAGTGCCTGCTGCCAACTCTGGTTTTCATTAGTCTGGCTGACTTGATTGTTTTGATTGTTTTGCTTGGGACTATACGCGCCATCATTGTGCTGCTGATTTTGAGTTGCTTCTATTGAGGACTGGTTGTGATGTGGAGGCGAGAGCGTATTTTCAAGTAACTCTGGTGGTAAATCCTCGACCATGACCGTATCGCCCGTTGCCATCACCGTCAACCATAAGCAGACATTCTCAAGTTGGCGGACATTGCCACGCCACTCAAAAGATTGCATCACCTGTAGCGCCGTGGGGTGGAGTTGTTTCTCCGCGCTATTCATCTGTTTAGCGGCGCGCTGCATAAAATAGGTGGCTAATGCTGGAATGTCTTCAGGTCGCGTCCGTAATGGCGGTAATGGCAGGCGAATGACATTTAGGCGGTAAAATAAATCTTCACGAAATTTGCCTTGCTTGACGAGCGCTTCTAAGTTTTGATGGGTGGCGGCAATGATACGTACGTCTACTTTGACTGGTTGCTGTCCGCCCACGCGAAAAAACTCACCATTGGCCAATACGCGTAGCAGGCGCGTCTGGGTGCTATACGGCATGTCACCAATTTCATCTAAGAATAGCGTTCCGCCATCAGCTTGCTCAAAACGACCTTGGCGCGTCGTTGTTGCGCCAGTAAACGCGCCTTTTTCGTGACCGAATAATTCAGACTCAATCAAATCATGAGGGATAGCAGCCATATTAAGGGCAATAAAGGGTTGCTGCGCTCGCGGAGAGTGCTCATGTAGAGCGCTAGCAACCAACTCTTTACCCGTACCTGATTCTCCTGTAATCAAGACGGTAATAGGTGAGTGCGCTAAGCGCCCAATAGCGCGAAATACCGTTTGCATGGCTTGTGATTGACCAATAATGCCGCTTGGGTTGTTATTAGTTTGAGGTTTGGGTTTTTCCTGAGCTTTATTTTCAGCAGCTTTAGGGGATTTTCTAGCTGATTTGGCTACATTTGGTTTGCTCGCAGGCTGTTCTTTGGTATCGGTACTTACATTCGTATTAGACTCGATTGAATGACTTGATACGACTAGATTCGGTTGGTAATTAATGGCTTTATAAATCGTGGCGACTGCATCATCTAAATCAAAGGGCTTGGGCAGATATTCAAATGCGCCAGTTTGATAGCTACTGATCGCAGATGTAAGGTCGGAATGCGCTGTCATAATGACAATCGGTAGCTTAGGAAAGTGTTGATGCACCCAATCACTAAACGATAGACCATCCATCATAGGCATACGAATATCGGTCAATATCACATCTGGTAGTTGGTCGGCTGCTTCGTGCTGTTGCAAGACATCATTAAGGCGGGTCCATGCAGCTTGCGCTTGGGTAAAGCTGATAACGCTGAGACCGGCATCCTCAAAAGTATCTGCCAATACCAAACGCAGCGCTGCATCATCATCGATAAGCCATAATGTCGCTGGAGTGGCATCAGGCGCGTTATTGACGGTGACCATTGGGATTTGCTCATTGCTCGTAAGGTGTTGAGTATCATTATGCTGAGTCATGTGTTTCGCCTAATAAGCAGTGAGAGGAGAGAGGTGGCAGCATTAACTTGCAGCGAAGGGCTGCTGAAAAGGTAGGTAAAGGGTAAAGCGGGTCTGACTGTTGTTGTAATTATAACTGGAATTATCGCTTTGTGATGCATTTGAGCTGACATCGATCATACCATGATGGCGGCTGATGATATCTTGTACGATGGATAAGCCTAGCCCAGTACCGGCGGCGCGACTGGTCACCATCGGGAAAAATATCTGACCAATCAGCGCATCATCTATCCCTGAGCCGTTATCGGTAATGGTAATTTGTAAGACTTGTTTATGCTGTTGGCTACCGATGGTGTGTTGAAACGCAACCCGCGTTTGAATATGCAGTTTTGGTTGATAGCTGCTAGCACCGTCAAGATGACTCTGCGCAATATCTGACGCCAAGTTATTGGATGCGGCTGGCACGTTTTGTTGTAGCGTTTGCTTAAACTCAGTCATCGATTCGCAAGCATTGTTAATAAGGTTTAAAAACACTTGGATTAATTGATCTTTATCGGCGCATAACTCAGGCAACGACAAATCATAATCACGCTGTAGCGTTATTTCTGGACATTGGTTAACTATTAAGGCCAAAACATGCTCTAGCGGCTCATGGATATTTAGCATTTGCCAGCTTGGTAGCTGATTAGAGCCAAGGAGCTGTCCAATCAACTGGGTCAAACGGTCGGTCTCTGAGATAATGATATCGGTATAATTGCGCAGTTTTGCCGTATTTTTTTGCAGGTTATTATCATGATTTAAATCGGAGTTTTCATTGCTGATAACAGCGGTAGCCTCCCTTTCAAAAGAAGACATATCGCTAAATTTGATGAATTGCCGCTGCAATAATTGCGCGGCACCGCGAATACCCGCCAATGGATTTTTGATTTCATGGGCGACCGAACGCAGCATATGACGAGCCACACTATATTGCTGCTGTTGACGCTGCTCTTCTGAGATACGACTTTGCCTGTCTTTGCCCCACATCTCAATAATAAAATAAGGCTGCTGCTTATAAATGACGGGCGTCACGCTATAATCTACGGAGAGCATGAGTCCGCCATTGGGCTGGGTGTGGATGAGGTGGTCATGATCGATAAAGGGTTGTTGATAGTGCTGCGCTTGAAAAAAGCGCTCCGTCAAAGAGTAAGTTTTGTCTTCTCGATTGTTATTAATAAGACGGTCTTTTAACGTTAACTCATCGGGTGCAAGCAGCGTCAGTATTGATTGATTAAGCAGGCGTCCACTACTGATGGCCAGTAACTGTTCAGCTTGGGCATTTAGCCAAGTGATAGACAATTCATCGTTGATCCATAAGATAGCCGTAAATAAATGCTGCGATATAAATGCCAAATCTGGCGTTGGTTTTGCGGAGATCAAATCAGCTGTCATGAGTGCTGCCTAGAGTAAAGAGATGCTCGATATAATATTTAACCATAAATCAACACTATAGAGCGGCAAAACTGGCGGTTTTTGCAAAAAAAACGTACAATGCGCACAGCCATTTTTCTCTAGCAAGGTCAGCCATGCCCAATATTTCTACCGAGTCCGTTAATACGACTATAGCCCCTTCACAGCCAGCTTCTACATCTTCAGCTTCTATGCCAAAAGACACTGCCACTATTTTTAATCCTGCTAAGCCGACGGCAACGCCCGCGCAAAGCTCGACGGACAGTGTTCAACCTTATCACCATAAAGCCAATCACAATCAAAACCGTAGCATTGAGCAAAGTAGCGATGTGGTTGCAGCGGCATCAGCTAAAGCGACAGCAGCGACTATCAATGCGCCAGTGAACGCCGCGCCAAAGATTGGCTTTGTGTCATTAGGTTGCCCAAAAGCCTTGGTCGATAGTGAGCGCATTATCACAGAGCTCAGCCGTGATGGTTATCAAGTTGCCAGTGATTATGAAGGCGCAGACTTGGTCGTGGTCAATACTTGCGGCTTTATTGAGTCGGCAGTGCAAGAGTCACTTGACGCCATCGGTGAAGCGATTAGCAAAAACGGTAAAGTTATCGTGACAGGTTGCTTAGGTAAAGAAGCGGAAAAAATCCGTGAAATGCATCCAGCTGTGCTAGCCGTGACCGGTGCGCATGCTTATGATGAAGTGATTACGGCGGTATCGCAGCATGTGCCCAAGCCAAATCGCAGTCAGGATGCAAACTACGATCCAAAAATAGATTTGATTAATGAGGCGGGCATCAAATTAACCCCAAGCCATTATGCGTATCTAAAAATATCGGAAGGCTGTAACCATCGGTGTACCTTTTGCATTATTCCAAGCTTACGTGGCGATTTGGTCTCGCGTCCAATTGATAGCGTGATGAATGAAGCTTTGGCGCTAAAAAACGCTGGCGTGAAAGAGTTGCTTATTATCTCGCAAGATACTTCCGCTTATGGACTGGACTTAAAATATAGAACCAGTTTTTGGAATGGTATGCCGCTTAAGTCAAAATTTTATGACTTATGCCAAGCATTAAATGACTTGGGTATTTGGGTGCGCCTGCATTATGTTTATCCATATCCGCATGTGGATAAAGTCGTTGAGCTAATGGGCGAGAAGAAGCTGCTGCCTTATCTTGATATTCCATTCCAGCATGCCAGCCATCGCATCCTAAAAGCGATGAAGCGTCCGGCACATAGTGAAAACACCTTGGCGCGCATTAAAGCATGGCGTGAGATTTGCCCTGATATCGTTATTCGCTCAACCTTTGTGGTTGGTTTTCCTGGTGAGACGGAAGAAGACTTTCAATGCCTGCTTGATTGGTTGGTCGAGGCGCGCCTTGATCGCGTTGGCGCTTTTACTTATTCAGAAGTCGAAGGTGCGGTCGCCAATGACTTGCCAAATCATGTGCCTGCAGACGTTAAGCAAGAGCGCTATGAGCGTTTAATGACGCTACAACAGGATATCTCAGCACAAAAACTACAAGAAAAAGTCGGTAAAACTTTAATGGTATTGGTCGATGAGATTGATAGTGAAGAGGGCATTGCGATTTGCCGTAGCTACGCTGATGCACCAGAGATTGATGGTCACGTCTACGTTGATGATATCACGGCGCAAGTCAAAGTCGGACAGTTCCTAACCGTCACGATCGATGACGCGAGCGAGTATGATTTGTTTGCCAGTTACAAAGGCTAGTTAGCTATAAGGCTGATTAGTGATAATAGCTGATTAGTCACTACAATATACGAGTGAAAATTGCCCAATAGCGGGCAGTTTTTGCTACAATTAGCGCAATTTAGCCTTTTTACCCGTTTGTCATCAATCATGGTGCTTTTTATAGTGCTTCGGGTTATGGCAGGTCGGGTAAATCTAACGGCAAACTCTATTGG
Source organism: Psychrobacter sp. CMS30 (assembly GCF_904846565.1). Lineage (NCBI taxonomy): Bacteria > Pseudomonadati > Pseudomonadota > Gammaproteobacteria > Moraxellales > Moraxellaceae > Psychrobacter > Psychrobacter sp. CMS30. Next base: position 13,801 of record NZ_CAJHBF010000022.1, on the reverse strand, counting down.
TGTTTTACCGCTCATTTTAATTATAATTTAATGCTAACAAGGTGACCTCATGTCTGACAAAAACCCGCGTTACTCTCGTATCTTGCTGAAACTCTCTGGTGAAGCCTTAGCCGGTGGTAAAGAGATGGGGATTGATACCGAAGTGCTCGATAAGATGAGCTTGTCTATCGCCCACTTGCGCGGACTTGGGGTACAAGTCGGTATCGTCGTTGGCGGTGGTAACTTATACCGCGGCGCCCAGCTACAAAAAGAAGGCTTGGTCGGCCGCGTCACTGGTGACCAAATGGGCATGCTTGCCACTGTCATGAATGGTTTGGCGATGCGTGATGCGCTTGAGCGTCGTAATATTAAAACGCGTTTGATGTCAGCATTGCCAATCGGCGAAGTCACTGAAAGCTATAGTAGTCGTAATGCCATTCGTTATCTCAAAAACGGCGAAGTTTGTATTTTTGTCGCTGGTACTGGTAACCCTTTCTTTACCACCGATACTGCCGCTTGCTTACGTGGTATTGAAATCGAGGCGGGCTTAATTCTAAAAGCGACCAAGGTTGATGGCGTTTACGATAAAGACCCAAGCTTACATGCTGATGCCAAAAAATATGATGGCTTAACCTTTGATGAAGTGCTCGAGCAAAAACTTGGTGTAATGGATTTAACAGCAATCGCCTTATGCCGTGAGCACAATGTACCGCTGCAAGTGTTTGATATGACCAAGCCTAACGCATTATTAAACGTTATTATGGGCGAAAATGAAGGCACGCGCGTTTATCATTAAGCTTAAGCGTAGGCTTTATCATTGATATGAGCATGAAATCACTGATGTGGTGAGCAGCAATCTTTGAATAAGATTTATACCTAACAGCTTTATACCTAACAATAATGACTGCTTTATCGATAGCGATAAATAAGGATACATGATGATTAATGAGATTAAGAAAGACGGCGAAGCACGTATGGCAAAGACGCTAGAGGCGCTTGAAAGCACCTTTAGTAAAGTACGTACTGGTCGAGCCCATCCAGGTATGCTATCTGGTGTGATGGTTAGCTACTACGGCGCAGATACGCCATTGAATCAAGTGGCAAGCGTCAACGTCGAAGATTCGCGCACGCTATTGGTGCAGCCATTTGAGCGTACTATGGTACAAGCGATTGATAAAGCCATTCGCGAAGCAGACTTGGGCTTAAACCCGATGACAGCTGACGTGATTCGTGTGCCGATGCCAGCGTTGACCGAAGACACGCGCCGCGATATGCAAAAGCTTGCTCGTAGCGAAGCTGAAAACAGCCGCGTTTCTATCCGTAATATCCGCCGTGATATGATGAATGATATTAAAGAGTTGGCAAAAGAGAAAGAAATCTCAGAAGATGATGAGCGCCGCGCCAGTGATGATATTCAAAAAATCACTGACAAGTATATTGAAACGATTGATAGCCGCTTAAGCAAAAAAGAAAGCGACTTGATGGAAGTGTAGGAAAGAAGCGTTGTCTTTTTATTTAGTTAGTTAAAGACAATGCACTTTCGTCAAAGATAATTCGTTGTCCATATTCTTTCTCTAAAAAAACAGCCAATATTGAATAATGATTGGCTGTTTATTGCCGTATCAGAATGATTGTCGTATAAGAAATTAAGCTTTTATTTTGCTATAAGTTCTATATCCAAGCCTTTTCGTCGTTTTTTAATACACTTAGGTTTTTTAGTAGATATAAGGCAAATAGGCAATAATTTTTTGCAAGACTGTCATTTAGTTCGATTACCATTACTTTATCCAAACCACAAGCAAGTTAGCCTATGTCTACTCCAGATGCTTTATCTCCCGCTCTTCTTCCGCGTCATATCGCTGTCATCATGGATGGCAATAATCGTTACGGTAAAATCAATCATTTAGGCAAAGGTCAGGGGCATATCGCTGGTAAAGATGCACTAGATCCTATTGTCGAATACTGTGTCAGTACTGGCATTGAAGTCCTAACTGTATTTGCTTTTTCTAGTGAGAATTGGCAACGTCCACCGAGTGAGGTGGCATTGTTGATGCAACTGTTGAGCCTAACCATCAATGAGCAAATGCCACGTATGCTCAAATATCGCATTCGCTTGCGTTTTATTGGTGATCGCAGTCAGCTTAGTGAAGATTTGCAAGTATTGATGGCAGATGCTGAAGCAAAAACAGCTGATTTTACAGCCATGACTTTAGTCATCGCTATTAGTTATGGCGGTCAGTGGGATATAGCGCATGCCGCCAAACAGTTGGCACAGCAAGTAGAAGCAGGCAAGCTGCGCGCAGAAGACGTTAATAAAGAGATGCTTGGTGAATATGTACAATTAGCCGATGCGCCAGCGGTCGATATGTTGATACGCACGGGCGGCGAATACCGTCTGTCGAACTTCTTGTTGTGGCAATCTGCCTATGCTGAATTGTTCTTTACCCAAACACTATGGCCGGACTTTAAAGTAGCAGAGCTGGCCGCGATGATAGCCGAATTCGCCCAACGTCAACGCCGCTTTGGCAAAACGAGCGAACAAGTGGTGATAGAGCAACAAATTCATTAAGAAGGGCGCGGGCAATAGCGACTGTAAAAATGATAGGTTAAGAAGTTCTAGTAATTTGAATTACACTTGTTTGGTCAATGATAAGCTGCTTTAATGAGCGTTAATCATAATTGATGGACTATTATGGTTCACTGTTATAGTTCATAATTATGATGCATTTTGACCAAACATTCTTCGTTATATAAGGCTCGATAAGTATGTGGCAACGAATTAAGACGGCAATTGTTCTCGTTATTATCGTTGGTATTGCAATGTTTGCGAGCCAAACCCCTATTTTATTTGCGCCGCTGCTAGCGATTGGCGTCATTATCGCCGCCCACGAGTGGACGAAGCTGATGCCGAAATGGCAGCAGCCTGCGTTATTTGTGCTCTTAGTGTTAGCACTGACCATCGTCTCGCTGATGTTTAAGGTCACTTGGCTATTTTGGTGGGTGGCGTCTCTGGTTATTTGGCTGATGGCATTGTCTTGGGTGCGGGTATTTCCGACTCATACCAACTGGTACGGTAAGAAATTAGCATTGATGGGTGCGGTGATATTGACCGCCGCCATTACCGCTATGTTCTACTTATGGCAGCTATCAGCATGGTGGCTGCTGTATGTGTTCTTGCTGGTCTGGTGTGCCGATAGTGGCGCTTACTTTGTTGGGCGTAAGCTCGGTCGCCGCAAGATGGCACCAAATGTTTCCCCCAATAAAAGTATGGAAGGACTGGCAGGCGGTTTAGTCACAGGCTTGCTTGTGGTCATCGTCATTAGTGTCTTTAAACTACAATTGACTGGCGTACCATTAATCGCTTTTGTGACACTGTCGGCGTTAACAATTTTAGCGTCCGTACTGGGTGATTTGTTTGAGTCGATGCTCAAGCGCCGTGCTGATGTCAAAGACTCTGGAACGATTTTACCGGGGCATGGCGGGGTTCTTGACCGCATTGATTCGTTATTGTCTGCCAGACCGATATTTGCACTGGGCTTTTGGGCAATACGGCAGCTTGGTTTAATTGTCGTATAACAATAAGTAGTCCAAAAGTAAAAAAGTAGTCCAAAAATAAAAAGCTATCAGGCTAAAAATATAAAAAGAAGTAAGGCTCACGTATTTGGTAGCGACTAAGCTGCCTATTATTAGGTCTTATGACTTATATTTATTTCTCATTTAATTTCACCGTATTATAGGCACCGATGGTTATGACCCAACGCATCGCCGTACTAGGCGCGACAGGCTCGATTGGCGATAGCACGTTAGCAATTTTAGCGGCGCAACCACAGAACTATGAAGTTTATGCCTTATCAGGCTACCACCGTTTAGATAAGTTATTGGCACTCTGCCAGCAGTTTTTGCCCAAACGCGTCAGTGTGCCGACAGCAGCGGTCGATGATTTCGCTCAGCGTCTTAGCGCAGTAGGTTTAAATATCGATGTGGTCGGCGGTGAAATAGGGCTGGTCGATATTGCAACCGATACGCAAACTGATACCGTCGTCGCTGCTATCGTAGGCGCAGCCGGTCTGCCTTCTACCTTAGCTGCCGCACGCGCAGGTAAGCGCATTTTATTGGCCAATAAAGAAGCCTTGGTCATGGCAGGGAAAGTCATGATTAATGCGGTTAAAACGCATCATGCGACCTTGTTGCCTTTAGATTCAGAACACAACGCCATTTTTCAATGTTTGCCATTAGCAATTCAGCAAGACAATACCCAAGTCCATCAGCCAAATCATGGGGTGCGTAAATTATGGTTGACGGCATCTGGCGGACCATTTCTGCAACAGTCATTTGAGCAGATGCAGCAAGCTAGTGTTGCTGAAGCGGTGAAACATCCGAATTGGTCGATGGGGCAAAAAATATCCGTCGACTCGGCAACGATGATGAATAAAGGGCTTGAGCTGATTGAAGCTTGCCATTTATTTGATCTGCCAGAAAATAAGATAAATGTGGTCATTCACCCACAAAGTATTATTCACTCAATGGTAGAATATAGCGATGGCAGCTTTTTAGCGCAGCTAGGCAGTCCCGATATGAAGACGCCAATCGCCCACGCGCTAAGTTACCCTGACCGTATCGATAGCGGCTCGCAGCCATTGGATTTATTTGCCTTAAGCGGCTTAGAGTTTATTGAGCCTGACTTGCAAAAATTTGCCTGTTTGCGTTTGGCAAGACAGGCGATGCAAGCGGGTACACAGGCCACGATTGTGCTAAACGCTGCCAATGAGATTGCGGTTGCGGCATTTTTAAACGGGCAGATTCGCCTCACCGATATTGCGGATATTAATGCGCAGGCACTGGACGAGATACAAGTATCGGTATTAGATGAGACTGCCGATATTGAGGATATTTTAGTTATCGATAAAATAGCGCGTCAACATACTGATACGCTAGTCGCAAAGTTGGCCTAAACCTATAAAAATTAGCTACTTGATAAGTTCTATTAAAAAATGATATCGACAGATGATGCTAAAAAGTACGCCAAGAAATGATAGTAATAAACGATGTTAAGAGACAATACTACGAGCTAATACTAAGAGCTAATACTGAGAAAAGATCATGACGTTTTTATTAACGCTGCTTGCGGCAATATTTGTCTTAGGTCCGCTCATCGCCTTACATGAGTGGGGTCATTACATCGTGGCGCGTCTTTGCGGCGTTAAAGTGCTGACCTATTCTATCGGCTTTGGCCCAAAACTCTTTGGTTGGACCAGTAAAAAGAGCGGTATTGATTATCGCATCTCGGCACTGCCGCTTGGTGGTTATGTCAAAATGCTCGATGAGCGTGAAGGCGAGGTGGCCGCCGATGAGCAGCATCTAGCCTTTAATCGTCAACATCCGCTGAAGAAAATTGCGATTGTTGCCGCTGGCCCTATCATGAACTTTGTCATCGCTATTGCGCTATTTTGGGTGTTGTTTATGACCCCATCAGAGCAACTAGCGACAAAGATAGGGCAAGTATTACCCGACACGCCAGCAGCGATGGCACAGTTGCCCGTTGGTGATAAAATCGTTGCAATCGATGGTCATGAGGTGCAAACGTGGGAAGGTATTAACTATCGTTTGGCGGGGCGTATGGGTGAAACGGATAATGTCAGCATCACCTTGCAGTCTGATGCAGAAGGTAATAATGGGACCAAAACTTATCAAGCACCGATTAAAGAGTTTATGCAAGGCGATGCGCAAGGCAAAGATGCGTTATCAAGCTTTGGTATGATACCGTGGCAACCAAACATCGCACCAATCGTTGGCGATTTAACGCCCGATGGCGCTGCCAGTCGCCAAGGCTTAGAGGTTGGTGACCGCATTACGGCCATTAACGGTGAAGAGATTAGTGATTGGATCAGTGCCACGCGTATCATTCGTGATAGCCCTGAGACTTTGCTGAGTTTCACCGTACTGCGTGATGGCAAGCCGGTACAATTATCCATTATGCCGCAAGGTAAAAAAGACAATTTAGGTAACGATTACGGGCAAATTGGTGCTATGGTGGCACAGTCTGAAATTGTGATTCCTGATGCCTATAAGACCACCGTCGTTTACGGTCCTGGCGAGTCATTGGTGAAGTCATTTGAGAAGACGGAGCAGTTAGCAGTTATGACGGTGAGCTCAATGGGCAAGATGCTGTCTGGCATGATAGGTTTAGAGAATTTATCAGGTCCCATTACCATTGCAAAAGTTGCCAAACAAAGCTTTGATATTAGCTGGCAGATGGTATTATCTACAGCAGCTTTGATCAGTTTAAGCCTTGCCGTATTAAATCTTTTACCCATTCCAGTATTAGATGGTGGACATATTGTCTATTACGTTATTGAGCTGATACGTGGTAAACCACTCTCTGAAGGCGTGCAAATGGTTGGACTTAATATCGGTTTACTCTTGCTGGCAGGTTTCATGGTGTTAGCAATTGGTAATGATATCAGTCGGCTATTTTGACAAAGGATGCTGTCGCTTGGCAAGTAAGCCGCGATAGGCTAATGGTTGCGCCCTTATCAAGCACTGATGATTGATGCGATACGGTGTTTATTTCATAATGCCACCACTGTACTAATTTTATTTTTTAGTTTATTTTATGATGCGTTTTATATAAAGTGTCCTGAGTCTCCCACGCTGAAGTTTACGACTTTATGCGAAATGGGCTAGACAACACGTGCTTTTTACCTTAACTTAAGCAAGTTTTTTATTGACGGATAGTGTTTATGCGTACGCCTTTATTTATGAGCGCGGCTGGGTTGCCGTTAGTTGTAGCGATGATGAGTATGCCCGTTCAGGCTGCAGAATTTGTAGTGACTGACATTGGTTTCAATGGTCTACAACGCCTAACTCCTGATAGTCTCTATCCAGTTTTACCTATTACGGTGGGTGATACGGTTAATGATAGTAATTTGGCTGCCAGTATTAAGGCGCTATATGCGACTGAAAACTTCGCCGATATCCAAAGCCGTGTCGAAGGTGGCAAGCTGCGCTTTGATGTCGTCGAGCGTCCTATCATTGCTGAAGTCAACTTTGAAGGCAATAAACTCATCCCAAAAGAAGGGCTTGAACAAGGGCTTGGTAATGCAGGCTTGTCTGTCGGTGATGTGCTGAAACAAGCCACGTTGCAAGGCGTTGCCAACGAGCTACAGCAGCAATATATCAGTCAAGGTTATTACAATAGCAATATCGAAGTCGATCAAACGTTATTAGATGGCAATCGCGTAAAACTGGATGTGCGCTTTGTTGAAGGCAAGCCTGCTAAAGTCGTCGATATCAATATTATTGGTAATAAACACTTTAGTGATGAGCAGATAAAAGACGTTTTTGCGGTAAAAGAGTCGTCATGGACGCGTCTGTTGTCTAAGTCTGATCGCTATGCCAAAGAAAAACTGGCGGCCAGTTTAGAGAATCTAAAAGCGCTTTATCAAAATGATGGCTATGTGCGCTTTTCAGTAGACAATGCCGTCCTTAATATCAGCGAAGATAAAAGCAGTGTGTTTATCGAAGTCAGCTTAAGTGAAGGCGAGCAATATCAGTTTGGTGACGTGAACTTCTTAGGTAAGCCAACCTTTGAAAATAATGAGCTAAAAGAGCTGGTTACTTTTGCACCCAATGAAAAATACTCACAAGCTAAGCTGGATGCTACGACGGCCGCACTTAAGAGTCGTTATGGTAATGAAGGCTATTATTTAGCCCAAATCAGACCGGTCCCGCGTATCAATGATGAGACTAAAGTAGTCGATGTCGATTACTATATTGATCCTGCGCGTCCTATCTATGTTCGCCGTATCAACTTCACGGGTAATATAAAAACCCAAGATGAAGTACTGCGCCGTGAAATGCGTCAGTTAGAAGGTGCTCTTGCCTCTAGTGATAAGATTCAACTATCACGTACACGCTTGATGCGTACCGGTTTCTTTAAAGGCGTCAATGTCGATGTGAAGCCAGTGCCTAATCAGCCAGACCAAGTCGATGTGAATTATACGGTTGAAGAGCAGCCTTCTGGTAGCTCAACGATTGCTGCGGGTTACTCGCAAAGTGGTGGTGTCACGTTCCAGTTAGACTTGACCCAAAACAACTTTATGGGTACTGGTAACCGTGTAAAAGCGGCGCTATCACGTTCTGAGACGCGTGACTCTTATAGCTTGGGTTATACCGATCCTTACTTTACAGAAAACGGTGTATCGCAAGGTATCAGTGCTTATTATCGTGAAACAAAGTACGATGACAGAAATGTCAGTAACTATGTCACCGATGCTTATGGTGCCACCCTGAACTATAGTTATCCTGTTGATGAAACCAAACGCGTGAGTGCGGGCTTGAACGTTGATAATACGACCGTACGTGGTGGTAGCCGCCTTGGCGTCTCAAACGTGCAGCAAATTATTGACGATGGTGGTACGTTTGAGAAATATAATAATGATGACAACGAATTCTCTGGTCGTACCGGTTTTAAAAATGAATATCAAAGCTATAACTTACTATTTGGCTGGGATTACAGCACGTTAGATCGTCCAGTATTTCCAAATAAAGGCATGAGCCATACGGTCGATGCGACCATTGGTCTTGGTGATGCCAGTTATCAGAAATTGGTTTATCGCGGCAATATTTATCAACCTATCTATAAAGATTGGGTGGCGCGCGGTTACACTAAGCTTGGTTATGGTAATGATTTGCCATTCTATGAAAACTTCTATGCCGGTGGTTATGGTTCGGTACGTGGCTATGAAGCGTCAACGCTTGGGCCTAAATCGCAAAGCTACTATGATGCTGTTAGTGATAAACCAGGCTCATTGAAACCAGAAGAGATTGGTGGTAATGCGTTGGTTAGCTTTGGTACAGAACTGATTTTACCAATGCCATTTAAAGGTGATTGGGCAGATCAGGTACGTCCGGTACTGTTTGCTGAAGGCGGTCAGGTATTTGATACGACAGATAAAGAAGATCGTACCTTTATCGATCCGGCTACTGAAAAAGATACCGGTGTACCATTATTAACCCAAGATAATAAGATGCGTTTTAGTGCTGGTTTAGGTGTCACTTGGTATACGCCAATTGGTCCGATTTCTCTCAGTTATGCAGTGCCGATCGGTGACAAAGAAGGTGATGAAACTGAAAAAGTTCAGTTCCAAATTGGTAATACTTTTTAATACCATGAAGCCATGTAACGATAATCCATGTAACATAAGTCATGTAACGATGTTTAATTGCTTTAGTTTATGCAGATAAGTAAATTAATAGACAATTAGATTTTAGCAGGTCGCCAAGATGATATCTCACCTTGGCGACCATCTTATTCATACCCATACTAACAGCCACTATACTAATAATAATTATGATAACGATTGAGCAACTCATCACTCGGATTGAGCAGCGTCAGCCTGTTCTTAACAAGGGCGAACTTAGCGCTGCACAATTATGTCTAAATTTAGACGGTGTTGGTAATTTAACGACCGCCAATCCGCAGCAATTAAGTTTCTTAGCCAATCTGCATTACCTTCCTAGCTTAGCAAACAGTCAGGCAGGGGCAGTGCTGACCACGGCAGAACATCATGATAAAGTTGCTAAAACTGCCGTTGCATTAGTCGTTGCTGCGCCTTATTTGGCTTATGCCAGCGCCAGTCAACTTTTTGCTCATCAGCCATCGAAAAGCGGTATTCATCCTAGCGCTGTAATAGCCGAAAGCGCAGTAATTGGTAATGAGGTGACTATTGGACCTTTTTGTGTCATTGGCGAACAGGTGCAAGTTGGTAGTCGTAGTGTGCTTGATGCACATGTGGTTATCGAAGCAAATACCACGATTGGCAGCGATTGTGTGCTCAAATCGCAAGTGGTCATCGGACACGATTGTGTACTTGGTAATCATGTAAGATTGCACGCTGGAGTTAGCGTAGGGGCTGAAGGTTTCGGCTTTGCCCCTACGAGCAACCCTAGTACTACTGGTTGGGAGCGTATTGCTCAGCTAGGACGTGTGGTGATTGGCAATCATGTGCGGATTGGTAGCCAAACCTGTATCGATCGCGGCGCTATTGATGATACGGTAATTGGCAATCATGTTATTATTGACAACCTTGTACAAGTTGCCCATAACGTGCGTATCGGTGATGGTACCGCCATCGCGGCGCAAACTGGTATCGCAGGTAGTACGACGATTGGCAAGCGCTGCATTATAGGGGGCGCTGTTGGCATTACCGGTCACATTGATATTACTGATGATGTGACATTGTCTGGCATGACCATGGTGACCAAATCTATTACAAAGTCGGGCTCGTACTCTTCTGGAACAGCCGCCATGCCAACTGCCAATTGGCGGCGTGCAGCGGTACGTTTTCGCCAGCTTGGTCGTGACTAATCCAGCATGACCGGTACAGCATAACTATTACAGCGTGATTAGTACCTGACAATGAATGCTTAATTAACACGACAATCAATTATTTATAAAGTTTAAAAACACAGCAACGCTTAAAGACAAAGTAAAGCTTAGCATATAGCAAGGAAGCCCCATTATGAGCATAACTGATATTGATAGACCTACTGATGAAGACATCAAAAGTTTAGCGGAACAAGGTTTAACATTACCCTTAACCTACCATACCCTAAAGCATTATCTGCCGCATCGTTATCCATTTATGCTGGTCGATAGAGTAATATCTTGTACCCCTGGTGAATGTATTACCGGTATCAAAAATGTGACCATTAATGAAGAGTTTTTTAATGGGCATTTTCCTGATGAGCCGATTATGCCAGGTGTCTTGATGGTTGAGTCGATGGCGCAGGTATCCGGTGTTCTTGGTTTTATCAGCGCCGGTTTGACGGCAGAAGACGGTTATCTGTATCTGTTTGCCGGGGTGGATAAAGTGCGTTTTAAGCGCCGTGTTATCCCTGGTGACCAGCTGATTATCCGTGCCAAAACCGTGATGCAAAAGCAGGGTATTTATAAGTTTGATTGTACCGTCCACGTCGAAGATGAGCTTGCTGCTAGCGCTCAGATTATGATTGCACGTCAGGAACAATAAAGTATTTCTATAGACGTTGCGCAGCGGGTCGGTGAGATTGTTTAGACCTGCTGGCTGCCGCGAATAGTAAAGATTAGCGTTATATTTATATTTTAGACAGAATAATAGTTTTAAACACAGTGTTTTTTAAACAGAGCTGGTATTAGGGTGATTATTAACGCTAAACTGTCTGTATTTGTTTTACCATTTACTCGCATCAGATGATACAAAGGCCCTCATTATGAGTCAGATCCATCCAACAGCACTCATCTCACCGTCCGCTAAGATTGATGAAACTGCCACCATTGGTCCTTATTGTATTGTCGGTGATGAAGTTTCCATTGGCGCCCATACGGTTTTACATCGTCATGTGGTCGTGGCACGACTGACGCGTATCGGTGCGTACAATCAGTTTTATCAGTTTGCCAGCATCGGTGAAGACCCACAAGATTTGAAATACGCTGGTGAGCGTACGTGGCTTGAGATTGGCGATCATAATACCATTCGTGAGGCCTGTAGCTTACACCGTGGTACTGAACAAGATGGCGGCTTGACCAAGATTGGCAATCATAATCTTTTGATGGTCAATACCCATATTGCCCATGATTGCCTAATTGGCGACCATAATGTGTTGGCCAATAACGTTGGCATTGCAGGCCATGTGACCATCGGAAATCATACGATTATCGGTGGTAATTCCGGTATTCATCAGTTTTGTACCGTTGATGATTATAGCTTGGTGGGTGGCGCAAGTCTTATTCTAAAGGACGTGGCTGCTTTTACTATGGTATCTGGCAATCCTGCGAAAGCACATGGTCTAAATGTCGAAGGTATGCGCCGTAAAGACTGGTCTAAAGAGACGATTGATGTCTTGCGTCAAGCATACCGTACTGTCTATCGTTCAGGCTTAACGACGGCTCAAGCGCTAGAGATTTTGAAAGAAGAGCTGTTACCACAAGAACCAAAAATTGCATTGCTAATCGATTCGCTGCAAAAAAGTCGCCGCGGCGTTGTGCGTTAATATCATTGAACTAAATATATAAACAGTCGCTAGAAGCAATAGCTAAAACCAATATCAAGCAGCCATATATAAAAAATGCTGCAAATTACGTCTTAGATATAAGCCTGAAACCACTAAACTCTTGTAAGTTGTTCTTAGAAATATAAAAAGCCATAACTATTAGTTATGGCTTTTTATATTTATCGCTACTTGACTTTTTTGGTTGCTTAGCAGAAACTGAGCGTTTACGATATTGTAAACAATTCTTTCATAATGTTGCTAGACGTGTCACATTGACCCGTTAATTAAATTACCGCATAAAATAGTGGGTGATTTATAATAATCAAGGAAGATTATAAGTAGCATTAATTGAGGCATGAGGAAGGCAAAATGGCTATTAATAAACAAGAACATGCTCAGTGGAGCTCAAGTTTTGGCTTCGTACTGGCAGCAGTAGGATCGGCAGTTGGTTTAGGAAATATCTGGAAGTTTCCCTATATGGTTGGGGAGAGCGGTGGTTCAGCTTTTGTTATCGCCTATTTATTTTGTCTTGCCCTTATTGGTTTTCCAATTTTGGTTGCAGAATGGTTGATTGGTCGCCGCGGGCAAAAAAACCCTATCAATACGTTTTCTGATGTCGCGGCAAGCGAAGGCAAATCACGCAGTTGGGGTATTGTTGGTGCGACCGGTATCTTAGGTGGTTTTTTAATTCTATCGTTTTATAGTGTCATCGGTGGTTGGGCGCTTAATTATATTACCAAAGTTGGTTCAGGAAGCTTTGCGGGTCAAGATAGTGACTCTGTCGCTGCAACCTTTGATGCGATGTTGGCGTCAGCGGGCACCTTAACTATTTGGCATACGGTTTTCATGGTCATTACCGCCTTGATTGTTGGTGTGGGTGTGACGAAGGGTATTGAAAACACCGCTAAAGTTCTCATGCCATTATTGGGTGTGATTTTATTCGTTATCGTCGGTTATAACGTCATGAACGGCGGTTTTGGCGAAGCGGTTAATTATCTTTTTGCTCCAGACCTTAGTAAGTTAAATGCCGACGTCATGCTAGCGGCACTTGGACATGCTTTCTTTACGCTGTCTATCGGTATGGGTATTATGGTAGCTTATGGCTCTTATCTGGGTCGTGATGTCAATCTATTAAGCACCGCGCGTACGGTGGTAATTTTAGATACCGTGATTGCCTTGGCTGCTGGTTTGGCCATTTTCCCAATCATCTTTAACAATGGTCTTGATCCTGCTTCAGGCCCTGGTCTTATCTTTGTCAGTCTGCCAATCGCGTTTGGTAGCATGGGTGCTGGTGCCGTCATTGGTACATTGTTCTTCTTATTAATTACCTTTGCCGCCGTGACGTCATCAATCTCGTTACTTGAGCCAACGGTTGAGCTTTTAGAAGAGCGTACGCCAATGAGCCGTACGGTATCGACCATCGTGGCCAGTATTGCGGTTTGGTTACTAGGTATCGCAGCCTTGTTGTCATTCAACTTATGGTCTGATTTTACCATTATGGGTAATGGTATTTTTGATGTGCTAGACAAACTGACCAGTAAATTCATGTTGCCTTTGACCGGTCTTGCGGCGATTATCTTTGTCGGTTGGCAAATGGATCAGCGCAGCATCCAGCAAGAGCTTGGATTGTCGAATTTCACTTGGCAGTTATGGCAAATCGTTGCTAAATTCATTGCACCTATCGCGGTAATCATCGTTTTTGTGACTACTTTAATGAGCTAATGGATAGACTTTCTCTTACTTATTAATAGTTAGTATTTCAGGTAATAAAAATTCCAGCTAAACAAAA
>NZ_CAJHBF010000021.1:0-54879 GCF_904846565.1 Psychrobacter sp. CMS30 | reverse complement strand
TGGCTGTGAGCGACGGTGCTGGCAATCACTTTACCCGCTTCCATCGGGCCGCCTGAAATAAACACCACTGGAATATTAAGGCGCATAGCCGCCATTAGCATACCAGGGGTGATTTTGTCACAGTTAGAAATACAAACTAGGGCATCGGCGCAATGCGCATTGACCATATATTCAACCGAATCGGCAATCAAGTCACGACTTGGTAGTGAATACAGCATACCGCTATGACCCATGGCAATACCATCATCGACTGCAATAGTATTAAACTCTTTTGCCACGCCGCCCGCTTTTTCAATCTCACGCGCAACCATTTGCCCCAAGTCTTTTAGATGCACATGACCGGGTACAAACTGCGTAAAGGAGTTGGCAATTGCAATAATAGGTTTGCCAAAGTCGCCATCAGTCATGCCGGTTGCGCGCCATAGGGCACGAGCACCTGCCATATTACGACCGCCAGTAGAAGTTTTTGAGCGATAATCCATGTGATATTCCTTACAAATGAGCGAGATTTATTAACGTGTGCAGCATCCGCTGTCATACTGATAGTGTGCTTTTTATGCAGTGTGAGTACTAGTGAATAATACTAAGTCATTACCATACCATTAGATATGAGTAACTGAAAACAATTAACCCCGAATCATAAAGACTTAAGGGTCAATATTTAGGCAAGACGCTCTAAAATAGCGGTCTCAAACCAAGGCAGCTCGCCTTTATCAGCTTCTAGTTTGGCGATGACGACCAAGGCGTGAGTCGCTGGCAAGAACTGATAGTCGGAGCTGGCATCAATAGTCAGTATCTGTTTATCGTTTTCGGCTTGCTCATCGATACTGATTAACGTCTGTTTGGTATTTTTATATAGGACATCAATACGACCAAAAAACTGCCACTCTTTAAAGGCAGCAGTAAGCGCATCCGCTTCATCTTTGGTATAAATTTGCTGGGTGTCTTTACCGGTATTGGTCCAATGCAAACGTACCGCCAATTGCAGGGCTTCGCTAAACACCACCAATGAGCCAACTACTTTGACATGCCAAGGGCTGGTTATCAGCGCCTTATCAATACCAATAAGTTTCGCAGCCTCATTCGCCGTCATCGGAGTATTAAACTGCGCAAGCAACGACGGGGTTAGCGGATAGGTTTGTTTAATACTGTCATCTAAACTGTCGTAATGATACAAAAAGGGCAGCGGCATATCCTGCGTAATGGTTTTTTTGCTGATTTTGCAATTATGAATACGCCAGCTGATTGCTTTATCGCTTAATGCTTCAGCTAAGATAATGGCATTTGGCTCAAGGATTTGCGTACGAGTTTGCGCCTCAACCTCGTCCTCAATGTCAACTTGTTCTGTCGCATCTGCTATAGAGCTAGACGGCAGTGTTGTATCATAGGTTTCTGAATAACAAGATTCTGAATAAGTGGCGTCATTATCTGACGGCTCATCTGATGGCTTATCTAATGATTGGGTTGGCAAGGCAGTCAAATCCGTAAACGTAGGGTGATTAAAATAGAGGATTAATATAACATTTAAAGCGCGTCACTCGTCAATAAATTAATCGTGATACCTACAAATCCTCAAGCCCTTGTACTCAGCCCATATTTCGTCCACTATATTTGCTGAGATATTTACCCTCTACTACTGATCAACAAGTACTGATAACCAATTACTAATAACCAACTAAGGAATAAAATAATGAGTCAAGACAACCAAACCAAATACGATGACAATAATATCTTTGCCAAAATGCTTAACGGTGATATTCCTTATCATAAGGTTTTCGAGGACGATAAAACCCTCGCCTTTATGGATATCATGCCGCAAGCAAAAGGTCATGTATTGGTGATTCCTAAGCAAAAAGCCATTGATTTAGTCGACCTTGAGCCAGAATATGCCGCAGCAGTATTAATGACTGCCAAAAAAGTCATGCAAGCACAGCGCCAAGTATTCGAGCGAGAAGGTATTATTCAAATGCAGCTAAATGGCTCACAAGCAGGGCAAACTGTTTTTCATTATCACGTGCACCTGATTCCATCGAGCATTCATGAGCTAGGTCGCCATGCGGTGACGCAAGCAGATCATGGCGAACTTGCTGAAATGGCAAAACAATTAGCAGAGGTTATTAATGCTTAAGCTGTAGAGCTGAAATTTATTGCTTAGACATTGCGTTAGAAAATTTTTTTTATAAGTGTTAATAGAAAAGTATGGATAAAAAGGCAGCTAACAAGTTGCCTTTTTTATTTTTAGGTAATAGTGGTGTAACAAATGTTAAATTGATGTTACATATTCGGCATGATTCTGGGGTTTGGGCGTTCAATGTGGTAAAAATTGGTTCATATTTTACCTACGTATTTTTATATTTTAAATGCTTTGAAAACTTTTGATATTTTTCTCACTGTTACGAGACCCCCTTTATGAAGCCTAAATCATCCAGTTCCACCATTTTGCTGCCGGTATTTGTGCCAGCGGCCGTCATTATGTTGCTGTTAGTTATAGGCACATCCCTTAATCCTGAAGCCGCTGGCGAGTTGTTTGGTACAGTATTAAATTATATTACCGAAACCTTTGGCTGGTTTTATATGCTGGCGGTGGCGATTTTTTTGATGTTTATCATCGTATTGGCATTTTCGCCTTACGGTAGTATCAAGCTAGGCCCTGATCATGCCGAGGCTGAGTATGGTTTTCTTGAGTGGTTCGCCATGCTATTTTCGGCGGGCTACGGTATTGCCTTACTCTTCTTTGGCGTGGCAGAGCCGGTCTTACATTTCGCCAGTCCGCCATTATCAGAACCGCAAACCATTGCCGCCGCAAAGGAAGCCATGCAGATTGCCTATTTTCACTGGGGCTTTCATATTTCGTCTATTTATGGGGTCGTTGGTTTGTCGCTCGCGTACTTCTCTTTTCGACATGGTTTACCCTTATCGATGCGCTCAACCTTATATCCATTAATCGGTGATAAGATTTATGGTCCTATCGGGCATACGGTTGATGTGTTTGCCATTTTGGGTACGATGTTTGGTATTGCCACCAGTTTGGGTCTGTCGGTCTCGCAGATTAATGCCGGTTTAAATTATTTATTGCCAGATTTGATTCCTGTCAATATTACCGTTCAAGTGATTACGATTGCACTGGTTACTGCAGCGGCATTGGTTTCGGTGCTGGCGGGTATGGATAAAGGAGTTAAACGCTTATCTATCTTAAATATGGTGTTGGCAACGGCGTTAATGCTGTTTGTCTTTGTCGTTGGTCCGACTGTATTTATTCTCAATGCCTTTATGGAAAATACCGGTAGCTATCTGGGTAATATCGTTGAGCGCACCTTTAGTTTACAAGCGTATCAGCTGAGTGATTGGATTAGTAACTGGACATTGTTTATCTTTGCATGGACGATTGCATGGGCACCCTTTGTAGGCTTATTTATCGCCAAGATTAGCCGTGGTCGTACCATTCGTGAGTTTGTCTTTGGCGTGATGTTAGTACCAACATTTTTCACTTTCTTTTGGTTTGCCGTATTTGGTGACACGGCACTACATATGATTATGTTCGACGGTTATACCTCATTAATCAGCGAAGTACAAAACGACCAAGCCATTGCCTTGTTTAAGTTATTAGAGAATCTACCCTTTACTGAATTTGTCTCTTCATTGACCGTTTTATTGATTATTACCTTTTTTGTGACTTCATCGGATTCTGGGTCGTTGGTGATTGATTCACTTGCAGCGGGTGGCCGTAGCGATACGCCATGGTGGCAGCGCTCCTTTTGGGTGGTCACTGAGGGCGCGGTCGCTGCAGTACTGCTGATTGCAGGGGGCTTAACGGCCTTACAAACCGCCGCCATCGTCAGTGCATTGCCTTTTGCGGTGATTATCTTGATTGCCATATTTGGCATGTGGCGTGCGCTACGTATCGAAGGTCATCGTAATCAAAGCTTGGCCAATGACAATCATTTGCCGCCGCACCTACTCAAACTAGACGCATGGCGCGACCGTATTGATTATATGACGCAGCAGCCAACGCGTGAAAAAGTACTGAATTATATTAAAGGTACAGTTGTCTCGTCGATGAATGAAGTCTCAGAAAAATTTGCTGAAACAGGCTGGTTGCCTGATGTAAATTATGATGAGGTTAATGATCGCGTGGTGCTTGAGTTACGAGGCGGCGATAACGTTGAATTTTGGTACGAAGTGCGCTTATCAGAACATGAAGCGCCTGATTATTATACGGAAGCGATGGCGAATAAATTACCGCAAGAGCATCATTATCGTGCGGAGGTTTACTTGCGCCGTGGTGGTCAAACCTACGATTTGTATGGTTATCAACCAGAGTCAGTGATTAATGACATTATTGATCAGTTCGAGAAATACTTGCACTTTATCAATGAATCGCCAGATATTTTACCGTGGCGTATGCAAGAGCACGATGATGATATTACCTTAGAGCAGGGCAGTGTCTTTGATAAATAGGCATTTTGTCCCTTGACGTGCGCTGAGCAAATGATTGTCTGAATGACTTGCAATATGCGTACGAACCCTTAGAATAACGGCTTGTTTTCACCATGAATCAAGCCGTTTTTTATGCCTATAAATAATCCAGTGTCTAGTCACTCATCAGCACAAACTGCTAATGACCATCCTTTATTGCAGCCATTGGTCATTGGCGGCTTGACGATTGAAAATCGCCTGATGGTCGCACCGATGGCTGGCGTGACCGACAATCCCTTTCGACGCTTGTGTAAATCCTTTGGGGCAGGGCATGCGGTTAGTGAAATGATTATCGCTGATACGGCGCTTTATGCACGCAAAAAATCGCTCTATCGTGCCAATTTTGATAACGAAATAGCGCCTATTTCTGCGCAAATAGCCGGTGCAGAACCGGATAAATTGGCAGAAGCGGCACGTTATCAGATTGATAATGGCGCACAGATTATTGATATCAATATGGGCTGTCCTGCCAAAAAAGTGTGCCGTAGGTTGGCGGGTTCTGCACTTTTGCAAGATGAAGATTTGGTCGCGCGCTTGCTAGATGCGGCAGTAAACAGCGTCAATGCGCCCGTCACGTTAAAGACCCGATTGGGCTATGAGAATGGGCGTGAGAATATTTTGCGCGTCGCCAAACGTGCAGAGCAAGCAGGTATTGCGGCGATTGCCATTCACGGGCGTACGCGTGAGGACATGTATACCGGCGAGGCGCGTTATGAGCTGATCCGTGAGGTCAAAGAAAGCATCAGTATTCCAGTCATTGCCAATGGCGATATCGATAGCGCGCAAAAAGCGCAGCGTGTCTATGAGCTGACCG
Organism: Psychrobacter sp. CMS30; assembly: GCF_904846565.1. Taxonomy (NCBI): domain Bacteria; kingdom Pseudomonadati; phylum Pseudomonadota; class Gammaproteobacteria; order Moraxellales; family Moraxellaceae; genus Psychrobacter; species Psychrobacter sp. CMS30. Next base: position 49,589 of record NZ_CAJHBF010000021.1, on the reverse strand, counting down.
GTTGTGATGCGGTGATGATAGGGCGTGCCGCGCAAGGGCAGCCTTGGATATTTCGTGATATCGAGCATTTTTTGCGCTCAGGAGAGGTGCTTGCGGCACCTAGTGTGAGCGAGATAAAGGAGATTGTCCTAGCGCATTTGCAAGAACTATATGGGTTTTATGGCGAATATTCAGGTTGCCGTATTGCCCGCAAGCACATCGCTTGGTATACCACCGGCATTCCCAATTCCAATGCTTTTCGTCAAGCGATGTATGGCGAGGAGAGTACCGCTGGGCAGTTTCGCGTGGTCGAAGCCTTTTTGCACGCGCACGAATAGCAAGAAAAAACAGTCAGTTTAAGCAATGCACTTGATAATAAATACCCAGCTGCTAATATTCATGATATTAAATACATTTTACGGCTTCTTTATTAACTTTAATCCAATTATATTTGTTATGCTTTAGGCGAACATTAACGGAAATATCATTTACGAAAAGGATCTTTTATGGCCAATCCCTCAAAAAAAGCAATCAGCAAAGCAGTCAAAGATAAGCATATTATTATCACAGGGGCATCAAGTGGTATTGGTGAGCGTACGGCCTATCTGCTCAGTGAATGCGGTGCTCATGTTATTTTATTGGCACGTACTGAAGACAAACTGAAAGCCGTTAAAGAGAGTATCGAGGAGCTTGGTGGCAAGGCCAGTTATTACCCTTGTGATTTGACCAATATGGATGATATTGAAAAAGTTAGCGAGCAAATTTTGGTAGATTTCGGCCATGTAGATGTCTTGGTCAATAACGCTGGACGCTCTATTCGCCGCTCGGTTCACGAGTCTATAGATCGTTTCCATGATTTTGAGCGTACCATGGATATCAATTATTTCGGCGCCGTTAAAATAGTTCTTGGATTTTTGCCGACCATGATTGAGCGCCAGACCGGTCAAATCGTTAATATCTCATCGATTGGCGTGCTGGCGAATAGCCCGCGTTTTGCCGCTTATGTCGCCTCAAAATCGGCATTGGATGCCTTTAGCCGCTGCTTGGCTGCTGAAGTGAAGGGCGATAATGTTACGATTACCAATATCTTTATGCCATTGGTGCGTACGCCGATGATTGAGCCTACTAAATTATACCGCTACATGCCTGCGCTTATGCCGGATGAAGCGGCGATGATGGTTGCCAAAGCGATTGTTCATAAACCAAACAGTATTGCCAGTAACATGGGTAAATTTGCCTCAGCGACTTATTCATTAGCACCAGCAATTAACGTTGGTACTCAATCGATGGGTTATCGTATTTTTCCAAGTACCCGCGCTGGATTGACGACTGATAAAAAACCAAACCTTGCTCAGCGTGCCTTTGCTAGAATTCTACCGGGTGAGCATCACTAAGATAATACGTCTGATGAATTTAAAAAGGAGATACTATGGTATCTCTTTTTTAATATCTTAAAATTATTTTTAATTATATAAATGGGTAGTCAGTGGGGTGTTATTTACCATAACGTTTCTCAGGGGAAGAAGAGTAGTTCCCTAGTGAGGAATTGAACACATCCTTTAAAGCTTTGCTGTATGAGGGTTTATGTTTTTAATAGGCTGTTAGTGTACATTGTGGTGTGCTTAAAGGTGATAATTCGAGGTATTTTTAGTTAGTCAATACTGCAAAATTTTAATTTCGCGGAAAAATATTCGTGTATATGTCATCGGCCATTTGTCGCGCAGTTCTGAACTCTACACTAGGAATAAAAATGGCAGCGATATGCCTTGCTGACAGTGACCTAGTGTTTTAATAATCTTATATCTACCAAAGATAATACCAACAATTGCTTTTTATTTGGGTAAATTAGTAACCTTGCTCATTTAGTTCTCTGTATGAATCACAGCCCAACTGAAGACCACCATCACAAGCCCTTCCATACCATTCTTTTGCATTAGTTTTATTTTGGCGAATACCTTTTCCATCTTGATAGAGCAACCCAAGGTTAAACTGAGCAGTGATATGATCCTGCTCCGCTGCCTTCTGATACCATTTAACCGCTGAAGCAAAGTCTTGCTCGACACCTTTTCCGTCTTGATAGAGCAACCCAAGGTTAAACTGAGCAGTGATATGACCCTGATCCGCTGCCTTCTGATACCATTTAACCGCTGAAGCAAAGTCTTGCTCGACACCTTTTCCGTCTTGATAGAGCAACCCAAGGTTAAACTGAGCAGTGATATGACCCTGATCCGCTGCCTTCTGATACCATTTAACCGCTGAAGCAAAGTCTTGCTCGACACCTTTTCTATCTTGATAGAGCAACCCAAGGTTAAACTGAGCAGTGATATGGCCCTGCTCCGCTGCCTTCTGATACCATTTAACCGCTGAAGCAAAGTCTTGCTCGACACCTTTTCCGTCTTGATAGAGCAAACCAAGGTTAAACTGAGCAGTGATATGACCCTGATCCGCTGCCTTCTGATACCATTTAACCGCTGAAGCAAAGTCTTGCTCGACACCTTTTCCCTCTTGATAGAGCAACCCAAGGTTAAACTGAGCAGTGATATGACCCTGATCCGCTGCCTTCTGATACCATTTAGCTGCCATCTTATTATCTTGCTGAACTTCTTGTCCTTCTTTGTAAGTCAATCCAAGGTTAAACTGGGCCTCAGCATCTCCTTGATTCGCTGCCTTTCGATATGAATTAATGTTCGGATTTAAACGTTGTTCATTATATGCCGGATTTTTTAAAGTTTTTAGCTTACGTTTTAGTAGTTTCAATGGCATTTTTTTTCTTCACGGTTGCTTTATTGATATAACTAATCTTATCAATAGGGAAATAATTACTATATTTAGATTATACACCAATGGAACCAGTTATTTTAACTTTTAAATCTACTAATAGACCGCTTATAACAGACTAGCCAAAAATTCGCCACATTATCCAAAATAGCCCTGCCATCACCGCAGCAATGACCAATAGCCGCTTTGCCCAATAAGGAATAAGCGGTTTTTTATAGCCCAAGTCATTAAGCTGACTGTCAACGCCCTCTTGTAGACTTTGGAAGCCTTGCTCTGTGGGCGTGGTTTTAACGCGAGTCTTCGTCAAGCGCTCCGACTCTTCTTCCACTTGTTCTCTATCAAAGCTAAAGGCTTGGCTTGGGATGCCTTGTTTGTTGGCGATAGTCGTGAGGGTTTGCTGCTGCTGGTTCTTTAGCGCAAGCTCATAAGCATCTATCCGAGATTTGGCGGCATCCATACTGATATTTTCATCAGCGGCCAAGGTTTTAATTGCCTGCACCAAATTGCCTTTTTCGACCATCATCATAACGGCTTTTGGCAGTTTTTTATTAGCGGGCGTTGAGCCTGAATCAGAGTCAAACATGACAGTCCTTATTTGGGTGTGATACTAGGTAGGTGAGGGTATTATAACCATTTTATCGGCGCAAAATTCAAGCAAAAAAAATACCGCAGCCATTATCATGTCTGCGGTATTTTCATGGCGCTTATCCTATTTTAATAAAAAAATGGCAATAAACGCTTCTTATAAATTATCTAGGACAATTTATAGGTCTTTCCAACGTTGGATAGACTCTTTGATGACTTCTTTAGCTTCTGCGACGTCACCCCAAGATTCGACCACCGTTGTACCTGCTTTTTTAAGGTCTTTATAGTGGCTAAAATGGAACTGTAATTGATTGATAAGCTGCTTTGGTAAGTCTTCTAGGCTGTTATAAGCATTACCTGTATCACGGTCGTCAGCCGGTACGACGACGATTTTGTCATCAACTTCGCCATCATCAACGAATTTCATCACGCCGATTACTTTCGCTTTTAAGAAAATACCAGTAGGCAAAGGCTGTTCTGTGATGATAAGCGCATCTAACTCGTCGCCATCTTCATCAAGGGTTTGCGGAATAAAACCGTAGTTACAAGGTTTAGCAAAAATCTGTGGGTCAACACGGTCAAGCTCAAAAACTGCCAATTCGCGATTCCACTCAATTTTATGGCTGCTACCAGTTGGGATTTCTACGACCACATTAATGATGCCGCCATCGACGTCGCCTGCGTCCAAAATTTTATTAAAATCTGCCATAAATTGCTCCAAGGTGCTTTTGTTATGAATGCTTCAATGATAAAGGGTTAAATGTTGGCGCGCTAAGGTTATTGCTGCGCCCAATTTGTGCGCCTGCGATTATAACAAGTTTGACTCAAATTTTCTCACAATGCTTAAGTCTAAGCGTGCACGATATTATGCAAAAAAGGATTATGCAAAGAACAGTATTTAATTTAAAAAAACTGTGTATAAAGGACTTAGGAAAATTACTTTGGGGCGAGGGCACGTAATTGGATATGTCCAGCATGACGTTTGGCAATATTATCGATAAGCTTTTGGGTCACTTGCTCATAGCTTAAACAGTTGGCAATTGCTTGCATAGATTGTTCCGCTGCCTGCACTGCCATTTGTTCATCCGCCGTTTGCTCATCCTGCGTTTGCTCATCCATCGCAACGAAGTCAGCCAGTCGTAACATTTGCATGCCCGCATAGCCGCAAGGATTAATCGCATTAAAGGCCGATAAATCACAATCTAAATTAATAGCGACCCCATGATAACTAAAACCATGCTTGATTTTAAAGCCAAGTGAGGCAATTTTACCGAGCATAATGGCGTCATCAGCGGGTGCGTTAGACAGAGATTGAGCGTTCTCGTTGCTGGCAATATTTAGATGACTATATAAATAAACACCGGGCGCATCACGGCGGGCATGGGCGCTGATATCGGCACTGGTATTGACACTATTAGACGCGTGGCTTTTTAGGCAGTCATTGACCACATCTTCAATCGCTTGTTCGGCGTGCGATACCATATTGCGTACACTCCAGCCTAAACTTTCTAAATCAAACAACCAATAGATAACCAGCTGCCCATGCCCGTGCCATGTCACCTGACCACCGCGGTCGGTCTTGATAATAGGGGTATTGGTACGTTGCAGGATATGCTCTTCTTTACCGGCTTGTCCAAGCGTATAGACATCATTATGATCGACAATCCATAGCTCGTCAGGGGTGCGTAGACCTTGCTCTTTTTTGAGCGCGATACGCGCCAACGTACGCGATAGCATGGCATCAAGGGTAGGGACATAATCAGCAGCTGAGAGCGACTTGCTGACTAGCATTTCATTGAGGGGTTGCGCGGTATTTTGCATAAGAATGACTGTCTTATATTTTGATGTTTTAGAAGGATGTTTTTAGAGTCTAGTTGCCTAGAGTGATAGTCAATACTAAATATAAGCAATAGATTTATACACAGATGCTGCTCGGATTAATCTTCCTTGCTGTGCCGATGCAGACAGAGGCTGCGAAAAATTAATCCCAACAGCATGATCGCATTTGTAGAGTGGATAAACCCTATTACTGCGATTCAGTGTAGCAGTTTTAGCAATTGTGCCCAACTCTATATTTGCATCCGCTGCGCTATCCGCTTACTCCATTTAGCGGCAGTAAAAATACTGATAAATAGCAGCAATATAGGCTTTAAATGACACGTATTTCATACAGACCCACTAGTCAATCAAAGGTGCTGTTCATTCACTGGTCGATGCGCTACATTAAACGGCGTTGACTAAAATAGTGTCGAATAGCATTGAAAGGAATCTCATCTGCCTTCATTATTGAAAACGGTTCATCAACAGCCATCAGTTGAAGGTGAGTATATAAGTGCCATATAGGATATAGACGGCGTATATAACGCCTGATCATGTATTCAGAGTCTTAAATCTATTATAGCGTGCCGACTCTAACGCCTATGACAAGGAAGATAAATGACCGATAATAATCAGAACACGCTTTTCCAAAGCGAGCCGACGCCAACCAGCCAAGCTCAAGCTTCAAACCAGGCCAATGATGCAAACGAATCCCTAAGCATCATTAAGACCGTCGCTGATATGCAGGCGCAATTTTTACGCCTACAAAGTTTGAGCCGCACGCAGCCCATCAATGATTGGGCCACGCGTGAAAATCAACTTGACAATCTAGAGGTGATGCTAAGCGACAATCAAGAGCTACTTGCCAAAGCGATTAGCGCCGATTTTGGCTATCGCAGTGAGTCAGAAACTCAGTTCGCTGAGCTTTTTCCGAGCTTTACCGGTATCAGCCATGCCAGAAAACATGGTAAAAAATGGATGAAACCGCAGCGTGTATCGATTTCAGCGCTTTATATGCCGGCTCATAATGAGATTCAGCCGCAGCCGCTTGGCGTGGTCGGTATTATGGTGCCTTGGAATTACCCGCTGTTTTTGGCAGTCGGACCTATGATTGATGCACTGGCGGCGGGTAATCGTATTATGATTAAAATGAGCGAGGCCGCACCGCAATTTGCCCAAACGTTCGCTGAAACTATTTCACGTTATTTTTCACCGGATATGGTTTCTGTGGTCATCGGCGAAGTTGAGATTGCTCAAGCATTTAGCCAAATGCCCTTTGACCATTTATTATATACCGGCTCAACCCCGGTCGGCAAAAAGGTCATGGCTGCTGCTGCACCAAATTTAACGCCGGTCACCCTTGAGCTTGGTGGTAAGTCGCCTGTCGTCATTTTGGAAGGTGCCAACTTAGAAAACGCCGTCAATCGCGTGATGATGGGCAAAACGCTTAATGCCGGTCAGACATGTATTGCGCCTGATTATGTGCTCATTCCGCGTCGATATCATGAAGAGTTTATCCGTCTGGCAAAAGAGTGGATGGAAAAACATTATCCCAATATTGCAGACAATCCTGACTATTCGCACATCATTAATGGTGCGCAGTTTAAACGTGTACAAGGCTATCTAGATGGCTTGGCAGGCGATGAGGTTCATCCGCTGACTGATACGGATGCTGATATTGACAGCCGCCTGATGCCACCGGTGATTGTCAGTGAGCCTGCGCCTGATAGCGATGTCATGCAAAACGAGATTTTTGCCCCGATTTTACCGTTGATGCACTATGACAGCCTTGAGGATGCCATTCGTTTTATCAATGAGCGCCCACGCCCGTTGGCGCTATACGTCTTTGGTGATAACAATAGCGAGATAGATCAGGTGCGTAATAATACGGTATCGGGTGGCCTGTGTATTAATGAAGTCATTATGCATGTGGCGCAACATGATTTGCCGTTTGGCGGTGTTGGACACTCAGGTACGGGCGCTTATCACGGTAAAGCTGGCTTTGAGCGTCTTAGTCATATGAAGCCTGTGTTTGTACAATCGAAGTTGAATGGTCTTAATATTTTACTACCGCCATACGGTGGCTTGTTTAAAAAAGCCATGGCGCTGTTTTTGAAATAGCCAATAATAAAATAGCCAATGATAAAACAGTTTTTGGTTAAGCAAGAAACACGATAAAAAATAGCATCTACTGAGGTAGGTGCTATTTTTTTGCCTAAAATTTAGTCATTAATAACCAATAGTTAAAAACCAACAATTAAAATTAATGAGCATTTGTCATCCTATCTATAAATCGCTACACTTTGTAGTAAGCCTAAACGATTATAGTGTCAATTTTAGATTAATCAGCAATAGCTAATTTAGGTATTAATCACCCAACTAGTCAAAGGCAACATACTCTTGGTTCAAGATGTCAGTACTACTAACTTTAGCGTTAATACTGATAATAAAAACAATAAAAACAATAAATAGGATATCCCATGCGCCAATGGATTGCGTTAAGTTTACTGTGTATGAGTGCCTTGTTGCTGCCGGTATCGGCGTCAGCAGCTTGTGATGCACCTATCAAATTTGGCGCACTGACGTGGGAGAGCGGTCAGTTTATCTCTGGGGTGCTTAAGTACATTGCTGAAGATGGCTATGATTGTACAATTGAAGAAGTGCCGGGCGCCGGTCCTGCGCTTGAAACGGCATTATCACAAAACGACATTCAAGTGATCGGCGAGCAGTGGGTTGGGCGCTCGCCAATCATGGAGCAAGCCATCGCCCAAAATAAAGTCGCGGTCATTGGTGATACGCTGAAGGGCGGTGCTACTCAAGGTTGGTATGTACCCAAATATGTCCTAGACGAAAATCCAGGTCTACGCAGTTATCAAGATTTGCCGAAGTACGCTGAGCTGTTTAAAGACCCTGAAGACCCAAGAAAATCGCGTTTTATGAACTGTCCATCTGGTTGGACGTGTGAGATATTTAATAGCCGTTTGCTTAAAAATACCGGTTTAGACAGTATTTTTAACAATGCCCATCCCGGAACCGGTGCTGCGCTCGATGCAGAGATTGCCTCCGCTTTTGAACAGCATAAACCGCTATTATTCTATTACTGGCAGCCTACAGGCTTGATGGCAAAGTATGACTTTGCGCCATTAGCATTTCCCGCCCATGACGACGCTTGCTGGCAAGACTTGCTACTTGCTGATGGCACAGCGGACTGTGTTTCTGGATTTCCAGTATCACCTTTAGGTATCGCGGTATCGACACCGTTTATTGAATCTAATCCTGAGCTGGCTGCTGTCTTCAAAAAGGTTCAGTTTAGCTCCGATGAGCTCAATGGGGCTATCTTAGAGATGAGTGAAAGTAAACGGAGCGGCGATGAGCAAGCCTTAACGTTTTTGCGTGAGAATCCAAACGTCTGGCAACATTGGCTATCTGAGGAAGCGGCCACAAGACTTGCTGCTAAGTTAGGTATTAGCCTAACAGGCGCGGCTGTTGCGAATACTGGTGACCGTAATAATAATGCATCCAGTGCTAACAAATTTGGCCTATCATCAAGCTTTCCTTCGTGGTCACTTGAGACCCCGCTTAATAATACCTTAGCAAACGTTGTCCAAAACTACGGTGACGTCTTTCGTACTATCAGTACGGTGGCGTTAACCTATCTCTTGCTACCCATTGAGCGGCTATTAACGGTTATTCCGCCTTGGCTAATTATCGCACTTGTGACGGTATTGGCGTGGTTTGGCGTGCGTAAAATTTGGTTTGCGCTAGCGTGCGGGGCAGGATTGTTTCTTATCGGCGCCTTTGGGCTATGGGGCGCCTTGATTGACACCTTTGCGCTGCTTATCGTATCGGTATTGGTCACGGTAGTGATTGGTATTCCTATTGGCATTGCCATGTCAGGCAGTAAAATCCTGCGTAAGATTGTGACACCGATACTAGATGTCATGCAGACTATGCCAAGCTTTGTTTATCTTATTCCGGTGCTCATGCTGTTTGGTATTGGTAAAGTACCAGCGCTATTTGCCACCATTATTTATGCCTTGCCGCCACTGATTCGTTTGACGACTTTGGGCATTACCCAAGTCAATCATGAGATGGTCGAAGCAGGGCGCTCGTTCGGTAGTACGCATCTGCAGCTACTTATTTGGATTAAATTACCTCAAGCGCTCCCCAGTATCATGGCGGGTATTAATCAGGCGGTAATGATGTCACTTTCTATGGTGGTATTGGCTTCTATGATTGGTGCCCCCGGTCTTGGCGAAGATGTTTTGCAATCTATCCAAACGCTCAATATCGGTCAGGGCTTGCAAGCAGGTACAGCGATTGTCATCGTTGCGATTATCATTGACCGTATTACGCAAGCATTCGGTCAAGGTAAGCGCGCACGGCAAAAAACCATCGATGCTGGCAGACGTCCGATTGGTTAGCACTGTGCTCCATATTAGAAGTGAATATCACAAGCAGTAAAAGTGACCATCACAAAACAACGCAAATAAAAAATACAAATAGCGAGAGCAACGATGAATCATATCCAGCTAGAGAATATCAGTAAGATTTATAATGCCAATAGCTCGCAAGCACAGTCTGCATTGGCATTATTGGCTGAAGGTATGGATAGCATTGCGGTCAAGGAGCAAACGGGCTATTCGGTCGGGCTATATGATATCAATTTGAATATTAAGGCGGGCGAGCTGCATTGTATTATGGGGCTATCAGGCTCGGGTAAATCAACCTTGATACGCCATATCAATCGCTTGATTGACCCAACCAGTGGCAAAATATGGGTTGATACCAGTATCAATGCAAAAAATAAGGGCAACGCGCAAAGCCCGATAGCAGAGGAAGGTTCGTCCCAAACCGCTGCCAATACCAACTCGGCTATTAATATTTTAGAGCTTAATGATAAGGAGCTACAACATTATCGGCAGCAAACGGTCAGCATGGTATTTCAGCACTTTGGCTTAGTGCCACATATGACGGTGATGCAAAACGTCGCTTACGGTCTGCGTGTACGTAAAATGAGTGTGAGCGAGCGTCATGAAGTTGCTCGGCATTGGCTTCATGAAGTCGGGCTGCCAAACTTGGAGCACAGCTATCCTGATGAATTGTCTGGTGGTATGCAGCAGCGTGTCGGGCTAGCACGCGCGCTGGCAACGGATAATCCAATCTTGCTGATGGACGAAGCATTTTCGGCGCTTGACCCACTCATTCGTGCGCAATTGCAAGACCAATTACTTGAGCTACAAGCACGGCTCAATAAGACCATTGTCTTCATCACCCATGATATCGATGAAGCTGTCAAAGTCGGTCAGCGTATTAGTATTTTAAATGGTGGGCGCTTAGTGCAAACGGGTACGCCAAATGAATTACGTCAAAATCCAGCCGATGATTATGTTGCACAGTTCATGAGGGCTAAAAGTTAATTCAGTCAGGCGCTATATTTGCTTAACAATTAATTTTTTAAATTAACTGCTACAAAAAAATGACTTTAATAGCGGGTTTTTAAGTGTTAATTAATCAGATAAGAGATTGATTTGTTTGCAGATATTGATTTTCCCCTCATTTATCCTCATATAAAAGTAACTAAGCAAAGAGTAACTAAGCAAAAGTCACTAGATAAACAGTCACTAAACAAAAAGTGACTAGGCCTCATTATTCCTTCCACTACTCCCATATCTCTAATTTCTATATCAACAGCCTTACTGCGTTGTTAAAAAAGTGTAGTGAGCTGTTATAAACTCTTAAAGGAAACTCCATTATAGGTTTATACTATTAAGATAATCTAATGCAGATAAGTGTCTTATGCTTATCTTAAATTTTAGCCATCTTTACCTAACCGCCTTTATCTCATAACCTTTATATTTATTCTGTCTTGCTTTTATAACGCTATTAACGCATTTAGTCTAAGCATATTTACCCTAATAAACAGCATAACAAGCCTATAAAAGACCATTCAAACTAAGTATTTGCTCGCAAGACTTCGTAAAAAGGATCCACCATGCTACCTGATAAACAAGATAATAAGTCTCATAATACAAATCGTTATGATAAGCGCAGCAATGCTAGTGATTTAGCGACATCTTCACCGCGTGCAGCAGCGCGTTGGCTGAAAAATGTCAGCGCTTTTGGGGTGACGACCGTATTAAGTGCAGGGATATTGGTGGCTTGTGGGCAAATGAGTAGCGCGGAAAACAATGCTAAGAGCAATGCCAGTAGTAGCGCCAATACAGGTAGCCAAAACAGTGGCGTGAAAAGCTCACGTGATATGTTACCGTCTGACATGCTTGGGCAAATGCAGGCGTTGCCGCAATTAACAAAGGGCTTGGGCAAAACAGGTGCTGCGGTCATTGACCCTAATAAACCTACTTTGATTAAATTCTGGGCAAGCTGGTGCCCGTTATGCCTAGGGACGCTTGCAGAAACCGAGGAATGGCGTACCGATCCTAAATTTGCTGATTTAAATGTCGTCACCGTTGCCAGTCCTGGTCATCTCAATGAAAAAGCCGATGGCGAGTTTAGTACTTGGTATGCGGGCGTGCAAGCCGACTATCCGAAGCTGCCAGTATTGTCTGACGCTTCGGGCAAGCTGATTAATAAGCTTGGCGTACAAGTGTATCCTAGCTGGGCGATACTCGATAAAAACGGCAATTTGGTGCACTTGGTAAAAGGAAATATATCAGCAGAGCAAGCCTATGCCCTCGCTGAAAACGCTGATAATGACTTTGCCGAACTAAAAGCAGGCAATGCCAAACCGGCAAACGCCCAAACCTTAGATAACAATAGTAAAATTGAAACCATTAAGCAAAAAGATGGCGTTTATTATAACGATAAAGGTAAGGCGATTAATACGCGCTCAATCTATCTGGCAGGTGGCTGTTTCTGGGGCGTAGAAGCTTATATGGAACGCGTCGAAGGTGTCGTCGATGCGGTATCAGGCTATGCCAATGGCGAGACGGCTAATCCAAGCTATGAGCAAGTGATTCGTGGCTCAGGGCATGCCGAAGCTGTAAAAGTAACCTATGATGCGGATAAAACCGATCTTGATACTATCTTAAAATACTACTTACGCGTGATAGATCCAACCAGTCTTAATAAGCAAGGTAATGATCGCGGCGTTCAGTACCGTTCTGGCGTTTATTACACCGATAAAGCAGATAAAGCGGTGATTGATGCTGCTCTCAAACGTGTGCAAAGCCAGTATAAACAAAAAATTGTGGTAGAAAACGCACCGCTGGATAATTTTTACTTGGCTGAGATGTATCATCAAGATTATTTGGCAAAAAATCCAAATGGCTACTGTCATGTCGATTTAAGCCTCGCCGATGATAAGCCGGAAGGCACTGCGCGTACCAAGCTTGCGCCTGCAAATACGGTTGCTGAAACCTTAGATCCTAAACGCTATGCGGGCTTTGATAAAGGCGCGCTGAAGAATACTCTGACCAAAGCACAATACAATATCACGCAAGATGCCGGTACTGAGCGCGCCTTTAGTCATGAATACGATGATTTATTTGCGCCGGGTATTTATGTCGATGTGGTAAGCGGTGAACCACTATTTTTATCAACCGATAAATATCAATCTGGCTGCGGTTGGCCAAGCTTCACCAAACCAATTGATAAGCAAGTCATTACCCAACACGCCGATACCGCCTTTAATATGGTGCGTACTGAGATTCGCTCACGGGTAGCAGACTCGCATTTGGGTCATGTATTCCCTGATGGACCAAAAGACCGTGGCGGGCTGCGTTATTGTATCAATGGCGGGGCGTTACAGTTTATCCCCGTCGATGTGATGCCGCAGTCAGGCTATGCGCCCTTGGTAAAATTGGTAAAGCCTGCAAAACCTTAATGATTAACCTTGATAATTAAACTCATGAAGATACGTTAAGTATAGGCTTAACGTCTTTTTTATGGCTGATGTTTCAAATTTATAGGCTATAGCCACATGATGAATACGTTTATTATCGTTGTATTTTTGCTGTTATAACCGTTGAATTATGAAAAATGAGACAAACTTCGTTATACTCAAAATCTTAACGTTTTCTATTATTAGCACCATGATAGTTATTGATACCTATTTCGTCGCTCGCTTTGTTTGGCGGCTTTTCATTTTTGTATTTAAGGCTGTAACATGACCGTTACTCATACTTCTAAAACTTTTGAACCCATTATTACTTCTTTACTCGATAACGATTTGTATAAATTTACCATGCTGCAAGCCATGCTGCATCAGTTTCCGCAGACCCATGGTGTTTATCGCTTTCGCTGCCGCAATAATCAAGACACGGTTTATCCTTTAGCTGATATCAAAGAAGATTTAGAGCAACAGCTAGACAGCTTATGTGAGTTGCGATTTTTAGAAGATGAGCTGGAATATTTACGTAAGTTGCGCTTTATGCGCTCAGACTTCGTGGATTATTTGGAATTATTTAAGCTAAAACGGCGTTTTATCACCGTCAGTATCGATGACAAAAATCGTCTGTGTATCGATATTGAAGGGCCGATGATTCAGGCGATGTTCTTTGAGGTGTTTGTATTAGCGATAGTCAATGAGCTGTATTTTAGGGCGTTATCAAATGCCAGCGTCATTGAAGAAGGGCAGCGTCGGCTTGATGAAAAAGTGGCTTTATTGCATCGCTATGCAGAAGAACAAGCAAATTACAGCCGTGATAAACCGACACCGCCGTTTATCGTCGCTGATTTTGGGACTCGTAGACGTTTTAGTAAAGTATGGCAAGCTCATGTGGTTGAGACTTTACATAAAGCGGAACCAAAAATTGTCAGCGGAACTTCCAACGTTTATTTAGCAAAAAAACTTGGAATGACGCCGATAGGGACGATGGCACATGAGTTTATGCAGGCATTTCAGGCATTGGATGTGCGTTTGCGTGATTCACAAAAAGCCGCGCTTGAAGCGTGGGTACATGAATATCGTGGTGATTTGGGTATTGCGCTGACCGATGTCGTTGGTATGGATGCGTTTTTACGCGACTTTGATTTGTATTTTGCCAAGCTTTTCGATGGTCTGCGTCATGATAGTGGCGACCCGTATATCTGGGGTGACAAGGCGATTGCTCATTATAAGAAATTAAAGATAGACCCAAGAACCAAGATTTTAACCTTTAGTGATGGCTTGGATTTAAATAAAGCTTGGGATTTACATCAGTACTTTAAAGGTCAAATAAGAACCAGCTTTGGCATTGGCACTAATTTGACCAATGACATGGGCATCACCCCGATAAATATCGTCCTGAAATTGGTTGAATGCAATGGACAGCCAGTTGCTAAGCTGTCGGACAGCCCAGGCAAGACCATGATCAATAATGATACCTATCTTGCCTATTTGCGCCAAGTATTTGAAGTCGATGAGCCAGAGTAGAATTGACTTAGCTTAAATGTCGCTATTCTCTGTGGTATCTTCTTCGGCGAAGGCGGCATCTAATGCTTGCTGTACCGCATTGATACGGGTTTCGCAAACGCGATAAGCGGCAATCGATTCTTCCACTGTCGTCATAAGATTATCGATATCTGGCTCATCTTGTTGCTGTAGTTCAGCGGCATTGGTTTTTAGAATATCATAAGCCGCCTTAAAAGTTTTTGGGGCGGCTTTTTTGCGTTTGCGAGTAGGGGTTGTCATAAGGTTTCCTAATTTTGAAATAAAAATTCAGTAGATGAGTAATTGTTAAATATTTTAGTTTCAGGAGTCTGCTGCTGGTATAAATTTTCCTTGCTTGCTGTGTGACTTCGTCACTGTTCGAGGCTACGCAAAATTTATCCGAGCAGCTCTGTATTTTTATGGCAAATAGACTATAACTAATTGGTCTCTACATCAATAATTTGTGCTTTTGCCTTACCATCTTTTAAGACGATATGTACCGTTTGCTCAGCATAAAGCTGCGTACTGCTGGTTAGTATCTTTTTATCTTTTGCATCAGTCAGCATGGTATAACCTTGCTTAAGCACGCGAGAAGGACGATGCAAGAGTACAATATCCCGCAGATGCTCGCTATCACGTCGTGCTTGTAGCAACTGCTGCTGCGCACTGTGCATAATCGTTTTTTTATTGTTTTGACTGTGTGTAGATGCGCTTGCTAACTGCTGATAAGCAGAGGCTTGAGTTTGCGTGCGCAAATCGCTGGTTAGTCTAGCAGCTTGCTTCACCTGTCGCTGAGCGCTTTGCTGAATACTACGCCAAGCATAATCACTGTCTTTTTGCAGGGCGGTCAATTGACCAATCGTTTGCGATTGTATTTGGCTCAACTGGCGTGTCGTCTGTTGCTCAGCAGTGTTTAATTGACGCTGCACTGCTTGTTTAATTTGCGCTTGGTATTGCAGCGTTTGCGTGACCAATTGCGCTAAATGCGCCATGATAGCGGCAATGACTTTTGACGGCGTATCAAAGCTGGTATGCGCCACTTCATCTAAGATAACTTTGTCACGCTCATGACCGATACCGACCCAGACAGGGATAGGTTGCTCGGCAACGAGCGCGGCCAGCTCATAATCGTTGAGATAGGCTAAATCACCAACGGCACCGCCACCACGAATAATGACTAACAAATCCGGCAGGCGCTGATAAGTATCATAAAACTGCTGCTGGGCGCTGACGATAGCTTGACGGATTTCACTTGGTGCATGATTACCCTGAAAGGTAGCGTGATGATAATGGAAATGACAGGCACCTGTGCGAGCTAAGCGGTCAGCATCCGCTTGAAAGTCGCCCAATCCGGCGGCTTTTTCAGGGGCAATGACCAGCACATGCTCAATATCAAATGGAATAGATAATTGCTGATTGAGGTTTAATAAGCCTTCGCCAGTCAAGCGGTCGACCATTTCGGCATATTGCCGTGCCAAGTCGCCTAAAGTATAGCTTGGGTCGATATCTTCAATGGTGAGTGAAAAGCCATATTGCGCATGGAAGCCTGCCGATACTTTGAGTAATACGGTCAAATCACGGTCAAGCGGCATGCCTGTGGCGCGCTCAAACTTTGCTAAGACGCGTGCGGCTTTAAAGCGCCAAAGGTTACCACGGCAGCTGGCAATGACTTTACCGTCGTCATCTTTTTCTGCCAGCTCAAAGTAATAATGCCCACCTTTACTTGATAAATTACGAATTTCAGCTTTGACCCATACGCGGTGATTAAAGGTTTGTTTGATGACCATATCGACCGCCGATAGATAGTCGCTCAGCCGCAAAACCGTATCTTCTAAACTGACTTCGAGACTGTTTTCTTGCTCAGCCAGTTCGGCCTCCAAGGTCGCTAAATCTTTGGCAGGCGCTAAAACCTTAGTTTGTTTCGTATGTGACAGGTTGGGTTTGCGCATAATAATAGACCAAAGGTAAGAAGGTTTAAAAACGGGCTGCTTATATAGTAGAGTCTCTTTTATAGTAGAGTCACTTTAAAATCAATATAGTGCGACTGGGATGAATTTTTCGCAGCCTCTGTGATAGCAGTAAGCAAGGAAAATTTATACCAGTCGCAAATAGCCACTAGTTATAGACTGATTTGAATGTATGGGACATTAGTTAGGGTAGTTTACCCCAAAAGTGCCGCTACAAAAAGTAAAGCCAATAAGCCGCGATGAATATACTATCTATCTCGCAAACTTATTGGCTAAAAGCTCATAGCTTTGTTAAATAATAACTGTCTTATTGGCAACGAAAGTTAATCATATACTCATAATCATCTTTACGTGATAAGTCCGGTGAACCCGTACCAAATATCGAACCGATGACTGCGCCCGCTTGCCCAATCATACGACCAGTTTGTTCATTTAAAATACCATTATATTTTACTTTGTCATCAACGATAATTACCTGCTTGTTTCGGCAGGTTTTTTGCGCGCTGTCTATCGCATTTTGCTGGGCTTTTACTTTGGTATCGGCAATGCCAGTGGTTTCATAAATAGAATTGGCGCGTTGGATAACCGGCGAAGAAGGCGTACTTTGGCAAGCGCTTAATGCTAATGCCGCTGCTAATGTTGCCGTTAAAGTCAAGGTTTTATTAAAAGTATTCATAACTGTTTCCTAAAAGGCTGTTAGTTAAACATAAAAAATAAACAGTATGAATCTAACCTATCGTACTCTTGAGTGTCTAGGCTGTTATTGTGTTTGATATTGCAGGTATATGTCATATTGGCAATGAAGCAGTGGAGATTTTTCTGAAATCAGCAGTTATTCAAGGTGATTGCTCCTTACCGTCACTCCAAAATGAGACAAACAGCACCAGTACACAGCAAATCACTTGAAATATAAACCATATCTAGGATAATTGGACTATTCATTCTTAATTAGTAAGTAATTCTATGCAACTGATTCCTGCTCCTGCTGGCGTGCTCGAAGTTGACGCACTTTGGCAACAAGACAGTCCTAACGATCCCAATACCGATACGGTGGCGCTGCTTTGCCATCCTAATCCGTTATTCGATGGTACGATGAATAATAAGGTAGTCACGACCATGTATCGATTTGCGCGTGATAATGGCATGCATGTGGTACGTTTTAACTTTCGCGGTGTTGGGCAGTCAACTGGCGAGCACGATTATGCGGAAGGGGAAGTAGTAGACGCAATGACCGTGCTACAATGGATTGCAGAGCAAACCAACGCACGTAAATTGTGGTTGGGTGGTTTTTCCTTTGGCGGTTATGTCACGGCACGTGTTGCTGAGCAAGTCATGGTGTCGCCGCATATTTGGGGGCTGAGTGATTTTGAGATAGAAAAAGTTGCCCTTATTGCGCCATCCGTTGAAAAAAATGACAACAGTGACATTACCTTACCCGTTGATAAAACTTTTGAGATATACGGGAATGAAGATAATGTTATTGCGCCGGCGAGTATGCAGGAATTTGCTGAACGCTTAGGGTTAGCGGTTAGTGTCATTGATGGCGCTGGGCACTTTTTCCACGGGCGTTTATCTGAGCTTAAAGGCTTGTTAGAAGAACATAGCTTTGGTATTAAATAGCTAATTTTTTAGATATTACCATCCGATGTTGTGTAGCTAATTAGCGATAGAATTTCCGCTTTAATATGGTTAAGCAAATAACATCCACCATTTTTATATTTATTTTGTCTAATGATGAGTCGTATTATGAGTTTATCTCCCTTGCAACGTTATGAGCAGGCCATTAGCACTGATGAGTTTACTCGAGATGAGCAACAATATCAGGCGATGAGCTATTTAGATGAGTTGTATCATCAGCTCAACAATAGCGTGGAACAAAAAAAAGGCTTTTTTAGCTTTTTAAAAGCAAAGCCCGTCGCGCCCAAAGGTTTGTATATGTGGGGCGGGGTAGGACGTGGTAAAACATGGATGATGGATATGTTTTACGACTCTTTAACCATTGAGCGTAAGATGCGCCAGCATTTTCATCACTTTATGCAGCGCGTCCATCAAGAGCTAAATAATCTGCAGGGTCAGAGCGATCCGTTGGAAAAAGTCGCGGATATTATCTATGCAGAAGCAGTGATTATCTGCTTTGATGAGTTCTTTGTCTCCAACGTCTCCGACGCCATGATTCTGGGTGATTTGTTCACCATGTTATTTAATCGTGGCGTAACTTTGGTCGCCACATCAAACATTGAGCCATCCGGTCTCTATAAAGATGGTCTGCACCGTGACCGCTTTATGCCGGCTATCGCCGAAGTTGAGCGCCATACGACGGTAATGAATATTGACTCTGGCATTGATTATCGCCTGCGTGTCTTGCAGCAGGCGGAGCTATATGAGTCGCCTTTGACTAAGGCCAATCACCATTGGCTTGCTAACCGTTTCGCCAGCTTATCTAATAATCAAAAAATCAGCAATGAGCCTATTACTATCAATGGTCGTGAAATTAGAATTAATGCGCGTACCGAAGATATTTTATTCTGTGACTTCCGTCATTTATGTATGGAGCCACGCTCAGCGTCTGATTTTATTGAAATTGCCAAAGAGTTTAGCACCGTCTTAATCAATGCCGTACCCGCTTTAGATGATAATTTGCGTGATCCTACCCGCCGTTTTATTTATCTGGTTGATGAATTTTATGATCGCCGCGTAAAATTACTGGTACGAGCAGAGCAGTCTATTCTTGAGCTGTATCAAGGAGAGAAGTTAGCGTTTGAGATTGAGCGTACGCGTTCACGCCTGCTTGAGATGCAGTCAGAAGATTACTTAAGAATGGAGCATCGAGTCGAAGATACGGATGCAGCATAATAAAAAATAAGGATACATTATGAGTAATTCAGCAGACAGCTTAGAAGAGAGTAACGATAGTAGCGCTGAGCAATCAAGTAAAAGCGCGCCGCAAAATAATACCGAAAGCCCCATAGTGACAAATGCGCAAGTGACCGATGAGCAGCTGATTAATTGGATTAAGTCGAGACGCAGCATCGGCAACCTGAGTATTCCGGCACCGACAGAAAGTCAGATTAAAGCGGCTATCGATTGTGCAGTTACCGCGCCTGATCACAAAAAACTGCAACCATGGCGCTTTATTGTTACCCAAGGCAATGCACGTCATGACTTGGGTCGTGCCTTTTTAGCAGCCGCTGAAGCACAAGCGGCACAAGAGGGTGAAACGCTGTCTGAGAAATCTCGCCAAAAAACCTACAATATGCCGCTACGTGCGCCGGTGATTATTACGGTCGTTACCCAAATGCAAGTGCATAAAAAAGTACCACCTTTTGAGCAAATGCTAAGCACTGGCGCCGCAGTTCAAAACCTTATTTTGGCGCTAAAAGCCCAAGGGTTTAGTACGGTTTGGCGCACAGGCTTGCTATGTAATGAGCCTGCCGTTAAAGCGTATTTTGGCGTTGGCGCAGATGATTATGTCACGGCTTTTGTTTATACTGGCAGCAGTCCTTGTGATATGCCCACGCGCAAGCCCATTGATATTGAGCCATTGCTACGCTTCGAGTCATAAAGGCAATAGCGTAGTAGGGTTACAGAGATATCATGGCAGGGCAGATGCGGCGCTAAAGTCACTCATTAAAGAGAATAATGAGTAAATTAATCAGGTTGTTCGATTAAAATAGCGATTTTATATCAATAATTGTTGAAACATGCCGTTAGTCTCCCTGTATACTCAGCATCAAATCTACTCATAATTCAGTCAGTCAACACGGATAAAAGAATATGACCAGCGCTAATGACAAAAATAAAGACAAAAGTATAGATAGCAGTCAGGCAGAGAATAAAGCAGATGAAAAACAAAACAGTTTGCTGTCAGGTATCATTGAGCGTGCTACCAAATCAGGGCTTGGACGTAAGAAGCTCAATCCTAGCGCGGTTGAATCTGCCGTGGCAAAAAATATGGCAGAAATCCATAATAATCCAACCAAATTGCGTCTGGCGTTTTTAGGTGGTGGTAGTTTTGGTACGGCAATGGCAAACTTGGCCGCCCGTAATGGCTGTGATACCACGCTGTGGGTACGCAATAAGCGTACGGTTAAAGCAATGGCAAAGACGCAGACCAATAAAAAATATCTGCCCGGTTATAAGCTTGATGATCGCCTCAAATACAGCCACGATTTACAAGCGGCGGTCAAAGATACCGATATTATTTTTATAGCTGTTCCAGGTCTTGCATTTCGAGAAACCCTTAAAAGTATCGCGCCCTTTATTAGCGGGCAATCTATCGTTTCTTTGACCAAAGGTATGGAGAAAGATACCTTCGCTTTAATGAGTGATATTATTAAAGATGAGCTACCGGAAGTAAACTTTGGCGTAATGTCAGGGCCAAACCTTGCCATCGAAATCATGAAAAATATGCCGTCTGCTACGGTGATTGCCAGTGACTCTGAGCCATTACGCCATGCGGTACAAGCAGCGCTACACAGTGCGTTTTTTAGAGTGTTTGCCAGTGATGATGTTCGCGGTGTCGAGCTTGGTGGCGCGCTCAAAAACATTTATGCCATTGCAATGGGAATGGCGGCAGCTTATGAAGTAGGTGAAAATACCAAAGCCATGATACTGACCCGTGGCTTAGCAGAAATGAGCCGTTTTGGTGTGCATGCTGGTGCCAATCCGCTGACCTTTTTAGGTCTGTCGGGCGTCGGCGACTTATATGCTACTTGCAGCTCAGAGCTGAGTCGCAACTACCGTATTGGTAATATGCTCGGTCGCGGTATGACCATCGATGCGGCGGTCAAAAAACTGGGTCAGACCGCTGAAGGTGTCAATACCATTCAGCAGGTACATGAAAAAGCCACCAAAGAAGGCATTTATATGCCGATTACCCATGCCTTGCATGCAGTTATTTATGAAGATAAAGCGGCACTTGGCGTTGCTTTACATCTTATGGAAGCGGGCTTCCGTAGCGATGTTGAGTTTGTCATGGAGCATGACCATAGCAATGCTTCATTAACGGCGCAAATGCAAACAGCAAGTAGCAATGCGAAAAATGCTAAAAATAAAAAAGCGGATGGCGATAATAAATAAAGCGCTTAGCAAAATGTCGCTTCAGTATAATAATTAAATAGCATTAGTATCGAAATAGTCAGGTAAAAGCAACAAACAAGGTGGTTAAGATTATGAAAATTATCTTAGTACGTCATGGTCAAGCAGAAGATGAAACGCGCCCAGACAGTGCGCGTCAGCTGACTGATTTTGGTCAGCAGCAAGCTGCGCAAACGGCAGAGTATATTACCACTCATTATCAACCTGACTGTTTTGTCGTGAGTCCTTATAAGAGAGCGCAGCAGACGCTAGCGGCATTACAGTTACGCGCCCCTAACGTGCCCTCACAAATACAAGAAAATATCACGCCGTCTGACGATGCCCGTCAGGCGCTCATCGATATTGGTAATATTGAAGCAGAGTGTCTGGTGGTCGTCTGTCATATGTCTATTGTTGCTCACATCGCAGGGCTGCTAACGGGTGATTATCCTGAGTCGTTCTCTTTAGCAGAAGCGCGTGTGTTTGAGATGGATTTTGTGATGACAGGTATGGCAACCGAGATTGATCGTTTTGTTCCTGCTCAACCTTATTAGTATCAACAATATAGTCAGATCCATATATAGTCAGCTCCATATTAAGAAGACACAGTGAGACTGGAATGAATTTTTTGTAGCCTCTGTCGGCGTAGGCACAGCAAGCTAGAAAAATTTGTACCAGTTTCACCTTGTCAGATAACGTATCCATGTTATTTAGTATCGACTATATAAACGCTCGTAAAACTATCTAGATTTTTGCTAGACCGCAGCTTTAACGAATAACCATTTTAATGAACAGTAGCTTTAAATGGCAGCTTCAATAAGCAATGGCTTTAAACAACAGCTTTGATAATTAAGGACACATTTGGTGTTACATGTTTGGTTAAGAGCGCAGCACAGTCCTCTAGCGGTCTGGCATGAAGACATAAAGCAATGGCAATTGATTGACGGCTGGCAACAGCTGCATGATATTTATGGTAGCTATAAAACCAATAGCCAGAAATCTGTTTGTCTGTATTTTCCCTCAAGCCATGTCTTACAAGTAGATTCTGAGCTAAATACTGCTCAGCTCAAACAATTAGGTATGAGCGGTAAGCAGTATTTATTTGAAGAAACTTCTCTAACGCCGGTTGAGCAGTTAGCCATTCGGCAAATGACTGAAAATACCAGCCATCATCTCTATGCTTTGGCTCAAAGCGATATCGAATCATGGCAGCAAAGCGCCAAGCTCGCTGGCATGAACATCGTAGCGTTACTGCCTGACTTTTTATTACTGCCAACGCCAGAAGAGGGCGCAGGGCAGCAAATTATATTATACCAAGACCAACAAACCATACTGCTGCGCCAATCCTTACATCAAGGCATGGCAGTCAGTTACTTGCCTTTAATCTTTGAGCGTTTTCCGCATTTGAGCGAAGTGCTGCTATTACCAGCCATCGATGACATCTTTGATGACTCTAGTGCCGTTGTTCATCAAGCTTCTAATAACGGTCTTGCTGAAAACATTGCTGATGGATTAGAACTTGGTACTGATCTTGGTATTAATTTAACAAAACCTGCAACCACAGCCAGCGCCTCTACTCAAACAGCGGCAATGATTGCCGAGCATCAATTACTATTAACCACGCTTCCCGTTACTCCTAAACCGCTTGAAAATCCTGAACGTCATGCGCTGAACTTTTTTATTAAATCAACCGATTCGCAATTATCACCGTATCTACGGGTGGCGATGATGGTCGCGCTGACGGCATTGGTATTGCAAATGGCGACCGATGGGGTGCAATGGTATCAATATAAGGCGGCGACCGCGGCAACCAAAACCGAGATTGCGAGCCAGTATCAGTCTTGGTTTCCAAATGAGCCACTTAGTACGCGCACAAAGCTACAAGTGCAAGTGCAACCAAAACTGCGTAGTGATAGCCAAGCGCCTGATTCTCACATAGCGGTATTGGCACGTATATCACCGTTGATTAAACAGTCGTCATTACGAGCGCAGGCGTTAGTCATGCAGCCAGCGGCGCTTAGCTTTACACTGATTGCGCCCGACCGTGGCAGTCTTGATCAATTTACCAATACGCTTGTCGCCCAAGGCTTAAACGCCAAATTAGAACAAGTGAATGGCAATGAGCAAGGGCAGTTTAGTGGTCAAGTGACCGTTGATGTGGTAGCAAACAATAGCAGCGTCAGCAATAAAGGGTAACCATGAAAAGATTACAGCGCCTCGCCAAACGCAGCACTACTGCTACTAACCCTCGAAGTGGTGCTTTATCAGTGCGCATGAGTAGTTACCAAAGTATTTTAGCGACACGTTGGCAGGCATTGTCTGCGCGCGACCAATTAGCTCTGCTGTTATTGTCAGTGTTTTTGCTGTTATTTGTCGGTGGCTATGGCGGCTATAGCGTCCATCAAGCTGCAAACGCTAGCAAAAATGAGTATCAAGAGCAGGTCGCCGATTATTTTTGGTTACGTGCCCAAGCCGGTAATGTTGACAGCAATGCGTTAAATGCAGCTAGTAGTGCAGATGGCGTAGATGCCATGCCGCCGGCTAGCAGTATTAATGCGCTGCTAAACAATTCAGGTATTGCCGATGCGCAGGTCATTGCTGCTGGCGATGCGGTGCAATTAAGCTTTACG
Source organism: Psychrobacter sp. CMS30 (assembly GCF_904846565.1). Classification (NCBI taxonomy): domain Bacteria; kingdom Pseudomonadati; phylum Pseudomonadota; class Gammaproteobacteria; order Moraxellales; family Moraxellaceae; genus Psychrobacter; species Psychrobacter sp. CMS30. The sequence goes on along the minus strand of NZ_CAJHBF010000021.1, from coordinate 25,383 downwards.
CATCCAAGTCAAGCGGTGGTGAGCGGTGCACTGGGTAAGCTTGAGCAGCAAGGTTGGCAATTTACCCAACTGTCGATGCAGCAAGATTTGGTCACTAAAGCGATTCAGGTACAGGCGACCGTAACTTCTTAAGAGGTATGCCTAACAACTTTTACACCTAACAAGTTGATGTTTAAGTACCTTTATATTTTAAAATATGCTGCATTGAAACCTTGCTCAATTGCCACAATAATATAGCTATTAGCCACAGAATATAACGAGTGACCGTATGATAAACAATCCCAATAATACGATGAGTGATAATAAGCGCCGTTCTTTGATTACCTATAATCACATCACGTATTTGCTCTATGTGCTCAGCTATTTTACCGCGGGACTGCTGTGGATTGTGCCTATCTTTATGAATTATGCCAAACGCCGCGATGCTGATAATACATGGCTTGCCACCCATTTTGATTGGCAGATTAAAACGTTTTGGTATAGCATCGTCTTTTTTGTTATTGGTGTGCTTATCATCACATTTGCCTTAGGTGGTTTTGGCGTAAGTATGTTTGCTGACAGTAATAATATTGCCATCGGCTCGGTATTATTGGCCAGTTTAGGCTTTATTATTATGGGCTTTACTTTTATTTGGCATCTATACCGTATTGTACGCGGTTGGATTGCGCTTGCTGATGGCCGCCCAGTTCCGTAAGCTAAAAGCATGGATATCAATAAGCAGTAATGCGGCGGATAGACAATAGACTTAAATAAAAAATGCTTTTTGATATCAGCTCATTAACTAGGTTAAGTGAGTCCGTTTGCAATATCAACGATTGTTTATTCGCATGATTTAGCGCAATTTGTCCTATGAAACTTTGGTCTTATTTCAGTTAAGCTGATATAATCGCAGCGCTTGACCTCATTCGTTTTTCTTATTTATCATTTCTTTTCAAGCAGGGTCTGTCATTACTATGTCTTACGCCTTACTTCGCCCTTTTTTGTTTAATATGGACCCCGAGCACGCTCATGAGATGACCTTATCTTTATTAGATAAAGCTCATAAAGCGCGTGTATTGGGCTTAGTATATGGTCAGTCAATGCAGCCAACCGACTGTATGGGTTTGCAGTTTGCCAATCCCGTTGGGCTTGCTGCCGGATTGGACAAAAACGGCGACTATATCGATGCGCTAGCAGAGTTGGGTTTTGGTTTTATCGAAGTGGGTACTGTCACGCCAAAGCCGCAAGTCGGCAATGACAAACCAAGACTATTTAGAATCAAGCAAGCCGATGCCATCATTAATCGTATGGGTTTTAATAATCAAGGCGTTGATTACCTGATTGAAAACGTCAAACGTTGCAAATACAAAGGCAATATCGGTATTAATATCGGTAAAAATGCGGCAACACCGGTTGAAAATGCGGCTGATGATTATGTCTATTGCTTAGAGCGTGTTTATGCGCATGCTTCTTATATCACCGTGAATATATCCTCTCCGAATACCAAAAATTTGCGCGACTTACAAAGCGGTGAAGCGTTAACCCAATTATTAGACACCATTAAAAATCGCCACAATCAGCTGGCAACTGAATATGGTTTTTATGTGCCCTTGGTGTTAAAGGTCGCTCCTGATTTAGAGCCGTTACAAGTCGATTATATCTCCCAGCAGCTGCTGGATTTTGAGATTGATGGTTTGATTGCTACCAATACCACTTTAAGCCGCGTAGGCGTCGAAGATTTGCCCGATGGCGACCAAGCAGGCGGCTTATCCGGTCGTCCGGTCAGCCACATTAGTACGCAAATTTTACAACAATTCTCCGATCAGCTGGATGGTAAGGTAGCGTTGATTGGCGTTGGCGGTATCGATAGCGGCGCCAAAGCCGTCAAGAAAATCGAGGCAGGTGCAGATTTGGTGCAGCTTTATTCAGGGCTTATTTATAAAGGGCCTGGGCTGGTACAGTCTTGCATTCAATCTATCGGTGGCTATTACGATGCCATGGAAGCTTAATCCTTTTAAAGATTGTTAAAACTGCAAGCTTTTCAACTTTACTGAAATACCCGATATAAGATGCAAATGAGGCGATAAACATGAGTGGTTTAGACATTGTGATTGCTGTGGTTGTTCTGATTGGCTTATGGCGTGGTTTTCAGGTAGGTCTGATTAAGACAGCTGTCGGTTTGGTCGGTTGGTTTATCGCACTTATTGCTGCTACTCGATTGGCGGGTTCCGTTGCGCCGCAATTATCAGGTATGGTAGAAAATCCTGTTTTGCAAATGGCGATGGCTTTTTTAGTGATTGTGATTGCCATCTTAGCCATCATGCACCTAGTTGCATTCGTATTCTCCGGAGTACTCAAAACCTTACGTCTTGGTATCCTTGATAAAGTGGCGGGCGGGATACTTGGGGCGGCAAAAAACGTCCTTATGGTCTTAGTGGTTCTTAGCGTCAGCGCGCCATTATTGGTGCAAATGCCGCAATGGGAAACCTCGGTGCTCGCGCCTGAATTACTGCCTTATGCCCCCATGGGTAAAGAGCTGGTCTCAGATATGTTTGGCTTGGCGTGGGATCAGGTCAATCAGTCCTAAGCATCATCAGTCATCAGTGCTCATAAAAAGCTATTCAATCAGCTTTAATATTCGTAAAATACACCTCTATCAATCATCAACAACTTGTCTTATGGATAATAGGCCTTATTGATTATCTATAAGATTTTTAGTCAGAAAAATCGTCAGCTTGGCGGTAAGTAGCAGGCAATGTGTTCCATAACTTTGTCAGCAGTTATGCCGTTATTGTGTTATCAATGTGTGGTACAAAATAGGATACAACTATGTGTGGAGTCGTTGGGGTCGCAGCTCATGAGCCAGTCAATCAAATTCTTTATGATGCCTTAACCATGTTGCAGCATCGCGGGCAAGATGCGGCAGGTATTGTGACTTTACAGGACGGGCGTCTTTATTTACGTAAAGAAAATGGCATGGTACGTGACGTATTTATGAATCGTCATATGCTAAAGCTGGTGGGTAAGTTTGGTATCGGTCACGTCCGTTACCCGACCGCTGGCACCTCAAGTAGTGCCGAAGCACAGCCTTTTTATGTCAACTCGCCTTATGGTATTACGCTTGCGCACAATGGTAACTTGACCAATGCTGAAAGTCTGGCTAAGTCTCTATATCAAGAAGATCGCCGCCATTTAAATACCGACTCAGATTCTGAAGTGTTGCTAAATGTCCTTGCGCATGAGATGCAAAATTTGGATAAAACCAATCCGACGCCTGCTGATATCTTTGAAGCTGTGACAGCGGTTTATGGGCGCATTGAAGGCGCTTATGGCGTGGTTGCCCTGATTACTGGTCATGGTTTGCTAGCCTTCCGTGATCCAAACGGTATCCGTCCGCTGATTTACGGTAAGCGTATGGCAGCCAATGGCGGCACAGAATATATGGTCGCCTCAGAGTCAGTAGCGTTGACGGGTTCAGGCTTTAGCATTGTTCGTGATGTTAAGCCTGGCGAAGCTATCTTTATCGATTTAGATCATCAAATACATACTTATCAGTGTGTTGAGCAAAAAGAATACACGCCTTGTATCTTTGAATATGTGTATTTTGCCCGTCCAGATTCTATTATGGACAATATCTCTGTTTATAAATCACGCCTACGTATGGGTGAAAAACTGGCCGATAAAATCCTTGCTGAATGGGGCGAAGATCATGATATCGATGTGGTCATTCCTATTCCTGACACCTCGCGTACCTCAGCGATGGAGCTGGCGCTAAAGATGAATGTGAAATACCGTGAAGGGTTTATGAAAAACCGCTATATCGGTCGTACCTTTATCATGCCAGGACAGCAGCAACGTAAAAAATCAGTGCGTCAAAAGCTAAGTGCGGTACCGCTTGAGTTTAAAGGTAAAAACGTCCTCTTAGTTGATGATTCAATCGTACGCGGTACGACCTGTCACGAAATTATCCAAATGGCACGTGATGCTGGTGCCCGTAAAGTATTCTTTGCCAGTGCTGCGCCGCCGGTTAAATATCCAAACGTCTATGGTATCGATATGCCAGTGCGTAGCGAACTGATTGCCTCAGGTCATAGCGTTGAAGAAGTACGCGAGATTATCGGTGCTGACCGCTTGATTTTCCAAGATTTGGACGATTTGATTGAAGCGGTCAAAGATACTAAGCATAGCAAAGTCGAAGGCTTTGATTGTGCGGTGTTCAACGGTTGCTACATTACTGGACAAATTAACGAAGCCTATCTTGAGCATCTACAAGAGCAGCGTAATGACACGGCCAAGACTGGCAAAAAAGGTGTACAAATCGTTGCTGATACCCCAGTCGATATGATGGGCGTAGAAGAGCTATAAAAGACTAAATATCTTAAAATAATGGCAAAATAAAAAGGCTGCAATCATTGAGATTGCAGCCTTTTTTATGGGCAAAAATAAATGTAGTCAGTGTGAAATAAAATTGATGAATTAACAGCCACATGCGACTGGTATAAATTTTCCTCGCTTGCTGTTATCACAGAGGCTACGAAAAATTCATCCCAGTCGCGCTGTATCTTTTTTAAAATTAATCTACTATATACAATAAACCTTTAATCAGCCTAAAAAATGCGTAAATAGCCATAAAAAGCCATTAATTGCAGCGATACCGACGATCATACTGACCAGTAACTGACGGCTAAGATGATAAACGACTAATACTGATAATAACGCGCCTATTTGTGCCATTAATAAATGTACTTCAGCGCTATTTAAACTCGCATTGCCTGACAAACCTTGATAAGAAAGACTGGTTAAGATTAGCAATACCATCACAGACAGCGGCAAGCTTTCATTTAAGCGATGTAGCCACGGCGTATCCAGTAGCTTTTTGGGTATTAAGGCGGGCAGGGCGCGAGTAATAAACGTCACTGCGGCCATCGCGAACGTTGCAAAAATCAGATAACTACTGCTCATTGCTGCCTCCTTGCACACTGCGCTGCACCCAAACTCCACGTGCCAAAATCATCAGCATACAAATCGTAATCGCTACCAATAATAGCCAGTTGCTAGTAAAGAACGAGGCCATCACTAAAGCAATGACGGCAATACCAATGGGGAAATAGCGTTTGATACTTTGGAATTGCTCATAAGCTAAAATCGCAAATAAACAGACCAAGGCAAAATCCAAATGCGGTATTAAATCACTTAATGCGCTGCCAATCATCACGCCAATCGCACCAGCTAATACCCACCAGCTTTGATTAAACAGACTAATAGGCAGTATTAATGATTGTCGCGACTCGTTTGGCAAACTGGTCATCACTGAAAACGTTTCGTCCGTTAAGGCAAATAAACAATAAGTCTTGGCTATTTTGTTTTTTGGCAAATATTGTAATAACGGCATGCCATAAAAGACATGACGCAAGTTAATAGCAGCAATGTTGGTTGCGATATTGCCAATCGGTAATCCAGCACTCAGCATCGGCAGACAAGCATATTGCGCCGCGCCTGCATATAAGACCACACTTAGCATGATAGTAGCCCACACCGGCACACCAGCCACTTGTGCGAGCACACCAAAGGCAATCCCTGCTGGCAGATAACCCATGGCGACTGGCAAGCTTTTTTTAAAGCCTTCCGCCCAATCGTAATGGTAGGCTTGATCTTGATTTATCTCATTTGATTGAGTATTCACGTGACATCCTAATTTTTTCTTACTTTAATTTGTCGTTTATGGTCTCTTTTCTTCTTTTTTAAATTCATCATACAAGCATCATTTTAGCTAAATGCTCTTAATGATCAGGCTTCAGGCTGCAATTTTTCATAACTGCCTGTCTGATGGGCGCGATATAAAAACCCACCGAGGATAATCAATCTTAATAATAATAAGCACCAAACGCTCAGCCAGATGCCGGTCATATCCCATTGTTGGTACAGTAGCCAACTTAAGGGGAAAAAGATAACCGCCAATATAAGCGCGGCATTACGAATGACACTACCTGCCGTTAAACCAAAAAATATCCCATCTAACCAATAAGCGCCAACGCCCACGAGCGGCAGTAGCACGGCATAAAGGTGATAGTCATAAGCAAGCGCAAACACCGGCTCAATATTGGTCATCAATTGCAAATAAGTCGGCATGGCAAGCCACCATATCGCACTTAGCATAATGGCAAGCCCGTAGCTAACCACGCCTGTGCGTTTGACGATAATACGAAACCGTGGCCAGTCACGTCGTCCAGCAGCTTGTCCGCTTAAGGTTTCTGCAGAGACTGCCACGCCATCAAGGGCAAAGGCTGAGATACTTAATACCTGCAATAAGATGGCGTTGGCGGCCAGTATGACATCGCCGCTTTGGGCAGACAGGCGGGTAATCCAAGCAAAGCTTATCGTTAAAATAAGCGTACGGATAAAAATGTCTTTATTTAATGAAAATAGCCTAAGCATCTTATCTTTGGTAAAGTGTTCTTTATTGGCGGTCAATAACGCTCGCCAAGAGATTTGTAGATGTCGACGGCTGAGCCATAATGCCAAAACTACGCCAAGCCAAAAGGCAATTGTCGTACCTAACGCCACCCCAACCAAGCCCATTTGCATCACATAAACAAAAAACAAGGTCAGTATGATATTAAGGATAGCGATAAAGCCTTGTTGATAAAGCATGTAGCGGGTCTTACCTTGACCAGCAAACCAGCCTATAAACGCAAAGTTCATCAGCTCAGCGATAACGCCCCAAAAACGTACATCTAAATAAGTCTTTGCCGCGCTGCCGCTGTCAGGGTTGGCGGAGAGCGCTTGCAAGCCAAAATCAATCAGCCAAGGTTTTGCGATAAGTAAAACCGCGCCAATCATAAAGGCCAATAATAAAGCCCGTTGCAAAATCGACAACAGCGGTGATGGTGTTCGGTTAGACGCGTTTAATGGCGCATTGTTATTGTTAGGGGCATCTTTATTAGCCAGTTGCCCCAATGCTTGTGCCGACAGTCCTGATGACGCATATTGCAAAAAGTTAAAGCTGACCAGTATTAAAGACAGCAGCTGTATGGCTAAGCCCATCCCAGCAAGCTTAGCGGTGTCATTCATATTACCGACAATCGCTGTATCAATGACGCTTTGTAGTGGCATCGCAAGGTTGGCCGATAATACTGGCAAGGCGATGGCGATAGTGCGCGCATAGCGAGTATCGATAGGCGGCATAGTACTTGGCGGCAAGGTAGATGACATAGCTTAGTCGCTTATATAACGAGGCAGAGAAGTTTAGTAATCACTTTTTACATAACTTTAAAATATAAATAATATAAAGACAAAAGCACCTAGGGTGTAGGTGCTTTTGTCAGGATAACGCTTATCAGCTTAATAACTAGCAGCTTAATAATTAAAGGGTCTAATTATTACCTTTGAGGTAAGCATTAATCTTGCTCATACATTTTTGGATCATTAAAGGTTACGATTTCTTCTTCAAACTCAGGTTTTACTTTAACGATAAAGTCATCACGTGATAAACCCATTCTTAAAGGAATAGAGCTTGCAATATAAGTCGATGAATAGGTACCTGCAAGTAAACCGATAAAGAGCGCCACTGAGAACCAGTATAGACCATCACCGCCTAAGAATAACATCGCGAGGACAACCAATAGTACGGTTGAGATAGTCATAATCGTACGGCGTAGCGTCTCTGTTAATGACAAATCAACCGTTTGACGCGGCGTGATACCACGGACACGGCGGAAGTTCTCACGGATACGGTCATAGACGACAATCGTATCGTTCAATGAATAACCAATCAAGGCCAAAATAGCCGCCAAGACCGTTAAGTCAAATGGGAAGCCAAATAATGCAAAGACCCCGATGGTCACGATAGCATCATGAAATAGCGACAATACGGCACCAAGCGCCAGCTTAAACTGAAAGCGTAGGGCAACATAACCAAGCATACAGGCCAATGCCAATACCAGCGACATGACAGAGTTTAGGTAAACTTCATTACCTACTTGGCTACCGATAATATTAACATTACTGATTTCAACATTATTATTAGGCAGTGCCAACGCTTTACTCAGACTGGCATTAAGTCCGTCGACGTTGTCAGACTGTGGTGGTAGACGTACTAAAAGCTCTTGACGCGTCCCTAAATACTGCACGACAGCATCATCAAAACCATTATCAGCCAACGCTTTAACCACTTCGACTTGTTCAGCAGGCTGCTCATAACGTACATCTGCTGAAACCCCGCCGGTGAAATCAAGACCTAGATTTAGACCATTGACGGCAATGGCGATAATACTACCAATCACCATCAGCAGTGATAGAAGTGCCATCGGCTTTTCTAACTTCATAAATGGGATGATACGTTGATCGCCAATGGCTTTGATGCCACCTTCAGCTTCTGCTGCTGCATTTCTTCAGCGTCACCTATGTCTAAATTATTTAGATTAGGATCCATTGCTTGCGTGGCCAATGCATGGCTGTCTTTACCCGCATCTTTACCGGCGCGACGGGTTTTATTTTTACTCAAGCTCGTCTTAGAAGTCTTATTGCTTTGGGTATTACTGCCTTTACCATCACGGCGCGGTTTTTTACGGCGGCGCGTACTAGCTTCGCCATTTGAGCCATTCGGTTCGGGGTTATTCTGTTGTTCTAAAGGGTTGTTATTATCGATGGCCATAGTTTTCTCCTAACCGATGCTCAGACGTTTGATAGATTTACGCTTACCGTAAGCAAGTTGTACCAGCGCACGGGTTACCAAAATCGCGGTAAATAGTGAGCTGACAATACCAATCGCGAGGGTAACCGCAAAGCCTTTAATCGGACCCGTACCAATCGCAAATAAGATAAAGGCGACCAATAACGTGGTGATGTTGGCATCGAAAATACTACTAAAGGCACGATCAAAACCTGCCACGATAGCGGATTTTGGTCTGACCCCGTTTGCCAGCTCTTCACGTATACGCTCAAAAATCAGCACGTTGGCATCGACCGCCATACCGATGGTTAAGACGATACCGGCAATACCGGGTAGGGTCAGTGATGAGCCCAAAATTGACATAATGGCAATAATGATAATGACGTTAATCGCTAGGGCAATATTAGCAATCACCCCAAATAAGCGATAGAAAATAATCATAAAGGCGAAGACCAGTAGATAACCCACTTGGGTAGAGAATAGGCCTTTATCGATATTTTCTTGGCCTAATGATGGACCAATGGTGCGTTCTTCAACGAAATACATCGGGGCTGCCAATGCGCCTGAACGTAACAATAGCGCAAGCTCTGCGGCTTCAGCACTGCTATCAAGCCCAGTAATACGGAAAGAAGAACCCAGTACCGCTTGGATATTGGCACGGTTGATAACTTTAGTCTCAGCATATGGTGTGCGTACTTCGACGGTCTCACCAGTTGCTGGATTTTCTTCATAAGTAATGCGTTGTTTATTTTCAATAAACAGCACCGCCATTTGTTTGCCGACAGCCGTACGCGTGGCATTTTGCATCAGCTTACCACCAGCACTATCTAGGGTAATGCTTACTTCAGGTGAGCCGCTTTCATCAATACCTGTCTGCGCGTTCGTAACCTTGTCACCGGTGACAATCGCTTGACGCTCTAGCAATACTGGTGGACCATCAAGCGTTTCAAATGGAAATGCTTCGGTACCAGCAGGCGGAATACCGCCCATATAATTTTCAGCGCCTTCAGCGACCATACGGAACTCAAGGTTTGCCGTACGACCAAGGACACGTTTTGCTTCTGCAGTATCTTGTACACCCGGTAGCTCAACCACGATACGGCTAGCGCCTTGTGATTGTACCAAGGCCTCAGTAACCCCAAGCTCAGCAATACGATTGCGTAGAGTAGTCAAGTTTTGGTTGACCGCGTAGCTGTTGATTTCGTCTAAGGTTGCATCGTTATAAGCTAAAATCAGGGCAGGGCCTTGCTCATCAATAGAAGACTGTAAGGAGAATGTGTTACCCATAGAGCCTTGCAGGATGTTTTGCGCACGGTTACGGGTATCAGTATCAGAAAAATGCAGCACCACGCCACGCTTTTCTGTTTTGATGCCTTTAACTGCAATACGTTCAGCACGTAGGTCACGGCGCATATCACGACTGGCGCTGGTTAAGCGTTGTTCGAGCGCCTTGTCCATATCCACTTCTAGCACGAAACGCACACCACCGCGCAAATCAAGCCCGAGTTTCATGGGTCTTGCACCGATATCACGTAGCGACTCAGGAGTAGTCTGTGCCAAGTTCAGCGCGACCACATAGTCCTCGCCTAGATTCTGACGCAGCACTTCCTGAGCTTTTAGCTGATCGACGGGATTGTCGAGACGCACCAGCGCACTATTGCCTTCAAAGGTACCATCATGATTGTTCAAGCCTGCTTCTTCGAGCAAGCTTTGAGACTGAGTCAAGATACCTTCAGACAGCTGCGTACCAGCTGCTGCACTGGTAATCTGTACGGCAGGTTCATCAGGATAGAGGTTAGGAGCCGCATATAGACCGGCAATGATGAGCACGACGGTGATGAGTAAGTATTTCCAAGCGGGATATTGCATAATCACTTCTTTAAGTTGATAAACTACTGGCGACGCAGGCCACAAGTTAGCAGATGGGAAGTTAGCGATAACAAGGGTGAGTGACTAAAGGGAGAGCTACTATATTGTTTTAGTAGTCGTACTGAATCATGCACCACTGTGATCATCCGCGATGATAGTAAAGCAAAAAACGGTAAAGCGTAAAGCAGTAGAGCGAAAAATGACCGTAAATAATGTACGGTCATTTTAAAGTCATTACAACTATTAATTGATAATAGCCATTAATTAGTCACAACCAATGTTCAATAATTCATATTTAACAATCATCAAATACATCGATAATGCTTAAACGCTTTCGATAGTACCAGCGGGCAATACTGAAATAACAGAAGCACGTTGTACTTTAACGTCCGTGTTGTTGTTTAAGCTCACAACCGCATAATCGCCTTCTAGTGCTTTGATACGACCCATAAGGCCGCCAGCAAAGATGATTTCGCTACCAACAGTCAATGAATTGACCATAGCGCGGTGCTCTTTGGTGCGTTTTGACTGTGGACGAATCACCAAAAAGTAAAAAATGGCAAAAAATGCCACTGGCAACAAGATTTGACCAAATAGTGACGCAGCTCCGGCAGTTTCTGGCGCAGCATGGGCAGCTTGAATAAAAAAGCTCATAATTTCTCTCAGTAAGTCATAGATAACAATAAATTTACAGGCATAGTAACAAAAAATCCCAGACTTGGTAACTGTTAATCATAGGCTAGGCGTGTTTTTGTTACCCATTTAACATACTGACCGCCAATATTTAGCCTAACAATCGTTTTGCTCTTCTAAATGATAGGATGATTGGGGCTAAAGGGCAGAGTGCTCAGTAAGCAGTAAAAGCCGACTATTAAGTGAATATATCAATTGGTACATTTTCACGATATTCAAAAAATAGCTTTGTTGTATACACTATGTATTTGATACAAATGGTTATTTACTATGATATACCATTATTGCCGCTACGATTAAACGAGGGTTTATATCGCTATAAATGGGGGTATAATAGGCTGTCTTGAGCATGATTTTGGTCGTTAAATAGATAAAAATTAGACGTTATCGGCTATTATTTTCTATCTGCTGCCGTCAGCTCATGATATATTGCGACTTCCTTTTACTTCTTTGTTTAGGTTACCTAACTTGTTCACCTCTTTTATATCTGTACCTCGTTTATACCGTCCGCGCGCCTGTCGTAAAGACGCATCCGCTGAACCTCCCCCGACGATGGGTGGCTATACTCGCTTTAGTAAAAATTACTTCGGTATGATGCGCCTTAATATGTGGCGTTTTGTTATAAAACGGCTTGCTACGTTATCTGCATTGATAACGCTATTCCTCACTCTATTACTGCCGCAATCGGTGCTGGCTGCTGATGCCTTAGCAGACCCAAGCCCGACCAGCGTTCTACTGCTTATCTTATTTGTGGTAGTAGCGATTGGTATCTCATTTATTTGTTCGTTGGCAGAGTCTGCATTACTCAGTATGACGCCGTCATATATCGCCGATGTTCAAGAGACTAACCCCAAAAAAGCCAACATGCTAAGACGCTTAAAGATTGATAATATCGATCAGTCATTAGCGGCTATCTTAACCTTAAACACGGTTGCACATACCTTAGGTTCTATTGGCGCTGGTGCACAGGCGACGATTGTTTTTGGTAGCGCTTGGTTTGGGCTATTTTCTGCCATTATGACCTTGGCAATTTTATTTTTATCTGAGATTATTCCAAAAACGTTAGGCACAGTCTATTGGCGTCAATTAAGTGGCATGGTGGCTTATTTTGTACGCGGTATTATTTTGCTGCTATACCCATTAATCTGGATATCAGAAAAACTGACCAAATTATTGGTACGAGGCAAAGAGCCGGTAACCTTTAGTCGCCGAGAGTTTGCGGCGCTCGCCAGTATCGGCGAAGAGTCAGGACAAATCGACCCATTAGAGTCGCGCATCATTCGTAACTTATTGGCATTTGGTGCTATTAAAGTTGAAGATATTATGACCCCGCGTTCGGTGATGCTGGCGTTTGAAGAAAATAAAACCGTTGCTGAATTATTGGTTGACCGTCCAAAACTTACTTTTTCGCGCCTGCCGATTTATGATGGTGATTTAGACAATATCACCGGTTTTGTCTTAAAAACCGACATGTTGTTGGCAAAAGTCAATCATGCGGTACATAAACCCTTGACGCAGTTCAAACGTGATATTACCTTTGTATTTTCAAAGATGAAATTGTTTGATTTGTTAGAGCTGATGCTAAAAAACCGTATTCATATCGCCATTACCGTTGGTGAGTATGGCGAGGTGAAAGGCTTAGTGACATTAGAAGATGTGTTTGAGACCTTGTTGGGTCTTGAGATTGTCGATGAAATAGACCGCGTCGAAGACATGCAAGCGTTAGCTCGGCAGATGATGGACAGACGTGTTGAGCGCTTGGGTATGAAGCTGAGTGATGATGAGCAGTATGAAGACATCCATACCGAGAATAAGCATTAGAACCATAGCTATTAGAAACACAACTATTAGAAACACCGCTATTAGAAATGTAGATATTAAAAACAGATATTAAAAATGCGTTCGATAAAGCTGCTTAAGTTATGAATCATTTAGGCAGTTCTTATAATAGATAGTTTCTATAAAGAGCAATATATTTTACATTGCATGATATCTAGTAATGCTACTTAGTCATAGCATTTAAGCTAAGCGGTCATTTTTTACTCTAGGCAGTCAACTTTGATGATATTCGCAATAATTACACAGGGTGTCACATGGCTGTGAGAATTTAGTGATAGGCTGAAATTATCATAACAGAAGGCTGCTAAACAGCTTTGATTTAGCTAGATGTAAAATACTTAACTGATAAAAGCACGACTTGTTTCAATTTATATGATAACTGTTTATCTACCAGAGCAGCACTTTATAATTAAATGATACATTACCGTTAAGCGTCATTGTATGAGGGCATGATGAAAATCATACCTGACCATGACGATATAGACGACAATAGTATCACTAAGGAATATCATGAAAAGATTATGGGGAAAAGGGCTGTTGGCTCTATTGATGAAAAGCGCTAGCGTGACTGCGATAGTGGCGGCTGCCAGCACCATGACTATCAGCGCGCAAGCGGCAACCATGACCGAAGCTTTGGTGCAAAACTATGCGACGGCCATGAAGTCAGCAGCCAATAGCCAAAGTCTTAATCAGGTCGCGCGCCTCGTATCTGACGATGCGCTGATTTCTATGTCAAGAAAAGGTAAGTCTACCAGTCTTGACAAAGATGCTTATCTAAAATTACTGCAAAACAGTTGGAGTAATACCTCAAATTATCGCTACGATATCAATGTGGATAATATTGTTATTACCGGTGAGCAAGCAAAAGCCAATGTCACTACCAATGAAAGCTGGGTAAAAGATGGGCAAAAGGTCTCATTTGTCACGACATCGAGAGTAACGCTTACTTTATCGACTGGTAATGCGGTGCTTTTACGTGCTGTGTCACAAGTGGCGATTAATTAATCATTACTACTTTATTAGTAAGTAATGTCAATTAGTCATCAATGAGCCATCGCTAGCAGAGTTAGTTAATAAATCGTATAAATAATATCGCTATTCAGCCATTGAGAGATAGAGTGGATTAAATTCTACTCATTATCTTTCATAATAGGCTGGTCTTTGTTTGATATTGCGTACTATACTGTCGATTAACTTTATTTTATCACTTATTGTTGTTAGGAAACTTCCACTATCATGTCTACTGTGTCATCAAAATCTCGCTCATTTATCGCTTTACCACTGACGCTTGCGGTGTCGACTTTGCTTATCAGCGCTTGTAGTAATACGTCGGCGGTGAAAAAGACGGGTGCGACCGGCAGCTCAGCTGTGGTTACCAAGCGTCCTGTCGCTCAAGTTACTAAGCCAAGTACGGGCGCTGATTATTCAACGGCGTTCTTGGATGCTGAAAGCTTAGATGAGTTGGCTGATTTATTAGAAGCCACCGACATGACTATGGTGGAAGGCAATAAACTTGCGATTCAACAATATGGTGATTTATGGAATCGCTTGCGGGCAGGCTACCGTATGAATGGTGGTCAACCTGTTTATAATCAGCGTATTGAAGCGCAAAAAGGTTGGTTTACCAGTCGTCAAGACTATCTCAACCGTTTGACCGCGCGTGCCAGTCGCTACCTTTACCATACCGTTCGAGAAGCCGAGCGTCGTAATATTCCAACCGAACTTGCGTTATTGCCTGTCATTGAGAGCTCCTACGATCCAAGTGGTACCAGTAGTGCGGCGGCAGCAGGTTTATGGCAGTTTATCCCGAGTACAGGGCGTATCTATGGTCTAAATCAAAGTAGCACTTATGATGGTCGCCGTGATGTGATTGAATCAACACGTGCCGCTTATGACTTTTTGACCGCATTGCATAACCAGTTCGGTAGTTGGGAGCTGGCACTAGCCGCTTATAACGCCGGTCCTGGTCGTGTGCAAAAAGCCATCGATGCCAATGCTGCTCGTGGCTTGCCGACCGATTACTGGTCACTAAGACTGCCAACAGAGACCATGAACTACGTACCGCGCTTTTTAGCGGTTGCTGAAATCGTCGCCAAGCCTGAGCAATATGGTGTTTATCTGCCTGCTATTGCTAACCGTCAGCATTTCCGTAGTGTGCCAGTAAATTATGGCGTCAGCTTAGCCGAAGTCGCACAGGTGACTGGGGTCAGTTATGACGAGCTAGAAAGACTGAATACCGCGCTGACTTCAGCTCGTATTGATTCATCTGGTCCACAGCGTATCATTATTCCTAATGATGTCAGCTTGACGACAGATGCCAAGCTGAGCGCCTTGAGAGGGAATGGCAGTAGTAATGTGATTGCTTCTAGTAACACTAGCAGCAGTAGCACGCCAAGCTATTCAGGCTCTACTTCTACTACGCCGAGCTATAACAATAAGCCTTATACTAGCGGTGGATCATTACCTTCTACTGGTAGCGCCCTTGCTGATTACGCGGCGAGCGCCAGTGTACCGCAGCAAACCACCAGCTATATTCCGCCGACGGTTTCACCGACGAGCAGCTCTGTTTATAGCAGCAATACCTCATTCCGTACTGAGCCACCGCTGACTTCTGCAGAAACCAAAAAGATTAACGCTGAGCTAAAAAGCAGTAACAGCTTACCGACCACATCGGCACAAATCACGCAAAACAATACTATTATTCAAGAGCCACCACTAAGCAAAGAAGAGCGCGATTTCATTGCCAGTCAGATTCGCATCAGTACGCCTGAAACCAAAGTCATTAATGCCGATGGTAATATCAATTTATCAGCCGTACAGACGCAGCAGTCGGTTCTAGAGGCCAGTGGTCAAGAAAAGAAATTAAGTTTCCCAAAAACCTCGGTTAGTAAGCCAAAACCACAAGGCACGCGTAGCACTTATACGGTAAAACGTGGCGATACCTTGGCAAATATCGCCAGTCGTGCGGGCGTCAGCTGGCGTGATATCGCTGAATGGAACCAAATAGACGCTAGCGCCAATCTGCTAGCGGGCAGCACGTTATACTTATATAACGCCAAATCTATCGAACCCTTGAGCAATGCCAGTACTACAGCGGCAAGCCAACCTGAAAGCTATGTGGTACAAGGCGGTGATACCCTTATCGGTACGGCCAATCGCTTTGGTTTATCGGTGACTCAGCTAGCTACTTATAATAATTTGAGCAGTAGAGCGGACTTGCTACGCGGTCAAAAACTATGGCTGGTTCCTGGTAAAGTAACCGCGCCTGCAACCACGCCTGCTGCACCATCGACCAAACCTAGTAAATCGAGCACGGTAACCAAGAATTATAAAGTCAAACCCGGTGATGGTCTGATTGCTTTATCACGCCAGTTTAATGTACCGACTACCACCTTGGCGACGTTAAATAATATGGGCACGACTGACTCACTATACGTTGGTCAGACCTTAAAAGTACCAGCCAATGTAGACTTTACGCCTGCGGCTGCTACGTCTAGTAGTGCATCTAACAATACGTCGAATAGTACAAGCAGCAATACGACTGCAAGCACGTCAAGCTCAGTGGCAACGACCAATTATAAAGTCAAATCAGGTGATACTTTAATTGGTATTGCAAATAGCGTTGGCATCAGTCCTGAAGAATTGGCAGCGGTGAATAGCAACTTTGATGCTAAAGCTCGCTTGCAACGTGGTCAAACGATTAAAGTACCGGTCACTAAAGATTTGGTAGATCGTCAGCTCAATGACAAAGCAGTCAGTTATAAAGTAAAATCCGGCGATACCTTGACGGGCGTTGCGCAGCGTTACAATATCGGTTTGGGTGATTTGGCAGCCGCCAATAATTTGAAAACCAATTCTAATTTAATCCTTGGTCGTACGATTACCATTCCTGCCAATGGCACAGTAAGCGCTCCTAGTACAGCTAACAGTAATACTAGTAGCACCAGTAACAAGAGCACCAGCAGCGCCGGTGCAGAAACCGCAAGCAGTAGCGGCAAAAAACTTGGTAATACTGAGAGCTACAAAGTCAAATCTGGTGATGGTCTTATTGCCTTAGCGCGTCAGTTTGGCATCTCGGTAGAGGATTTAGCAGCGACAAACGATTTGGCGACCAATGCCCAGTTACAACGTGGTCAAACGATTAAAGTACCAAAAGCGACGGTAAGCTATACCGTTGGATCAGGCGATAGCTTGATTGGATTGGCACGTAAATATGGTGTCTCAACCAAAGAGCTTGCGGATATGAATAATATCGCTGTAGATACCATGCTACAACGCGGTCAACGTTTAACCGTACCGAATCGCTAATGTAGAATGTAGCCGCATTTAATAAATTTTAAGCATTAAAAAAAGCTGCTCTTTTATAAGAGCAGCTTTTTTATTGACAAAGTTTTTTATTAACAAGGTTTTATACGTATTCTATTTAACGGCTTTTACTAACAGTCTTTTAAAAAGAAAAGTTATTAAACCGTTTGAGTTTTAATGGTCTCAAGATAACTTCTAATATTACTTACATAATGCATCGCTTGACCATAACGGCTATTTGAGGCTCTGTTCTCAGATAAGTAGGCATATATATTTGCCCAGCTTTTATCATCGATTCCTTGCGCCCTTAATTTACGCTGGATACTTTTTACCGCATTAGGACCCATGTTGTAACCTGCTAGGGCAAACCAGATGCGGTCGGTCTTTGGTACATCGGCGAAGTCCTCTTTGACTTGTTCCAAATAACGCGCGCCGCCGCCGATACTTTGATAAGGGTCAACGCGGTCAGAGACGCCCATCGCTTTGGCCGTATTATTGGTCAGCATCATAATACCGCGTACGCCTGTTGGAGACACGGCATTGGCATTTAGATGCGACTCTTGATAACCCATGGCGACGAGCAGCTCCCAATCATGGTTGTAATTGCGCGCTTGCTCTTGAAACGAAGACTGATAGTCGGGCAGTTTCTCGGTCAAGGTTTTCTTAAAATGGTCTTGGCTATAAGCGTCTTTTAATAAGTTTTGATTATAAAACGCGGCCAGTTTCTGAGTATGCTCAAGCTTCATGCTATCACATAAGAAGTAACTGGCTTTTTGTGATAACGGGTCATTGGCTGAATTAAACGTCCAGCTGACTTTAGGATGTAGACCATTTTTGGTCAAGCTGGCGTCATAGCCGCAGCTGACATTGACTGAAGATAAGCTCAATTGACTTTTTAGTTGGGTGCTGGCAGTGGTCAATGCCATATCGGCATCGCCTGATTTTAACGCTCTTAATGCCGCTTCTTCACTGGCATAAGCTTTTAAATCGATTTTTACCCCAAGCTCGTCAGCATAACTACGCACCAAGTCGTAGCCGAAACCGTGCTGAAAGCCATCGGTCGCAAAGTAGGTGCTATCACCTGGCACGGCAGCAATGGTCAGAGTGTTCTCCAGCATGACATGGTCATAAGCTGGTATGGGTGCGCCCATCGTCATCAGACTCTCAGCAGGTAGAGAGAGCATGGCGATGCTAGATACTTGTGCCAACTTTTTAGTTTTAGAGAAATTAGTTTTGGCAAAACGAGCTACTTTAATAGGTGCAACGACTGGAACGATGTTACTTTTGGTGTGCAGTAGGCGCTTAGATGGACGCAGTAAGTATGAGATACGGCGTTTGGCCCCTTGCGCAGATACTTTCACACGATAAGTAATACGCTGCATGGATGTCTCCTAGTTTTAGCCATCCTGCATACCATAAAAAAGCCTCGTCAATTCATGCTGCTTATATATGCTTATCAAAAGCGTATTGCTATATAAGCGGCATAAACTGGCGTTGCATTTTAGATAATATCGCTCTTATCAATAAAATAAGGAACAATGTCATCTTGTTTACATATAGTGGGGCTAACATGCATTATATAAGCGTTAGCGCTCAAGTCTCTTAATCAGCTAGCCAATACCCAATGCCGTCTTTGTTTAAACTTTTTTAAAATAGAAATCATCTTAAACACTATTCTAAAAAAAACGCTCTAAAAAAAAGACGCACAACACCGCGAAGGGTATAAATCGGATGATTCCTTCATCGATGTTAGGGTTGCTACTGAATAAAAGACCCGTTATTCAACTATCGTAAACATAGGTAAGGTCATGAATAAGTTATTGAGACAAAAACGTCGGATAAGTGCGGTACAGCTGCACTTAATCGTTGCAACGCTCATATTACTAACCAGCTACTCTTTAAATAGTTTGTAGTAGAGTAGATGATCAGTAATATGTACTGTCCAGCGATAAAAACAAGCAAACATTCTATCTAACTACTCATTAACAATAAGTAGCGGACAAACTTTGCTTAAGCAGTATCGCGACGCTAAAAACAGGGTGTACTATTTAATTAGAAAGCCAATTAATTAGAAAACTAATTAATTAAAAAAACTAATTAATTAAAAAAACTAATTAAAAAAACTAATTAAAAATTAACCATACAAAAATAGTATTTGATTGCTCACTGCCAAAAACCTAATGAGTTAAAAATAGGCTTTTAGACGATAAACCCTGTTTTAGCACCATAACCGGAAGCTATAAAAAATGGGAAGTCTCATGACAAGACGTTCTTTCTTCAGGTACTAATATGCGGATATTCATCATATTATTCAAGTAGAGTTAATAAATTAGCGATAAAACTTAACAATAGCGCTATAAACGGTAAAAAAAGACCTCGTTTTTACTAATCTGCTGACAATAAACGTCATAAAAAGCGATTGCGATAGGGAATAAAGCGCCTGCATGGCGCTTAAAATGTGAAAATTAGCATTTAAATAGCGCTGAAACAGCGTTAAAGCCACGAAAATTATCATAAATATGATAAATTGGCTGAATGATTAGGCTGGATTATCGATATCTATGAAAGTCACCGGTAAGCCAAATTGCTCAGCAACCAGTTCACCCAATGCTTGAATGCCGCCACGCTCTGTTGCATGATGGCCGCAAGCAAAATAATCAATACCAAGCTCACGAGCAATATGTGTGGTGCGCTCTGATATCTCACCTGAGATGAACGCATCGCAGCCCATCAGTGCCGCTTGCTCAATCATATCTTGCGCGCCGCCGGTACAGATACCCACCCGTTCGATAAGCCTGTCATTTTGCCCATCAGATTGATTGGTATCTGAAGTTTGATAATGAGCAGAGATATGTAAGGGCAGGCGTCCTAGCGCCTCAGTAATCTGGGTGATTAGACTTTGAGCACTTTGCGGTGTACAAGTAGCAATATTGCCAACCGGATGTGATTCGGTAGGATAAAGCGCGCCAATGATACTCATATCAAGTAGTTCAGCCAGCTTGGCGTTATTGCCAATGCGAGGATGGGCATCAAGCGGCAGATGATAGCCAATCAAAGAGATGCCATGTTGCATCAGTTTGCGGATACGCTGACCTTTCATACCGGTGATGGGCGCAGGCTCGCCTTTCCAAAAATAGCCATGATGCACCAAAATGGCATCGGCATTATCAGCAATCGCGGCGTCAATTAACGCCTCACACGCGGTGACACCGGTAACGATGCGCTGGATAGGTCGGCCGCCATCTACCTGTAAACCATTGGGGGCATAGTCTTTAAAGGCTGGCGCCGATAGGTATTCGTCACAAAATTCTGTTAAAGCTTGCGTGCTAATCGCCGTATCTGATATCTGGGTTGAAGATTCGCTTGCGGATGGGTTCAAGGTATTGTGCGCGGTCATGGTCTTTCCTTATAATTGTTGCAGTTTTGCACTATATTGGTTTTATCATTCGTTTTATAACGGCTTCGATTTTACTGCTTAAATGGTTTAAGTGTTTATAGTAAATAATCAAAATACCAATTTATAAATTATGTATGTTATAAATAATCTGGGTTTCTATCATCGCCATTTTAGCATGGCGCTGTAAAAGAGTAGACAAGGCGAATAACTGAAACGGTACACGATGCGTTACTATTTGCCCGTGTTGCCAGTTATAATTTGCATACCTGAGCCTATATGATTCATAGCGCGTATCCTATCTGGTTTTGCGCCCAATCACAGCGGACTGCTCAGAAATTTTTTGGCTTATTCATCATTTACTGTTTTTACAAAGCTATTTTTACGAAGCTATTGCTACAAAGCTATTGTTACTTTTACAAAAACATCGTTACAAATACTGTTTCTAAAATAATATAGAGGTTTTTATATGTCGTCATCTCGGAACGCCAATGACAAGGCTGGTCTGGTAAAATGGTTACCTTGGATTTTGTTACTTGTAGTCACTGTAGCATTTATCTGGTTGTTTGCGAGTATGAAGGCGGCATCAGAGCAGGCTTGGGAGCCACCTAGAACCACGCCTGCTGAGCAGCAAGCCTCAGCGCCTGTGGCAGAGACGCCAGCGCCTATTTCTTCTTATCATAATGCGGTTGCCCGTGCCTCGCAGTCGGTGGTGAATATTTATACCACCCAAACGATGGCCGAGCATCCTTATATGAATGATCCGGTGTTGCGCCGCTTCTTTGAGTTTCATGGTGGTCCATCACAAGAGCAGGGCAATACCAACTTAGGCTCTGGCGTAATCGTGTCAGAAGATGGTTATATCGTCACCAACGCCCATGTCATCGAAAAAGCCGATGAGATTACTGTTGCCTTTAACGACGGGCGTAAGAGCCGCGCGCAAATCATCGGTACTGATACTGACAGTGATTTGGCGGTGATTAAAGTCGATATGACGGGTCTGACGCCACTTGGTTTCCGTGAAGATCCTATTCGCGTGGGCGATTTAGCGCTAGCGATTGGTAATCCGTTTGGCGTTGGTCAAACCGTAACCCAAGGCATTATATCAGCGACAGGTCGTACGGGGCTTGGGGTCAATAAGTTTGAAGACTTTATCCAAACCGATGCCGCTATCAACCCTGGTAACTCAGGTGGCGCTTTGGTTGATGCGCACGGTGAGTTGGTCGGCATCAATACGGTAATTTTCTCGCGTTCTGGTGGCTCAATGGGTATCGGCTTTGCCATTCCTACGGCTATCGTTGAGCAGGTGATGAATGCGCTGATTAAAGACGGTAAGGTCAGCCGTGGTTGGTTAGGGATTGAGATACAGTCACAATTACGCGACCCAACCCAGCTAGAAACCTCAACTGGGGTAGAAGTGCTAAACGTCGTTCCTAAGAGCCCCGCTGCTAAAAGTGGTCTACGCGTTGGTGATATCGTCCTGACGATTGACGGCGTTGAGATGACGGATGCCAATACCTTGATTCAGTATGTTGCTCGTAAAGCACCGAATACCACGCTCAACGCGCAAATCTTACGCCGCGGTAAAAATGCCCAAGTGAAGATATTACTAGAGGAACGTCCGGCGCAAGAGCCAATGGCGAGCCCTGTCGTGATTCATGATGAAACGCTTGGCGGTATGGAAGATCCAAGTCTACAAGGTGATAGAGCAGAAGTACCTATGATGTCAGAAGCTGAACGTGACCGTATGCGTGAAGAGTTATTACAGCTATTTGAAAGAGATGGCGCACCTTTATAGTGCTATGCTTTATAACGCCATGCTCTATACGTAAAGTTTAATCAAAACGGTTTTAGAGTGTTATAAATAATAAAAAAGCGAGTTATCTTACAGATAACGCGCTTTTTTTATCGGGCTTTTTAAATAATGGCTTTCTTTAAATAATGGTTTTTATTGGTGACAGCTTTTATTAACAATATTTAATATTAACAACGGCTGCTATTTTGCAAAAGACTCATCATTGATATAAATCACCCCTTGCACCCGACAGCAGCAGGGCAGGATTTCATCTTTTTCAATCATGGCAAGTGGCTCAAACGGATAATCAATAACGTGTGAGCTGGCGATGCGCTTGATGCGGCAACTGCCACAATAACCTTCCTTACATTGATAATTGATATCATGTCCGGTGCGTAGCAATCCATCGAGCAGACTTTCGTCATCATGCAAGTAGAATTGCTTCTTACTCGTCATTACCCAAGTCATAATTCAACCTTCTCTTAATTTTCCCATCGCATTCAAAGCCAATGTGATGGTTCTTTTAAATGATAAAATCTTCCTAAAATAACATTGGCTTAACCTTAAAATAGTAAGGTTAAGCCATTAAAATTACGTGATTAACTTTTAACTCTATTTAAGCCAAAAGCTTTTAAACATCAAAGCTCTTAAAGTTCAACGCTTTTAAAGTTCAAAGTCATCAAAATCGCTGTCTGATAAATCCGAGTCAATCTGACCGACCAAGTACGAGCTGATTTCAGTTTCTTGCGGCGCAACTTGGACATTGTCAGAAGACAACCAAGTATTAATCCACGGAATCGGATTTGATTTAGAGTTCGGGAATGCCACTGGCAAGCCAACCGCTTCCATACGTAAGTTGGTGATAAATTCGATATATTGGCAAAGAATGTCTTTATTGAGACCAATCATTGAGCCATCTTTAAACAGATAACCGGCCCATTCTTTTTCTTGCTCAGCCGCTTTGGTAAAGATATCGATGCTTTCTTGATAGCACTCATAGGCAATATCGACCATCTCTGGGTCATCTCTGCCATTACGCATCAAGTTTAGGATATGCTGCGTACCGGTTAAATGTAGCGCCTCATCACGGGCGATTAATTTAATAATCTTGGCGTTACCTTCCATCAGCTTACGCTCAGCAAAAGCAAAAGAGCAGGCAAACGACACATAAAAGCGAATGGCTTCTAAGACGTTAACCGCCATCAAGCATAAATACAGCTGTTTTTTCAGCGATTTTAAGCTAACGGTTACCTCTTTTCCATTGACGGTATGAGTGCCTGCGCCATACATATTGTAGAGCTGTGAGTTGTAGTACAAGTCATCGTAGTACTTGGCGATGTCAGCCGCGCGCCCTAAAATGTGTTCGTTTTGCATAATGTCATCAAAGACAATACCCGGATCATTGACGATATTACGAATGATATGAGTATAGCTGCGCGAGTGAATGGTCTCAGAAAACGTCCACGTTTCAATCCACGTTTCAAGCTCAGGGATAGACACCAGTGGCAATAACACCACGTTTGGGCTACGACCTTGGATAGAGTCGAGTAGGGTCTGATATTTTAGGTTACTGATAAAGATATGCTGCTCATGTGACGACAGATTGCCATAGTCGATACGGTCGCGTGACACATCGACTTCTTCTGGACGCCAAAAGAACGACAGCTGCTTTTCAATCAATTGCTCAAAGATAGGATGCTTTTGTTGGTCATAACGCGCCACGTTGACCGGCTGACCAAAGAACATCGGCTCTTTTAGCGCATTGTTTGGCGTTTGGGAAAAAATCGAGTAAGTCATCGTTCTACCTTTATAAGTTATACAAATAGTTAATCTAAAATTGGATTTACTGTTTTTAAAATACGATTTTTACTGTATCAGTAAAAATACGTTATAGGTTTTCTAGCGATATTTGCGTTGGTTCTTGTCCATCATTCATATAAGCTTTAAAAATCTCGCTAAGCTCACTATCATCTAATCCTTCTAGCTCATCGATAGCGCTCTTACGCAGCGTACTTAAATCTACCTCTGCGGCTTTGTGTGTTTCTTTTTTTAGCGGCTTTTTTGCTGGTTTTTTTGCTGGTTTTGGCGCGTCCATCTTTGGCATTGCGCTGCTACTTAATTGCTGACGAACTTCCTCGATATCGACTTCTACTTGCACGATATGCGAGCCACCATCGTTTAGGTCGGAAAATACGTTAGGGATAAACAAACCACCGTCTTTGATGATTGCGGTATATTGCACGTCTATGACCTCCGTCATTTTTATTCTTTGTGTGTTTCAATTATGGTTGGCGCGACACAAGGCTTTCATATACCTTATTGTTTTCTCTTTTGCCTACGGCTAGCACATAAACCACCACCACGTCATCTTTGACGGTATAAACCAGACGATAGCCTATGGTGCGTAATTTAATTTTATAGGCGTCTGTATGTCCTGAGAGTTTTGACGCAGGAACACGAGGGTTTGCTAAGCGCTGCTGTAATTTTTTCTTAAACTGCTGCTGAATACTGGGCGCTAACTTTTTCCATTCTTTTAATGCTAAAGGATGAAATTCAAGACTATAAGTCATCCAATGTAACCTTTACAGGTGTTTGCCCGTCATTCATCCGTGCGCTAACCGTTTGGCTTAATGCCATATCGTCCATCGCTTCCATCATGCGCTCATACATGTCTGTGGAAACTAAGTAAGCGACAGGTTTATTGTGGTTTAAAATAGCAATAGACTCACCGTCTGATTGTTTAATCAGTGCCGAAGGGTTGTTTTTCAGCTCTGAGATACTGGCTGTCTGTGTCGCAAATATTGGTTGCATGATTCATTCTCCGCTAATATTAGGCTC
>NZ_CAJHBF010000020.1:0-66511 GCF_904846565.1 Psychrobacter sp. CMS30 | reverse complement strand
ACTAACTTACTTAACCGCCAGTATAAGAGGTTATTTTAATAAAAAAAGCGATTTTAATGATGGTAATTATAACGGCTACATTTTATCTTTAAGCGCAGGATAATCCTCTGCAAGCGCCGTATACCAGCTTTGATTGGCGCTCTCATTACTACTTGACGTCATTAATAAACTGGCTAAATCAGCAAAGCTTGCATGGGCGGTATGTCCGCCATCGGCTTGGGTGTCGTCCTCGATAGCAAGGGTGACTTGGCCGCCGGTCATTGCCAAATAAACTTCAGCTAAAATCTCTGAGTCAAGTAATGCCCCGTGGAAAGTACGATCTTGCTTACCGACATCTAGGCGGCGCACGAGGGCATCTAGAGTGTTTTTTTGCCCCGGATATTGCTGCTTGGCCATCACCAGCGAGTCGGTCACTTGGACGCGCTCCGCAAAGTCATGCATGCCAACTTTGGCGAACTCCATATTTAAGAAGTTCATATCAAAGGTGGCGTTATGAGCGATGATTTCGGCACCGTCCATAAAATCATACAGCGCCTGAGCCACTTGATCGAAAGTTGGTTTATCGGTTAAAAAAGCCTCAGAGATACCATGAATGCGGATAACTTCTTCATCCATACCGCGCTGCGGGTTGATATAGACGTGGAGCTTTTCACCGGTAAATTTACGCCCGACCATCTCTACAATACCGACTTCAATAATACGGTCACCCTTCATTGGGTCAAGACCTGTGGTCTCGGTATCCATAATAAGCTGGCGGTCAGATTCATGACGGTGGATAGGTTTGGGTAGCAGCGGTATAAAATACGGATTGGCACGGCTGGTATCACCATCAAATTTTGGCGTATCGGCTTCGCTACTGGTTTCTATATCAGCTGTTATATCTGCTATTTGGTTATTTGTGCTGGTGTCTGGCATCACGGTATCGCTTATTGGTTTGGTAGCATGGTGCTGATTGCTATTTTCTGCAGCTAAAGCATCTGTAGTTATCATCGTATCATGATGGTTTTGACTGTCTGTTTGACTGTCTAATAACTCCGCATCAAGCTCATCATCCATCATATCAAACCCCAATGGATCAAATTTTAGCCAATCATCGCTAGCGTTTTGGGTATTATCGGTCACTATTTGCTCTTTTTTTTTAGCAGTCTCTTGCGAGTTAAGTATGGCAGCACTTTCACTGCTAGAGGTCACGCCTAAATTTGCTAGCTCATCCGCTTTTTCATTGCCCGCGTGTCCGGCATGACCTTTGACCCAATGCCAATCGACATCGCGCTGCTGGCAGAGCTCATCTAGGCGCTGCCAAAGGTCTTGATTGGCGACAGGTTTCTTGCTTGCCGTTTTCCAACCTCTTTTTTTCCAACCCTCAATCCATTCGGTAATGCCTTTTTTGACATAGCTTGAATCTGTCCAAATCTCAAGTTTGTGCTCATGCGGACTATGGGTCAGTGCTTGTATCGCGCCCATCAGCTCCATGCGATTATTGGTCGTTTCTTTATCACCACCATATAAATCCTGCGTACAACCATCGCTAAATATCAGGTGCGCGCCCCAGCCGCCAGCACCCGGATTGCCTTTACAAGCACCGTCGGTATAAGCAACTGTCGTATTGGGTTTCGCGGCCAACGGATTTATGGCGTTTCTCGTATTAAATGACTGCGCTGAAGTAGAAGTGTCTGACATAAAAGCGTATTGACCTAATAAATGGTAAACGTGGAGCAGGGCGGTTTCGGTAGTGCTATTTTTACACCAGCTAGCCCGATATATTTTAGGTTTGAGTATAGCAAATCTATCTCAGCTATGGGCAGCTGCCATGCACAAAATCGTAAAAGCACAGATGATAGTAGTGATGATAATAATAACGCGGTGGTTTTCTGTTAAAATGGCTGCGATTGTAGTGCTATGGCACGATTTGATTGTTTTCTTTTTGATTGTTTTTAACAGTCAGACGCTCAATATCAGCTTTTTATATGCAAATGCAGGATAACCCTATGATGTCCGTACGCCCAAACGTGTTTTATAAAAAATGGCCGCCCTTGATGGTCGCTATCACAGTCAGTAGCGCACTGTTTTTAAGTGCTTGCAATGATAGCAATACGCCAGCTGATACTAAACAGATGCAGACGGCAGCGGATTTATCCATATTTGAAGGCTGCTACACTGTCAGTCATGACGAGCCTGCACAGATAAAAGTCAGCCAACAGGGCGGCGCGTGGGTGATGCAGATGAAAGAGCCGGCAAGCGCTAAGCGCGTTTGGGATGATGCTGAGCCGTTAGAAGTGATTGCAAATAGCGACATACCCACGTATTACTCTATCGACCCTGACAATGTCGATGCGGTCATTGGGCGTCCAGACAGAGTGTTGGTACTGGCGCATGTGAAGCCTGTCTATGCCAATATCGATCCGCTACTTGATAGTGAGTATTTGTCCTATATTTATCGCGGTGCCAATACCATTTACCGTGTCGAGTGTGACGAGGTTAATACGGATATTTTAGCCAATCCTCATTCAAATATTGTGATTGATAATGTGAATGAGAGCAGCCAGTAAAACTATAGACAACCCTTTATATAAATAGCCCGTTATCGGGTATGATAATAAGCGAACAAAGCTATTTATAAACGATCAAAGCTTTCTGTAATCAACAAATACGTCATTAGAGTCAGGCAATATGAATTTTTTTAGTTATGTGGTGTTGGGCGGATTTTCTTATGCAGCGGGTTGGGCAGTCAGAACCTATATCTTAGATAAACAGCCAAAACCTGAGCAGCCTTATAACCTTAAGCATCCAGCAATCTTAGCCTATCTTGGCGGATTTTTTATTATTATGCTGATTATTTCATGGCTTATCGGTCGCTATTTGCTTGGACACGTTGCCGTTGACTTGCCATTTATTATTGTGAATAGCTTGGTTGCTACCTTTGTGTATTCATTTGGTCTGAATCCAGAAAAAGCCAATTATGAAGTGCCAGATTAACTCGTATAGATAAATTGCTAGCGGTTAATAAAAAGTCACGGCTGATAAATGCATTATCGGTCGTGGCTTTTTCTCATTTATCTTTTCAGTAGCATAGCTTATCAGCAGTTAATTCTTTTTCTTTAAGTTGGTAGCAGTTTTAACCGCTGTTTGGCTTTGCTTCCACGTCTGATATTTCTGCAAATCTTTTTCGATAAGTTTTAAGCAAAAGGTGAGTACCAGCGCATCGTCGATATGACCGATAAAAGGGATAAAATCTGGGATAATATCAATCGGGTTGAGGGTATAAAGCAGCCCAACGACGCCCGCTGAAATGGTCTTGTAGGGAATATCGCGATAATTGCCTTTGTAATAATCTTTAATCAAGCTCATAAATAGCATCAAATCCTTGGCAAAACGCTCAAGATGGCTGCTATCCTTTAGCTTTTCTTGCAGTTTTTCTTCCTCATGAATGAGGTACTCTAAATCGGCATCTAAGATGTCATCTTTTTCCTGCTTATCAGTCGCTTTGTCAGCCATTATTATTATCCTTATTTAAGCGCAATTGATGTCTTTATGTGATGTCTTCATACTACAACAAAGTCGTGGCATGCGCCAATATTGCGTATTATGAATAGGTTTAATTTGCTTGAGTTTTTAGTGTATAGAGTAGCGAAAAAGTAAATATGGGCAAGGGTTAGGCAACTATTTTCACTTGCAAACCGTTTACAATACGCAGCTGTGATGTCTAAGCAAATAGGTTGCAAAGATAAAGATGGTTCAAAAGTAGATTCAAATAAAAAACGATAAGGTAGCAGCGAGCGATGGTTTCCAAGAGTCAGTTATTAAAAAATGCTAAAAGTAAAGATGCTCATACAGCGAATGACACGACGTCTGGCTTGAATCGTCGCCAGTTTTTACGTCAAGTCGGTATCAGTGCAGGAGCAGGATTATTAGTAACCCAAAGCATCACTCAGGCGCTTGCTGTCAATGTTATTCAGCAAGATAAAAGTACGCAGCTTACCAAAGATGATCTGCCAACGGCATTAATGGATGATAGCCTGCCATCACAAGAAGCAGCGCCCGAAATATTGCAACCGAATACCCGCTGTATCAGCCCAAGTATAGAAACGCGGCTTTTTGCCAGCTCCAACGTCGGTGGTAGTGACGAGCGTAATGAATTGGCGTTAGAGCGCTTGGCCTGCGCGGGTTTTAAAGTTGATAATTCTGCGATTACCAAACGGCAGTATTTACGTTTTGCGGGTACAGATTCGCAGCGCGCAAGTGATTTGCAAAACATTGCTACGGGTGCGATCGCAGCGCCTAAACTGCTACTTGGCGTACGCGGTGGTTATGGTGCTGTGCGTCTATTACCAATGGTTGATTGGTCGACGCTTGGTCGTATTATGAAGGAGCGCGGCAGCATACTGGCGGGCTTTAGTGATGTGACGGCGATTCAGTGCGCGCTACTGGCAAAAGGAGAGATGAGTTCGCTTGCCGCGCCAATGCTTTATAGTGAGTTTGGTAAAAACAAACCCGACCAAGTCAGCTGCCGACAGTTTGCAGAAGCATTAACCAATCCCAATTTGGCTATCAATATACAAGATGCGTCGTTAACCAGTCCAAATTTACCCAGTATTCTGTCAAGTTCTGAGCCAAAAACTTTAACGGGCACTATTTGGGGCGGCAATCTAAGTGTGGTGTCAGCGCTGGCAGGTAGTGACTATTTGCCTCGTATTGACGGCGGTATTGTATTTTTAGAAGATGTCGGCGAGCAAGCCTATCGTATCGAGCGCATGCTATATGATTTGTATTTAGCAGGGGTGTTTAAAGGTCAGCAAGCCATCGTGTTTGGCGCGTTATCAGGTAGCGGTGAGGACAGTTATGACAAGCGTTATGATGTCGCCACCGTAATTCGTCAATTGCATCAGCTGACAGGATTGCCGATTTATAGTGGCATGCGCTTTGGTCATATTGGACAAAAGCACAGTTTTCCATTAGGTGCGACGTGCCAGCTTAGCACCAATAAATTCGGTGGCTATCAGTTAGCATTTAGTGGTTATCCAACGATTAAAGCAGATGCCATTCATATCGAAGGCTTGTGGCAATCCGTTTAGCTATCAGAAAAACCTCATAAGAAATAGCAATAAAATATAAGCTAAGTCTTAAAGGTTCTAAATTGCCAAGCGTGAAAATTTATCCTGATATTCTTTCGGCGTCAGTTCAGTAGCGCGTTTAAACAAGCGAGTAAATGATGAAATATCATCGTAGCCGACTAGCTCCGCTAGTGATTTAATCGTCACATCTCCTAATTCTAACAAACGCTTTGCCTGCTCAATTCTCACCGCTTGAATATACTCAATCGGGCGCATAGCAACGCAGGATTGAAAACGTCTATTTAAGGTGCGCGGGGTGATATTCACCATGGCTGCCAAATTGCTCACCTGCATAGGTTGCCTAAAATTCTCTTCGATAAATTCTTGTACCTGTTTAACCAGCTGGTCAGCATGCGGTTTATGCAACGTCACATTGGTATAGCTATTTTGATTGCCCCGTTTGCTATCGATAATCTGAGTTTTTGCCACTTGGGTAGAAATCTCGCGTCCGCAATAACGCTCGATTAATAACAATCCCAAATCATAAAAGGCGCTACCACCTGCCGCACAGAATATATTGCCAGATTGTTCTTTTGACTGGCTTTTTGACTGAGTGACAAATTGGTTTTCTTGCAAATCAACCAGTGGAAAATCTGCCTTAAACTTATTGGCATAGCCCCAATGGGTGGTCGCTACTTTGCCATCGAGCAAGCCTGCCTTTGCTAAAAAGAAAGCCCCGCTACAATTACTAGCGATATCCGCTTTGGTATTCGCCAGTCGCTGCAAATGCGGAATTAAATCGCTATTTTGACTCAATACTTTATCGATTGAATCGCCAATCGTTGGGATTAATAGTAAGTCGCACTCTGTGACTTCCTGAATATCGCAATGCGCTTGCATGATTAAGCGGTTGCTGCATCTGATATCTACACCGCCCAGACTAGCAATCTGCACATTAAATCTAGGCTCTACTTCCTCATCCAAAAATCGCTGCCAGCTGACCCCAGTAAATGAAAATAAATCTAGCGCCCCAGCGAGCACGCTGCCAAGTACGCCATCGAAGCCGACAATAATGACTTTAAATGGTTTGAAGTAGGGCAAAATTTGGCTTCCTTTAAGTGTATGCAAATTTATAGCTGATATTCACCAGCTGCACGATACGTAATTTGAAATTCACTCACTATAGGTTAGAGGGAATGTCTTATTTGACCATAATTATGTCATAAATGACAATACGGCAAGGCATTAAATTAGATTAATATCAATGCATCACCAAATTTAATGAGTTAACGAGAATACTATGGCAGCAGATACGCTTATCAATGACTTTGAATTACCGTTTCAATTATATGATGTATTGGGCACTGAACATTTAACCGAGCATCCGAAGTTTGCAGAACATAGCCGCGAAACCTTCGATGCGGTACTCGACACCGCCAATAAAATCGCGACCCAGTTGTTCTTGCCACACAACCATGTGGCGGATAAAAACGAGCCGCAGTTTGACGGCAAAAAAGTCAGCATGATAGACGATGTCAAAGTCGCCTTTGATGCGTTTCGTGAGTCGGGATTTATCGCGGGCCGTTATAGCTTTGACGATGGCGGCATGGAATTACCTGAAACGGTCATGACGGCGGTAGCAGGCTATTTTATGGCGGCCAACCCATCAACGACGGCTTATCCATTTTTGACCACGGCGGCGATTAATGTTATCTCACATTTCGCCAGCGATGAGATTAAAAATGCCTTTATGCCTCGCATGCTAACGGGCGAATTTACTGGCACCATGGCATTAACAGAGCCGCATGCTGGCTCATCACTTGCTGATATAAAAACCACTGCCGTCAAACAAGACGACGGTTCTTACCGCGTAAAAGGCAGCAAGATTTATATCTCAGCGGGTGATCACGAATTGTCTGATAATATTGTGCATTTGGTCTTAGCCAAAGTGCCGGGTGGTCCTGGTGGTGTCAAAGGCATTTCTTTATTTGCCGTACCAAAATACCGTCTAAATGAAGATTTATCAGTTGGCGAGCGCAATGATGTGCATTTAACGGGTCTTATTCATAAGCTTGGCTATCGAGGCGCGACTTCTACGGCGTTAAGTTTCGGTGATGTAGGCGAGTGCTATGGCTACCTTATCGGCGAAGAGCATTTCGGCTTGCGCTACATGTTCAAAATGATGAATGAAGCGCGCATTGCGGTTGGTTTTGGCGCGGCGATGATTGGCTATCGCGGTTATCAGTATTCGCTCGATTATGCCAAAGACAGAACGCAGGGCAGAATTGCACCAAATAATAAGCCCGAAGATGCAGCAACGACGATTATTAATCATGGTGATGTCAAACGTATGTTGCTTGCGCAAAAAGCCTACAGCGAGGGCGGCATATCACTCTGTTTATATGGCTCAAACCTGATTGACCGTATCAATACTTGTGAAGATGCAACACTAAAAGCTGAGCTATCAGAACTGCTGGATTTACTCACGCCAGTACTCAAAGCATGGCCATCAGAATATGGTCCAAAGGCCAATGATTTAGGCATTCAAGTATTGGGCGGTGCAGGCTATACACGTGAATATCAAGCCGAGCAGTTTTGGCGTGACAATCGTCTCAATCCTATTCATGAAGGTACAAATGGCGTGCAAGCGTTAGATTTGTCATTTCGAAAGTTATGGCAAAATAAGGGTCTTGGTATTCAAATTCTCAAACGTGAAATTACTCAAGACTTAGAAAGTATCAGCACACCAGAAACCGCAAAACTTGCCGGTAAATTGATGCCTTATATGGGTCATTTGCATGAAGTGTTGGTGCATTTAAGTAAAGTTCTGCAAACAGAAAAAGCCATCACGTTGACTGGTAATGCGCAAGCATTGATGAATATTTTTGCCTCTATCGTGGTCAGTTGGATTTGGATTCGCCAAGCCAGCAAAGCTGAGCAATTATTAAATGATACGGCTGACGTTGATAAGCAAGACTTCTATCACGGCAAACTACAAGCAGCAAAATACTTTATCGATTGGGAATTGCCGTTAATCAAGCGCGATATTGAGCTGTTAAATAACGACAATGCAGTATGTACCGATATGCAAGCAGAGTGGTTTTAAGGGATTTTGAATCATATTTTGTATTAATAATAAATACAACTTTAAAGGAATAAATAATGACAACAATCAATAAGCAGTGGCGCTTAAAAGAACGACCTGTTGGCGCGCCGAGTGCAGAGACGTGGGATTATACTGAGTCAGAACTACCGAATATCACAGACGGTCAGTTACTGATAAAAATTGAATATATCTCGATGGATCCAGCGATGCGTGGCTGGCTAAACGATGCTAAGTCTTATATTGCACCGGTACAGATTGGTGAGGTGATGCGTGCAGGAACGGTGGGCAAAGTCATCGAAAGTAAGCATGAGAAGTTTGCCGTTGGCGATTATGTCGTAGGTCATAACGGCGTGCAATCGTATGCGGTCAGCGATGGCGCAGGACTACATAAAGTCGATCCAAAGCTTGCGCCATTGTCTTATTACTTAGGTGTACTCGGTATGCCGGGTATGACTGGCTATTTTGGCTTATTAAAAACAGGCGCGCCAAAAGCGGGCGAGACCGTCGTCGTTTCTGGTGCCGCTGGTGCGGTTGGTAGCTTGGTTGGGCAAATTGCCAAGCTCAAAGGCTGCCGCGTCGTCGGTATCGCAGGTGGTAGCGAGAAATGCAAATTCTTAGTCGATGAGCTGGGTTTTGATGTGGCTATAGATTATAAAAATGAGAATGTCAAAAAAGGCTTAAAAGAAACCTGTCCAAATGGGGTCGATGTCTTTTTTGACAACGTCGGCGGCGATATTTTAAATGACGTCCTCACGCAAATTAATCTACATGCCCGTATCGTTATCTGCGGTGCGATTAGCCAATATAACAACACTACAGAAGTAAAAGGGCCGTCAAACTATCTGTCATTATTGGTCAATCGTGCCCGTATGGAAGGCATCGTTGTATTCGATAATATCAAAGAGTATCCGGTAGCGATGAAAGACATCGCAGGCTGGATTCAAGCGGGCGACATTAAAGTGAAAGACCATATCGTTGAGGGTATTGAGACTTTCCCTGATACCTTGATGATGCTATTTAAAGGTGAAAATTTCGGTAAACTGGTACTTAAGGTAGAGGGATAAATCATGACACTGAATACAAATGGAATTGCATCAGACGTCACTGGTAAACGTATTTTAATCACGGGCGGCGCGTCTGGCATCGGTGCGGCAAGTGCGTTATTGTTAGCCAGTCGCGGTGCGAAAGTTGTCATTGGCGATTTGGCAGAAGAGATGGGTGCTGCTGTTGCCAAGCAAGCCCAAGATGCTGGTAATAGCATTGTCTTTAAAAAGGTCGATGTGACTAACGGCGATGAAGTGCGGGCGCTATTTGCTTTTGCTATGGAAACGCTTGGCGGTCTTGATGTGGTGATAAATAATGCGGGTATCGACCATAAACCGGCACCGATGCATGAGCTAAGCGATGAAGATTTTGATCGTAATATCGCGGTTAATCTAAAAGGCGTCTGGCATTGTATGCGCGCTGCTGTTACTTGTATGGCGCCCAATGGCGGCGGTCATGTGATTAATATTGCCTCCATTGCTGGTTTACGTTCAGCACCACTGCTGACAGCTTATAGCGCGGCCAAGCATGGCGTTATGGGGCTGACCAAGTCTGCTGCTCATGAATATGCCCGTGTCAATATCCGCTTTAATGCGGTATGTCCAAGCTTTATCGATACGCCAATGGTGCGTAATACCATGGCAAAAATGGACGAGCGTGCCCAGCAAGCAACTATCAAAGCTAGCCCAATGCGGCGTTTGGGTGAAGTTGATGAAGTATCTGGCGCGATTGCATGGCTAGCTAGCGATGAGAGCAGCTTTATGAATGGTCATGCGTTTACCCTTGATGGCGGTATGCTGGCTTAATGTGCTTTCTTAAAAAGATTGATACGAAGTTTCTAAGCTCTGCTACACATTTAAAATGTATAAATAATATATGTAAAATATAAGGAATAATGATGAAAGATTTATTTGATTTAACGGGCAAGATTGCTTTAGTTACCGGTGCGAGCCGCGGTATTGGCGAATCTATCGCCCGCTTATTGGCGTCAAGAGGCGCGCATGTGATTGTCTCTAGCCGTAAGATTGATGCTTGCCAAGCGGTCGCGGATAGCATCATCGCTGATGGTCATAAAGCCAGCGCCTTTGCTTGTCATGTGGGCGATATGGATCAGATTGAAGCGATTTTTGAGCACATCAAAAGCGAATTTGGTCAAATCGATATCTTGGTCAATAACGCCGCGGCAAACCCTTACTACGGGCATATCTTAGATACGGATTTAGCGGCTTTTGATAAGACCGTTGAAGTCAATATTCGTGGTTATTTCTTTATGTCGACAGCTGCCGGCAAAATGATGCGTGAGCAGGGCGGCGGGGTGATTCTAAATACTGCCTCGGTCAATGGCTTGGTCGCAGGTGATAAGCAAGGTATCTATTCAATTACTAAAGCGGCAGTGATTAGCATGACTAAAGCCTTTGCTAAAGAATGTGGTCCATTAAATATTCGCGTTAATGCGCTGCTGCCGGGTTTAACCGACACCAAGTTTGCCTCAGCATTGACTACCAATGATAAAGTCTTAAAGATGGCATTACATGCGATACCGTTAGGGCGCGTGGCTAATCCTGACGAGATGGCAGGCACGGTATTGTATTTGGTGTCTGATGCATCAAGTTATACCACTGGCGCAACGATAGTCGTTGATGGCGGTATGCTTGCCTAGTTATCAATGAGTAGTTTGAAAGATAAAGACAGCACTTAACATAGAAAAACCGCATGATATTAAAATCGTGCGGTTTTTCTTATTACATATTTCCATTTTTTAGTTAGTGTACTGTTTTTTATATCAATACTAAGACAATAAAAAAGGCGCAGTACGACTCTCTTTGGACTTAGCTACCTCTTTAGGCGTGCCCGCGGCGACAATAAGACCACCTTCATCGCCAGCACCAGGGCCCATATCGATAATCCAATCGCTGTTGCTCGCAACTTGCATATCGTGCTCAACCATAATCACTGTATTACCGGTTGCGACCAGCCCATTTAACTGTGCCATCAGCATCGCGACATCAGAAGGGTGTAAGCCGGTCGTTGGTTCATCGCGCACATACAGCGTATCGCCGCGCTGGGTACGCTGCAGTTCGGTAGCAAGTTTGACACGCTGTGCTTCGCCACCAGACAACTCGGTCGCTGGTTGCCCAAGTCTTAGGTAGCCAAGCCCAACTTTTAGCAAGGCATCTAAGGCGCGCATTATTGGGGCATCATCAATGAAAAATTCAGAAGCCGCTTCGACCGTCAAATCGAGTACTTCAGCGATGTTTTTACCTTGATAAGTAATTTCTAAGGTTTCGTCATTGTAGCGCTGACCATGGCACACTTGGCAAGGCGAGTAAACACTCGGCAGAAATAGCAGCTCAACGCTGACAAAACCGACGCCTTCGCAATTTGGGCAACGGCCTTTTTTTACGTTAAATGAGAAACGTCCAGCATCATAGTGCCTTGCTTTTGCTTCTTTAGTGGCGGCAAATAATTTGCGCACATGGTCAAACAGTCCAGTATAAGTGGCCAGATTTGAGCGCGGTGTGCGCCCGATGGCTTTTTGGTCGACGGTGACTAAGCGTTTGATATGCTCCATACCATTGACTATCTCTCCGCCTATTGGCGTTTCTTGTTCTTGCTCCAGTAAAGCCGCTTCATCGGTGGGTGCTTCAATCACGGTTTTTTGCCCTAGCGCATTGTAGACCAGTTCAACCAATGCTTGACTGACCAAACTCGATTTCCCCGAACCTGAAACCCCCGTCACTGTGGTTAATACCCCTAAAGGAAATGCCGCATCTAACCCTTGTAGATTATTACGCTCGATATTGGCAAGTTTTAGCCAATGATTAGGTTGTCTTGGCTGCTGGCTTGTTAATTGATGGGCTTTTGGTTGCTGGGTTTTTGATTTTTTATTTTTGGAATCACCATTAAAAAGATATTGTCCAGTATAAGAATCAGAGATATCTTGCAAGCCTGCGACAGGGCCGCTATAGATGATTTCACCGCCATGACTGCCCGCTTTTGGTCCGACATCGACTATCCAATCGGCGTGGCGAATGACGCTGACATCATGCTCGACAATGAATAATGAATTACCCGCCGCTACCAGTTCATCTAGGGCGCCTAATAGCGCCTGAGTATCGACAGGATGCAGGCCAGCGGACGGTTCATCGAGCACATAAACCACGCCAAATAGTTTAGAGCGAATTTGAGTGCCAAGTCTTAGGCGCTGTAGCTCACCGGGCGATAAGGTAGGTGTGGTACGTTCAAGCGATAAGTAACCTAGCCCAAGTCTGGTTAACGCTTCTACACGCGATAAAATATCGCTGGTAATACGCTTGGCAACAATGGCTTTTTCTCGGTCGGGCATATCATCGCTGAGTTTTTTATTGGCAGCGCCGTGAAGTTTAAGCGCCAGTTCAGTCAAGGTTAATTGTGATAACTCGCCAATATCAAGCCCTGCAAATTTAACCGACAGTGATTCTTGTTTTAACTTTTTGCCATGGCAGCTTGGGCATTCTGAAATTTGCATGAACTGCGCCACACGTTTTTTGGTACGTGGACTTTGGGTCGTGGCAAAAGAATGTAAGACGAAATTTTTTGCACTGGTAAAAGTGCCTTTATAATTGGGCTTTTCACCTTTTTTAATCGCCTCGCGTACTTGCTCGAGATTGTATTCTGGGTAAACCGGCACTTCTGGGGTTTCATTCGTAAATAAAATCCAATCGCGGGTTTCCTTGGGTAAGGTGTTCCAAGGTTTGTCGATATCGTAGCCCAGTGTGGTCAATATCCGGCTCAGATTTTGCCCTTGCCATGCCGGTGGCCAAGCAGCAATGGCGCGTTCTCGAATGGTTTTCGTCTTGTCAGGTACGAGCAAATCTTCTGTGACCTTAAACACGCGGCCAATACCTGAGCAAGTAGGGCAAGCACCTTCTGGCGTATTTGGCGAAAAGGCATCGGCATACAACATGTCTTGCCCAACAGGGTATTCGCCTGCTCGCGAGTACAGCATGCGCAAACCATTTGAAATCGTCGTCACGCTACCAACCGATGAACGTACCGACGGCGTACCGCGTTGTTGTTGCAGGGCGACGGCTGGTGGTAAGCCTTCTATCGAATCGACATCAGGCTCGCCAACTTGGTCAATCAAGCGCCGTGCATAAGGCGATACCGAATCAAGGTAGCGGCGTTGCGACTCAGCAAACAAGGTACCAAATGCCAGTGACGATTTGCCTGAGCCTGATATACCGGTAAAAACGACCAACGCATTACGCGGTAAATCCACATCGACATTTTTGAGATTGTGCACCCGCGCGCCCCTGACTTGAATGCTTTGTGCAGCTGTAAGGTGGTGATTTTTGAGAGAAATGTTAGATTTTTTATGATTAGATTTCTTATTATTGGTTGTCATACAACGCTTATTCCTTTGACTAAAATCGGCTTGTTAACGCTTTGATTCAACAATACCGTATCTGTTTAATACTGTATTTATCTAAAGTCATCCTACCACCTTAAAATCAAATCACTGCGCAGGCTTACGCTTTATAGACAGAGGTTAGACACAGCAACGTCAAACGATAACATTTATAAGGTTTACCCTATAAATTGCAGATTATAGAGGTTAAGAAATACGGCGTTTTGGCCGCTATTAAGCGGGCAAGTGGCGCGTTAATTGAGAATGCTTTATCATTAACTTCATCTATCAATCATTTATAAAAGTATTTTATGATTTTTATCAGCAATACCATCAGTCTGAATGACAGTGAAGTAGAGATTAGCGCCATACGCGCGCAAGGGGCAGGCGGGCAAAACGTCAATAAAGTGTCGTCTGCGATTCATCTGCGTTTTGATATTCATGCCTCAAGCTTGAGCGATGTCATTAAGCAGCGTTTATTGGACAGCAAAGACAGCCGAATCACTAAAGAAGGTGTGCTTATTATTAAAGCGCAGCAGTTTCGTACCCAAGAACGCAATCGAATTGATGCGCTTGAGCGGCTGCAAAGCTTTATTATAAAAGCCACTCATGTCAATAAAACCCGCAAAGCGACCAAACCTAGCAGAAATGCCAAACGTAAACGCGTCGATGAAAAAACCCAACGCGGTAAGACCAAAGCGTTACGCGGTAAGGTGGATTTTTAAATAAGCGGCTTAATTTTTTAATAAAGCAAACAGCAAAATGCCAGCCCATTTAATTGGCTGGCATTTTTTTGTGCGTTGAATGAACTTTGGTTAATCTGCCCTTAGCTAACCAAGTCTTCTGCTTAATTCAGGAAAGCGCTTTATCATAAATAACATCAAGAGCAGCGACACACTGGCGATAGCGGCACCAACATAGCCGACGCTTGATATTGAAATATGCGTCACTGCATAACCCCCAAACAGCGCACCGGCGCCAATTCCTAAATTAATAATGCCTGAGAACATCGACATCAGCATGTCTTGCGCCGTGACATCGACCATGATGACTTTGGCTTGCATAGAGATAATCAGCAGCATCAGCGCCGCGCCCCACAGTAACGCAATGAAACTCAGCGCCCAGATAGAAGTCACGGCAAACAATAGCACCAGCATAGATATCAGCATTAATATGATCGATATCAGCATCAATCTGGTATTAAAACGATCACCCCAACGGCTGAATATCACACTGCCGGCAATCCCTGCCACCCCAAATAATAGCAAGACAACCGTCGCGGCGTTTTCACTAATAGCGCCAACCTGCCGCATAAAGGGTTCGATATAAGAATAAGCGGTATAGTGCGCGGTAAAGACCAGTAAAATAAGCAGATACAAACAGACCAATAAGGGGTTTTTAAGCAATTCTGGAATTTTTCTAAACGAGCCTTCAAACATACTGGGCAGCGTTGGCAATAGCCTTGCTTGCAAGATAAAGACGATAAAAGCAATCACCCCAATACCGCCAAAGGTCGCCCGCCAACCAAACCATTGACCGACCAAGCGCCCTAATGGCACGCCAAGCACCATCGCCAATGAAGTACCGGTCGCAAGTACACTAAGTGCCAGTGCTTTTTTGCCTTCTGGTGCTACGCGTATCGCAATCGCTGCGGTGATGGACCAAAATATCGCATGCGATAGCGCAATACCAACACGGCTAATCAGCAATACATCAAAACTCCATGCAAATACTGATAACACATGGCTGGCAATAAAAACCACAAACAAGCCCAAAAGTAAGCTTTTACGCTCAAATCGGCTGGTAAGCAGCATCAATGGTAATGACATGGCCGCGACAATCCACGCATACAGTGTCAACATCCAGCCGGTCTCAGCTGTAGTGATGGAAAAATCTTGGGCGATGTCACTTAATAGGGCAACGGGGACAAATTCGGTAGTATTCATAATAAAGGCGCTGACGCCCATCAAAAATACTTGGAAATACTGAGTTCGGCGAGCATTTGCGCTCACCTCAAGGTTATGTTTCATATGATCCAATACAAATAAAGAAGGCGCTAATAGTGCAAATTAGCTGAAAAATAATTCATGAGTTTAAGAATAACGGCGGCATAGGTCGTAATGATGAAAAAGAGGAGGTCAAGATAGCAAATCAGTTGCGGTATGTCAGAGCCTATCATCAGACCCTACTATTTTATCAGGAATCGACCGTTTTTTTGTAGGAGAGTCTTTAAAATTAGCGACCGAGTAACTGGTTGAATGGTTAAGTAAATACGATGATGGCATCAGTGTCAGTTACATAGTGTTTATAGTGAGGTATCGCTATTTACGCTTGAATATAGGTATGATGACGCCATAGGCTAGGAATGCCTGATAACGTGATTTTAAATAATCATTGATATTTTACTAAGATGGAATAAAAGAAAAGCAATCTATGAAAACAGACACCAATAAACCATTAGCCTTTAGAAGATACCCTTCAACGACGGCGCTGCAATGTTTTGAGACCGCTGCTCGTCATTTGAGTTTTACCAATGCCGCGCAAGAGATGCACATGACCCAAAGCGCCATCAGTAAGCAAGTGGCGCAGTTAGAGGAGATGCTAAACCTGTCTTTGTTTTATCGGACGCCGCACCGGATTTCATTGACCCCTGCTGGCAAGTCATATTATCTTGAAGTGTTAGAGATTTTAAAACATATCGAGGTGGCGACCACCAATTTGATGTCGCATAGCAGTAACACCGAGCTGCTAAAAATCGTCTCGCATCCGACATTTTGTGCCCGTTGGTTGATTCCAGCACTCAGTGGCTTTAGTCAAGAATATCCCCTTATTAACTTGGATATTAAAGAGCTGGCGGGGCCATTTTTTTCTGAAGACCAAAATGTCGATATTGCTTTTTTATATGGTGATGGCATGTGGAGCAATATGGAGTCTATAAAACTGTTCGATGAATACTGCGTTGCAGTCTGTCAGCCGCAGTATTTGCGAGATAAAACACTGAGTACTGAGTGTTTGACAAGTAGGGAGTGTTTGGATGACTATGTGTTATTGCAAATAAGTTCACGCTTAAGTGCGTGGTATGAGTATTTTAAGCAACAAGATATCAGCGTCGATGGCACCTTTGTAGGTCCACGTTTTGAGACTTTCCATGCTTGCATTTCTGCCGCCTTACTGGGTTATGGTATAGCCTTGGTGCCGTTACGTTTGGTTGAGCCCGAGTTACAATCAGGCGCTTTAGTGATGGCGTGGGATTATGCGGCAAAGGGTCGCGGCAGCTACTATGTGACTTATCCTGTCTCTTCAGGGCAATCGCATAAGGTCAAAGCGGTTTTAGAATGGATTACGGCTTATTTAGCAATCTCAGATGAACGTGAAAAGGCGTTAGGGTTGGTTTTATAATGTTGCTTTCTTATGTCTCTTTATACCCTAAAGTATTTCTTTATAACACTGGTCTTGTGACTTTTATTCTGCAAAGTTATTTGCTGTGAAAATTTAACAAGCTAAACAAAAAAACTGCCTTGATACGCAGTTTTTTTGTTTTTAAAGGATTCGTTTAGGGAGCTAATTTACTGGTAATGACAAAAAGGAATGCCACCACAACTATTATTCGTTTGCTGCTGGAATGATGTTTTGTTGAAATGAGTCAAACTCAAGGAAGAGATAGAGATTCATCATGGACAAGCTTTATAACGTGACCGATGCCTTTACGATGGTGCATCCGCTCACGCTCGTCAAAGGCAAAAATGCCAGAGTTTGGGACGACAATGACCGCAGTTATATCGATTTTGTCGGCGGTATCGGCGTTTTAAACTTTGGTCATTGCCACCCTCACATCGTTGACGCCATCATTCAGCAAGCCCAGTCGCTGATTCACTATGCCTACAATGCGGCAGCGCATCAGCCGTATCAAAGCTTTATGCCGCGATTGTGTGAGCTTGTACCTATCAGCGGCGAGCTGGCAGGGATGCTCACCAACTGCGGTGCAGAAGCAACTGAAAACGCCATCAAGATAGCACGCATGAAAACGGGTCGCACAGGCGTTATTGCGTTTGACGGTGGCTTTCATGGGCGCACACTGGCTGCGCTCAATCTCAATGGTAAGGTCGCCCCGTATAAGCGCGGACTTGGTGCATTAGGGAGCGGCGTTTATCACATTCCTTTCCCCAGTCCCGATAACAATATCAGCGACGAGCAAGCGATTGATGCGCTCCAGCGTTTATTTATGGTAGAAACCGATATCGATAATATCGGTGCCATTATCGTCGAACCTGTACAAGGGGAAGGCGGCTTTCAGTTGTTATCGCCCACCTTTGCGCAATATCTACGTAAGTTTTGTGATGAGCACGGCATGTTACTTATCATGGACGAAATTCAATCCGGTTATGGTCGTACGGGTACGCCGTTTGCTTTTACTCATTTAGGGATTGAGCCTGACCTTATTTTACTTGGCAAAAGTATTGCAGGTGGCTTGCCCTTAGGCGCAGTCATCGGCAAGGCTAATGTGGTCAATGGTTTGCCTAAAGGCAGTTTGGGCGGTACTTATTCTGGCAATCCAGTTGCTTGCGCCGCTGCCAATGCCACGCTTGATATCATGCAAGCTAATGACGTTTGGCAGTCAGCCAAGCATTATGCCCAGACGATTGAGACGACCATCCGCCAATGGCAGCAAGAAGGTATCTCGCCTTGGTTATTTGGTCTTACCGGTATCGGTGCGATGCGCGGTATCGAGCTGCGCCATCCTGAGCATGA
The DNA here is from genome assembly GCF_904846565.1 of Psychrobacter sp. CMS30. Classification (NCBI taxonomy): domain Bacteria; kingdom Pseudomonadati; phylum Pseudomonadota; class Gammaproteobacteria; order Moraxellales; family Moraxellaceae; genus Psychrobacter; species Psychrobacter sp. CMS30. The sequence continues at coordinate 48,171 of NZ_CAJHBF010000020.1, read as the reverse complement.
TGTGCATCCAAGTGTGATGGCGCAAGTATTAACCAAAGCCCGCGAGCGTGGTCTATTGCTGATGCCAAGTGGGCAATATCGCCATATCATTCGCTTATTACCGCCACTTACCATAGAGCCTGACACCCTAAAAGAAGGGTTGGATATTCTAAAAGAGGTGCTCATCGCGCTTCCTGATGGATTGCCTGCCGCTTAATGTTTAGGAATGCTTAGGAATGCTTAGGAATGTTTAGGAATGCTTAGGAATGTTTAGGAATGTTTAGGAATGTTTAGGAATGTTTAGGAATGTTTAGGAATGTTTAGGAATGTTTAGGAATGTTTAGGAGTGCTTAGGGGTGCTTAGGGGTGCTTAGGGGTGCTTAGGATTGATAGCGCATCGTCATAACCAAATGCTCGAAATCAAATACTTATTATTAAGCTAAAAATTTATTAACTCTATTACAAGGATGTTTATTTGTGAAAAATAGTAGCGTCAGTCCAGATAAGGATTTTATCTGCAGCGATGATATCCGCCATGATTTCTCTATGGCCATGTCAGCGATGTACCAAGATGAGGTGCCGCTATACGGCGACTTGGTTGATTTGGTCAGTGATGTCAATGCCGAAGTATTAACCTCACATCCCGATATTAAATCACAACTGCTGCATACGGGCGAGATTGAACGTCTAAGCATGGAGCGCCACGGGGCGATTCGGCTGGGTACCGCAGCAGAGCTGAGCATGATGCGCCGTCTCTTTGCCGTGATGGGTATGCACCCTGTCGGCTACTACGATTTAGCTCCTGCTGGCGTGCCCGTGCATTCAACAGCTTTTCGCGCGCTTGACTCGCATTCATTGCATAAAAGTCCCTTTCGCGTCTTTACCTCGTTATTGCGTTTAGATTTGATTGCCGATGAAACCTTAAGACAAGAAGCCACGGCCACACTGGCGCAGCGTCAGATATTCACTACGGGCGTCATTGAGCTTATTGAGGTCTTTGAGGCGCAAGGTGGTTTAACTGCTGCGCAAGCAGAGCAGTTTGTACAAGAAGCGCTAGAGACATTTCGCTGGCATGATAAAACGCCGGTGGCAAAAGCGCTCTATCAGCGTCTATTAAATCAGCATCCGCTCGTCGCTGATGTAGTCGGCTTTAAGGGTCCACATATCAATCATTTAACGCCTCGAACCTTGGATATTGATGCGGTACAACAAGGCATGCAAGCAAGAGGCATACCCTCAAAAGCCATCATCGAAGGGCCGCCACGTAGAGTTTGTCCTATCTTATTAAGGCAAACCAGTTTTAAGGCGCTACAAGAAGCGGTTGGCTTTAAAGTTGCTAATAATTCAGACGCTAGCCATGAAGAGTACGAGCAAGGGCATCATACCGCGCGCTTTGGAGAGATTGAGCAACGCGGTGTGGCGTTAACACAAAAGGGCCGCGCGCTTTATGATGAATTACTGGCCGCAGCTCGCCGCCAGCTTGGTGCTACCCCAAATGAGGACAATGCGGCTCAGTATAATCAAATTTTAACTGAGGTATTTACCGCTTTTCCTGATGATTATCAAACTCTACACGATGAGGGGCTGGCGTATTTTTATTACCAGTTGACGGATAGCACCCTTGATTCTGAAGACGGTCAAGCGTTGTTGGCCGCTACCTTAAGCACTGATGATTTGAATAAACTGCCTAATGCTAAGCTGACTGCTCTGATTAATGATGAAGTGCTTCGCATTGAACCTATCGTTTATGAGGACTTTTTGCCTGTCAGTGCCGCCGGTATCTTCCAATCAAATCTGCAACAGGCGCAGCCAAGCCAATATGACGGTTACTCAAGCCAACAAGAGTTTGAGCGTGATTTGGGCGCAGCCGTTTATGATGAGATGGCATTGTACGAAGCGATGCAGGCGCAAAGCCTTGAGCAGTGTCTGTCTAGTGTCAGTATTTAGTAAAATTTAGGCTAGAAATGACTAGCTTATAGCCGACTTATTAGCACGTCATTCCAAAAAGGAATGACTGCAAGAAATTTATTATTTTGCAACTTAGTAGGTAGCAGGGTAATTTTATAAGTCAGTCAAGGACGTAGTAAACCATTATACCAATATGCAAGGGATTGATTATGATTAAGCAATATATGTCTGCAATGGGCGTAGAAGAAGCACACTATCAAAATGGCGACTTTGAAGTCACCACCCCAATTGATGGCTCAGTCATCGGTAAAGTCACGTTAGATACAGTGGCCGACGTCGATACTAAAATCCAAAATGCCAAACAAGCCTTTCAAGAATGGCGTGTCGTTCCTGCCCCTAAACGTGGTGAGCTGATTCGTCTGTTGGGTGAAGTCCTGCGTGAGCACAAAGAAGATTTAGGTATCTTAGTATCGCTAGAAGCCGGAAAAATCAAAGAAGAAGGCCTTGGCGAAGTCCAAGAAATGATTGATATTTGTGACTTTGCCGTGGGCGTATCACGTCAGCTTTATGGTCTAACCATCGCCTCAGAACGCCCAGGTCACCACATGCGTGAGACATGGCATCCACTTGGCGTCATCGGCGTCATCTCTGCCTTTAACTTCCCAGTCGCCGTTTGGTCTTGGAACACGGCACTGGCCATCGTTTGTGGCAACCCTGTCATCTGGAAACCTTCAGAAAAAACCCCACTTGTCGCCTTAGCATGCCAAGCGTTATTTGAAAAAGCCTTGGCAAAATTTGGTGAAGCACCAGCACATTTATCGCAAATCATATTGGGTAAAACCGATATCGGTAATGCGTTGGTTGAAAATAAAGATATCGCTTTAGTCAGTGCCACCGGCAGTACGCGCATGGGCCGAGAAGTGGGGCCAAAAGTCGCTGAGCGTTTTGGTAAATGTTTGCTTGAGCTCGGTGGTAATAACGCCATGATTTTGGCACCCACTGCCGATTTAGATTTGGCGTTACGAGGCATTCTATTCTCAGCAGTAGGAACGGCAGGTCAGCGCTGCACCACCTTACGCCGTCTGTTCGTTCATGAGTCCGTCAAAGACGATATCTTACCGCGCGTTAAGTCTGCATACGAGACGGTGAGCATCGGCCATCCGCTTGAAGGCAATTTGGTCGGTCCACTAATCGATGAAGACAGCTTTAATAATATGCAAGCGGCGTTAGAAAAAGCCCGCAATACTGGCGGTAAAGTCACGGGCGGCGAACGGGTACTAATGGATAAATTCCCCGATGCTTATTATGTGACCCCTGCGATTGTTGAGCTTGATGAGCAAAATGACGTGGCACGTAGTGAGACGTTTGCGCCGATTTTATATGTCATGCCTTATAAAGAGTTCGACGATGCGCTAGCGATGCAAAACGATGTGCCACAAGGGCTGTCATCTTGTATCTTTACCAATGACTTACGTGAAGCTGAAACTTTCCTCAGCGACCGCGGTAGTGATTGCGGTATCGCTAACGTCAACATCGGCACCAGTGGCGCTGAGATTGGCGGCGCATTTGGCGGCGAAAAAGAAACCGGCGGTGGTCGTGAATCAGGTTCTGATGCATGGAAAGCTTATATGCGTCGTCAGACCAATACGGTCAACTATTCAACCGAGCTGCCACTGGCACAAGGCATCAACTTTGGCTAATAACAATGTGACGTGACGTGACGTGATGCTTGTTAAGTAGGCTCAGCGCCTATTTAACAAGCCAGTTATTAGCTATTTTGGTCGCCAATTATCAAGTATTTATTGTTTTAGTATGAAAGCCTGCGGAAGTGATGAATAACCATTCATGATTTCAAAACAGGCTTTTTACTCCCTTTTCAGTAACCTTTTTAGCACTTTTTTCAGCATTATCAGCAGCCATGGATTGGTTGTTTACACTACTGTTATATCCATGACAGCAGTATCCACTACTAAGGAAGGTAGGTATCTTATGATGGATGATAAACCTTATGACGAAGCTAAAGATGGCTACGGTCCGTCTTCTAGTTTTTTATTAGATATTGCACCTCTGGTGTTGACTGCCATTATTCTGATGGTGCAGTTTTTTGTATTCAAAGATTTTACCCCTCACATACCCTTAGCTTGCGGTATTTTAATCACTGGCTTGTTTATGAAGCTGCGTGGCCGTGACTGGGATGGCATGGAACAACGCTTTTTAAAGGTTGTCAAAATTGGTCTACCGGCCATGATTATCTTGATGGGCGTTGGTATGCTCATCGGTGCTTGGATTATCGCTGGTACGGTTCCCACGATTTTATATTACGGTTTTAGCGTTTTTTCTCCTTCATCATTCCTAGTCTCTGTCTGTCTTATCTGCGCCATTATTTCTGTCGCAACCGGTACATCTTGGGGCACGGTTGGTACGGTTGGTCTTGCCATGATGGGTATTGGGCTAGGCTTGGGCATTCCGCCGTCACTAACGGGCGGCGCCATTGTTTCCGGTGCTTTTTTCGGCGACAAAATGTCCCCTTTATCTGACACCACCAACTTAACCCCAGCGGCTGCCGGTATTGACCTTTGGGAGCACATCCGCGGTATGTTGCCAACCACCGTACCTGCCATGGTGACTGCATTGATTATCTATGCTTGGATTGGGATGGGCTACGGCGCAGAAAATGTCGATTTATCTTCAATCAGAGACATTCAAGCCTCACTAGCCGCCAACTATAACTTGAGCATCATTACTTTATTACCTGCTGTGGTCGTTGTCATTGCAGCGGTGATGAAAATGCCTGCTATTCCAACGGTATTATCAGGTGTGGTGGTTGCAGGATTGGTCGCGTTCTTTATGCAAGGCGTGGGTGTGCACGACATTTTTACTGTCTTACAAAATGGCTTCGTCAGTGAAACAGGCTTTGCTGTCGTTGACCAACTGCTGTCTAAAGGCGGCATCATGTCGATGACATGGGTTGTGACCTTGACCATCTTTGCTTTAGCTTTCGTCGGCTCAATTGAGCATTACGGTACGCTCAAAGCCATCATGGCAAAAATCAATAAGATGGTGAAATCAAGATTTGGTTTGGTAATTACCACGTATGCCAGCACGCTTGGTGTCGGTACGCTCATCGGTGACGTCTATACCACACTGGTATTGCCAGGCCGTCTACTCAAAGACAAATATCAAGAAATGGGCTACAAGCGCACGACGCTTACCCGCTCTATTGAAGATACCGGCACTCTGTTATCTCCTTTGATTCCTTGGAACATGGGTGGTAGTTTCGTCGCGGCAACCTTAGGTATTGCAACGCTTACTTATGCGCCATTTGCTTTTGCCTGCTGGTTATCGCCGCTATTTGGCTTGCTATGGGTATTCTTAGATAAATTTATTCCCCGTGAAGAACCTACTGTTAATAACGACACAAGCACGCTCTCCACTGTAGACAACGTGTAATTTAGAAGGAATATAAGATGTTGCAAGAGCAATGTTTGTGGAATATGACCGCCCCTATTATTGATACTTACAGCCAGATGAATAGCGATACTGAAGCGACTATTTGTATCATAGGCGGCGGTTATACAGGGTTATCGGCGGCGATTCATTTGGCAGAAAAAGGCGTCAAAGTTATCTTACTTGAGAGCCATACGATAGGCAGTGGCGGCTCCGGTAAAAGCGTAGGGCTCGTCAATGCAGGTACTTGGGCGCGCCCTGATGATTTGAATATTGCGCTAGGTGAAGCGGCAGGTGAGCGTTTAACTGAAGCCCTCGGACAAGCGCCAAGCTTAGTATTTGACTTAATCAAACGTTATAATATCGACGCCCAAGCCACTCAAGCCGGTAATATCCACATGGCACATAACGCTAAAGGTGAAGTCGATGTCGATATTAGATACGAGCAGCTTAGCCGCCGCGGTGCGAATGTTGAGGTATTAACCGGCAGTAAATGCCATGAGTATTGTGGTACTAAAAATATCAATAAGGCACTACTCGATCACCGTGCTGGTACCATAAACCCGCTGGCTTATGTCAGAGGGCTGGCCAAAGTAGCAAAAGATCTTGGCGTCACTATTTATGAGCATTCCGCTGTTGAAGCCTTAGAAAAGGTGGATGGCTATTGGTATGCAAGGACTTCTAAAGCGCGCGTGAAATCTGAGCGCGTCATTATTGCGACCAACGCTTATACCGAAGGCGAGTGGACAGAAATTAAAAAGACCTTTTATCTGGTTTATTATTATCAGATTGCATCTGAGCCGCTCAGCGGAGAGGCGGCAGATCGCATTTTACCATATAAAACAGGGGCATGGGATACACGCTTGGCCTTGTCTAGCTTTCGCCGTGATGACGATGATCGCCTATTATTGGGAACGGTAGGTGGTACACAGCTTAAACCAAAATCCTTTTATCAATCATGGGCCAATGCGGTGCAAAAAAGCTATTATCCAGATTTGCCAGCATTTAAGTGGCAGTACGAGTGGACTGGTAGTTTTGGCTTTACGCAAGATCATATTTTTCGAGTCATGGAGCCCGCTGAGGGCTTGCTGACCGCAACGGCTTATAACGGTCGCGGCATTACCACAGGCACGCTAATGGGTAAGTGCTTTGCAGATTATATAATGACCGGTAATAGAGACAGTATTCCCTTACCATTTAAGACTTTAGAAGAGGCAAAAGTTTCTTTTGGAAGCATTAAGTCAGGCTTTACTGAGCTGGGATTGACTTTGTATCATGCGGGTCAATGCCTAAGAATCATTGGGTAGAGAATTTGAATAGGGAATAAGGACACGCCTTAGTCTGATAGAAATGTTGAACTTTGCCTAAATTGCTAAGTCAGTTTAGGCAGTATTTTTCTTTAAATTGAATCGCCTATACCTTTTTATATTGAGCTGACTATACCTAAATAAAACCGCTCTCATGAGTGGACGACACTTCTGCAAACAACCAATCACGAAAGGCTTTAAGCGTTGTCATATGGGCAGATTCCGCTTGATAAACGACGTAATAAGCCAATGGCGAGCTAAAGGTAATCTCAGGAAACAATCGTACCAAGCGTCCGGCAGCGACATCATCACGTGCCATCACACTACGCGCCAACGCAACCCCATGACCATTGATGACCGCTTGGAGCACCGCTGCTGAGTTATTGATTTGCATCCCTCGCGAGGTATCTAACTTGGCGAGCGTAGCATTGGTTAAACTGGCTTGTACAAGCCAATCATCCCACGAAGGAAAGCCGATAAAACCATCCATGGAGCGATCATGGATGAGCATCTCTTGGGTCAAATCAAGCACGTTTTTTCCTTGTAACAATTGCGGCGAGCAAACCGGATAAATCTCTTCTTCCATCAGCTTTTCGCTAACTAATCCTGCCCAAACTCCAGCACCATAGCGCACGCCGATATCGACGTCTTGAACGGCAAAGTCGATTGATTTAGCACTGGTGTCAAGGCGTACATCGATATCTGGTTGCAGGCTTTGGAATCGATCGATACGCGGTAACAGCCATTTAGCGGCAAAGGCAGGGCTGACCGTCACCGTGAGTACGCCGCTATTTGAGCCTGCTTGTAACTGTGCCAATCCTTGTGCCAAGCTGTCTAAGCCTGCCCGAATATGAGGCAATGCCAGCTCGACTGTTTTTGTAGGAATTAAGCGCGATTTACCGCTAGGTTTGCGATAAAAAAGCGGTAAGCCTACCGCATCCTCCAAGCTACGTACCAGTTGACCGACGGCAGCAGGAGTCACGTTTAGCTCGTCTGCCGCCGCAGAAAAACTTTGATGACGGGCGCTTGCTTCCAAGGCACGTAGGGCGTTTAAATGCACGGCTTTCTTCATAGTGGCAAACATTTTCTTTTAGAGAGATGAATATTATCTCGTTTGTCAGCCGATGTAAATCAGCGGATAATTGACGGCATCAAACCTTATCTTTGGAAAATATTTATGCTCATTAATGCAGATTTTACCTGCCGTGCTTCATTAGCGCCCGAACACTACCAATGGGTGTCATCGCCGCAAAATGGCGTCGAGCGCGTCATGCTTGACCGCGTCGGCGCAGAAAAAGCCCGTGCCACCAGTATCGTGCGCTATGCCCCTGACTCCTATTTCCCTCATCATTTACACCCGGGCGGCGAGGAGATTTTGGTGTTGTCGGGTACTTTTTCGGCAGATAATATCGATTATCCAGCAGGTTGGTACTTACGCAATCCACCAAACTCTGGTCATCAGCCGTATAGTAAAGAGGGCGCAGTTATTTTTGTCAAACTTTGGCAAATGCCAGCAGCAGAGGCGCGTTATGTCGCCATCGATACCAATGATGCGGCAAATTGGCAAAAACAAGGCAATCGTGATGTCTGTCATTTATTCTCAGACGCCAGCGAGCAGGTCAGCTTACAACGCTTAGATGCTAATGAGGTGCTATTTACTGAAGCTGTCAAAGGCGGCGCTGAGATATTAGTGCTAGACGGTGAATTGATAGACGGCGAGCTGATAGATGTCGAATTAGTAGAGGAAAGGATAATAGATAACGCTCAGACTTACGCTCGCGGTGGTTGGATACGCTTGCCAGTAGGTGCGCTGCCACCAATAAAGGCAGGCGAGTACGGCGCTACGGTTTATCTTAAAACTGGTCATCTGTCTCATATCATCGGCGCTGACGTGGAAGGAGCATAATATGCAAACAGTATCTGTAGCGATTATTGGCGGCGGCTTAAGTGGCTTGTATGCAGCTTATTTATTAGAGAAAAAAGGTGTTGATTATGTGCTGTTAGAAGCGCGTCCAACCTTGGGTGGTCGTATTGTGACAGCGCGGGCAACTGACCTAAATACTGCACAAATAACAGATAACACCAGTGGCTTTGATTTGGGACCATCATGGTTTTGGCCAGAGTATCAGCAGCAGTTGGCGCGTTTGATTGATGAGTTGCAGTTAGAGAGTTTTGCGCAATTTGAAGAGGGCGATATGTTGGTTGAGCGCTCGCCCAATGAGCCTGCTATGCGTACGCACGGCTATAAAAGTGCGCCGCCGTCTATGCGACTTAAGGGTGGTATGGCGACATTGATTGACGCACTCTATCAGCGTTTAGATGCCACGCGGATTTTGACCAATCAAAAAGTGTGTCAGCTGCATAATACTGGGCACTATATTGAAATCACTAGCGAAGATGAGTCTGGGCAAGAGGCTGTTTTTCAGACACAGCAGTGGCAAGCGCAGCATGTGTTACTGGCGCTACCGCCTCGATTGGCAGAAGCAACCATAATATTCGAGCCTGCTTTACCGACCAATCTTACGACTCAGTGGCGAGGGACGGCCACTTGGATGGCGCCGCACGCTAAGTACCTTGCTGTTTATGACAGTCCATTTTGGCAACAACAAGGATTGTCAGGCTCGGCACGCAGCGGACAAGGACCGATGGTTGAGATTCATGATGCATCGGTGGCAGATGGTAACGGGGCACTATTTGGTTTTATAGGCGTACCTGCAGCCGCACGCCAAACTGTCTCTGCAGACGTATTAAAGCAGCATTGCCGTGCGCAACTGGTGCGTTTATTTGGGGCACAAGCAGAATCACCTCAGGCTGAATATCTTAAGGACTGGGCGCAAGAGCCATTCACAGCAGCCGCTGCCGATGCTAATAGTGATGGTCAGCATGCCACAGCACCTATGTCTAAAGCGCTATCTGGCGTCTGGGCAAACAGTCTGAGCGGTATAGGAAGCGAGTGGTCAGCGCAGTTTCCCGGTTATATCGCGGGCGCTATCGATGCGGCAAGCATCGGCGTTAAAAATTTACCTGAGTCGATAGCATAGTCAGTTCAAAATAAAAGCGCTACGTTATAGCTATGTGCGACTGGTATAAATTTTCCTTGCTGTTATCAAGTGTCACCATATTGATACTTAATAATCTCCATCAGTCTACTTGACTTAAAACTTCAACAGTCATTTCTCTACCTATTTAGACCATGCAGCTTTATCTAAGCCAATGTGGTCTAAATCAGCCTCTTCTAAAATAGTATTTTCTAGAACAACTTTCTCTAGAATAATGCTCTATAAAACCCAGATACATACTAGCCCTTCACATTGCTGTATTATTTCTATAAAATACCGACCGTGTGGTTTCTTTTATGAGATAGATAACTTTATCCTTATAAAACGGCTTTCTAAGCTTAGGATAAATAAATAACCCCTATCTTCTTTAAGGTAGAAACCTCATATCTGCGTCTTAGCATTATGGTTGAGAGCTTATGATGAGCTTGCAAGAGTCATCATTTTTAAGTGCTAGGCGTAAGATATTTAGTAAAGACTGGTTATACGGCGGTAGTTGCCATCACTAGCATTGTCAAAATTGTCAGAATTATTGATGGTATAGATAGCGGCAATAGTAGCAATAGTGGCGACAAACTTATTCTCAAACTCTTTGGTGCATGAACATCGAGATAAAAATGAAAACAGAAAATGCTTATAAACGTAAAAAACAGCCAGAAATCGTTCGTCGTGCACTGCTTGATCAGGCAGCACGCATCACGCTAGAGCAAGGGTTGTCTAAAGTCACTTTTCAAGCCGTCGCCGATGCGGTTGGGGTGACCAAAGGCGGGGTGATGCATCATTTCACCACCAAGAATGCGTTGATTTTGGAAGTATTCCATGACGCGATGAAAAAGTTTGAAACAGAGGTCGATACGGCGATGGCCAAAGACCCAGTGCGTTATGGTTCGTTTACCCGTGCCTATATCAATGCCACGATTAGCTTAGGCGAAAAAGGGCAGGAAGAGTTTGATAATCAGGCAACCTTATATGTATTGATGCTGGCGGACAGCGAGCTGCGCAAGCTGTGGGCTGAGTGGTCAAATGCGCAATTAGACAAGCATAAACCAACTGACAATACCGAAACCCTATGCATGGTGCGTCTGGTCGCTGATGGTATTTGGCTCTCTGATTTTTCCGGCATTAATATATCCGATAAAAAATCATTACGTGAGCGCTTGCTAAAAATGACCCAACCTGAACATGAATAAAACGCCGCTTTGTTTTGATTTAAACACAATACTTTAAGAAAAAATTTTAGAAATAAACGATATAAATTTATTTTAAATACTTAACCCATGACGACATTATTTGGTGTTGGCGTCCTTACAAAGCCTTTACCAGTCGTCGATAGGAGAACCTATGACAGATTCAAACATAAGCAACCCAAACAACTTAAAAGACATCATCGATTTAGAGCAAATACAAACCGCTTATATTAACGGTCGTTATTTGGCGGTCGATGAATCATTAGCGACTTTTGAAGATATTAATCCGGCGACAGGTGAGGTGCTCGCTATTATTCAACAAACAACTAATGAGCAGATTAATGAAGCGGTAAAAGCGGCGCAACAAGGTCAAAAAGTGTGGGCAGCGATGACAGCAGTTGAGCGCAGTCGCATTCTGCTAAACGCGGTTGCGATATTGCGCGAACGCAATGATGTACTGGCATTGCTCGAAACCAAAGACACGGGTAAAGCGCTTTCTGAAACCAAATATGTTGATATCGTCACCGGTGCCGATGTCGTTGAATATTATGCCGGTCTGGCACCAATGCTTGAAGGTCGTCAGATTCCGCTGCGTGATAGCAGCTTTGTTTATACCCGCCGCGAACCGCTCGGCGTGGTCGCAGGTATCGGCGCGTGGAATTATCCGATTCAAATCGCGATGTGGAAGGCAGCGCCAGCATTGGCTGCTGGTAATGCGATGATTTTTAAACCATCAGAAGTCACACCGTTAACGGCACTAAAACTGGCAGAAATCTTGACAGAAGCAGGCTTACCAGACGGCGTCTTTAACGTTGTGCAAGGGGATTATAAAGTTGGCGAAGCGCTAACCCAGCATCCTGATATTGCCAAAGTATCGTTTACCGGCGGCGTACCAACGGGTAAAAAAGTCATGGCAAGTGCGGCATCATCGTCGCTTAAAGACGTGACCTTAGAGCTTGGTGGTAAGTCGCCATTAATCATATTTGATGATGCAGACATCGATACCGCTGCTGATATTGCCATGATGGCAAACTTCTATAGTACCGGTCAGGTTTGTACCAATGGCACGCGTGTATTTATCCCTAAAGCGCTACAAGCCAAATTTGAAGAGGCTATTTTAACGCGTGTTGAGCGTATTAAGCTTGGCAATCCGCTGGACGAGAGCATCAACATGGGGCCATTGGTCAGCTTCCCACATATGGACAGAGTGCTTGGCTATATCGAGCAAGGTAAAGCGGGCGGCGCGCGTCTATTGACTGGCGGTGAACGTATCACGGCAGGCGAGCTCGCTGAAGGCGCATTCGTTGCACCGACTGTGTTTACGGATTGCAGCGATGATATGACTATCGTACGTGAGGAAATCTTTGGTCCAGTGATGTCGATATTGACGTACGAGACCGAAGAAGAAGTCATTCGCCGCGCCAATGATACGGATTACGGCTTGGCAGCAGGAGTGGTAACCGCTGATTTGACCCGAGCGCATCGCGTGATTGCACAGATTGAAGCGGGTATTTGCTGGTTAAATACGTGGGGCGAGTCACCCGCGCAAATGCCAGTGGGCGGTTATAAGCATTCTGGTATTGGCCGCGAAAACGGCATTGAAGCCCTTGAACATTATACGCAGACCAAATCTATCCAAGTAGAGCTAGGCAAGTTTGAATCGGTATTTTAAGCAGTTGTACGGTAAGAATTTTTAAAACAGTCAGGTTGGCGTATGAGGACTCATTTGTCCTTTTGGCACCGCCTTACTGATATGAAATGATGGATTTTTTTAATATTATGGAGCGTTTTATGACATCAACCACACCTGAATATGACTACATCATCGTCGGCGCAGGCTCAGCAGGAAATGTGCTGGCCACGCGCTTGACCGAAGATGCCAACATTAAGGTGTTGCTGTTAGAGGCGGGTCGTCCGGACCATCGCTTAGACTTTCGTACGCAGATGCCAGCGGCGCTCGCGATGCCGTTACAAGGAACCACTTATAACTGGGGTTATAAAACCGATCCCGAACCTTATATGAATAACCGCGTCATGGACTGTAGTCGCGGTAAAGGACTTGGCGGCTCATCATTGATTAATGGGATGTGCTATATCCGTGGCAATGCGCTAGATTTTGACGATTGGGCCAAAATTAAAGGCTTAGAGGATTGGACTTATTCAGACTGCCTGCCTTATTTTAAAAAGTTAGAAAATTGTGACGCTGGCGAGAACGACTATCATGGTGTCGGTGGTCCGGTTGAAATGACCACCTCCAAGCCAGGAGTCAATCCGCTGTTTGAAGCCATGATTGCAGCGGGCGTGCAAGCTGGCTACCCGAGCACGGATGACCTAAACGGTTATCAGCAAGAAGGCTTTGGGCCAATGGATCGTTTTGTCACGCCAAATGGTCGCCGCGCATCAACGGCGCGCGGTTATCTTGACCGTGCCAAACCGCGTAGCAATATCACTATTTTGACCGGTGCATTGACTGATGTGATTCTCTTTGATGGTAAGCGTGCTGTCGGTGTCAAAGTCGCCCATCAAGGTCAAATCAAAAAATTCTATGCGTCTCGTGAAGTGATTGTTTCATCGGGTGCGATTGCCTCGCCGCAGTTATTGCAGCGTTCAGGGATTGGTCCTGGTCAATGGCTTAAAGATGTGAGCGTGACTGAAATTCTAGATTTACCGGGTGTCGGTAATAACCTACAAGACCATTTAGAGCTGTATATGCAGTATGAATGTAAGCTGCCGGTCTCGATTGCGCCTGCCAATAAATGGTGGAATAAGCCTGCCATTGGTGCGGAATGGTTGTTTAATGGCACCGGACTTGGGGCATCAAATCAGTTTGAAGGCGGCGGTTTTATCCGTACCGATGAGAAGTTTACCCATCCTAATATTCAGTATCATTTTCTACCGTTAGCAGTGCGTTATGACGGCCGCAGCGCGGTGAAAGCGCATAGCTTCCAAGCGCATGTGGGCTCATTGCGTTCGCCAAGTCGTGGTCGCGTCAAGCTAACCTCGAAAGACCCAAGCGCGCATCCAAGTATCTTATTTAACTATATGTCGCATGAGCAAGACTGGCAAGAATTCCGCGCTGCCATGCGTATCACCCGTGAGATTATGCATCAGCCAGCGCTTGACCCTTATCGTGGACGTGCTATTGCGCCGACCGATGATTTGGTGACCGATTCGCAGTTGGACGAATATGTCCGTAACCATAGCGAGACGGCTTATCATCCATCATGTACTTGTGCAATGGGCGAAGGCAATGATTCGGTGGTCAATGGCGAAGGGCTGGTACACGGTATCGATGGCTTGCGCGTCGTCGATGCGTCGATTATGCCAAATATCATCAGTGGTAATCTAAACGCCACCACCATTATGCTCGCCGAAAAAATCGTTGATAAGATGAAAGGTAAGCAATTACCACGCTCGACGGTAGATTATTACGTTGCCAATGGCGCACCGCTCAGAGCCGAGCCGCTGCGTGATTACAGCTCTGTTGTTTAAAGGGCTGTCTAAACGAGTGTTTAAATGACCGTATAAGCTATTGGACAATAAACAATATAAGACCATTTCAAAAAAGAAGGCCTTTCACAGTAAAGGTCTTTTTTATCAGCGCTTATGTTAAGCAGACAGGGCTTTTATGGCGACCTCTGTTTAGCATTTGCTTTGCTATTTTAATAACAGTTTATATCTAGCAAATTTTATTTATTGGTACTGCTTTGTGCGTCATGCGGTGATACGTATTTTATGTGACTATTAGTCATAAAACTATTAATCATAAAACTATGCAGTCATAAGACTATGACGGACAAAGCAATATCAGACCCTGTTTAATTTACCTATTGAGGTCTTTTATGTACAGCTCGCCATCAGAAGATGCGACGAAACCCCTGACTCTAAATAAGACGGTTTTTTTAGGTTCAGCTATTATTTCTATATTATTGATCATCTGGACGATTGTGTTTCCAGATTATAGTGAGACATTATTAAGCTCAAGCATGGCATGGGTATCAGAGAGTTTTGGCTGGTATTATATGCTGGTGGTTGCCGCTTATAGTATTTTTGCCTTGTTTGTTGGTTTTTCTAAATACGGTGATATCAAGCTTGGGCAAGACCACGAAAAAGCCCAGTTCCCGTTTTTAGCATGGGCGGCGATGCTGTTCTCCGCGGGTATCGGAATTGATTTACTCTTCTTTGGTGCCTCTGAGCCGTTGATGCACTATTTAACGCCGCATACTGGTTTAGAGCCTGCCAGTGCTGAAGCCATGCGAGAAGCACTGTCGCAGACCTTTTTACATTGGGGCCTGCATGGTTGGGGTATTTATGCCTTAATTGGTATGGCATTGGCGTACTTTGCTTATCGTAAAAACATGCCATTGGCGCTACGTTCTCCGCTGACACCTATCTTTGGCGAGCGCTTAATCAAAGGCTGGCTTGGTGATGGTATTGATACCTTTGGCGTCGTCTGTACCCTAATGGGTATTGCCACCAGTTTAGGTATTGGGGTATTGCAGGCCAATGCCGGCTTGACTCATGTATTCGGTATCGAATCTAGCAAAATGGTGCAGAGCCTAATTATCTTAGGCGTGGTTATTGCTGCCGCTATTTCTGCCATGACCGGCGTTGAAAAAGGCGTACGCCGTTTATCCGAATTTAATATGCTGTCATCGATATTGCTACTATTGGCCATATTGGTACTGGGTAATACGGTTTATTTGCTTAATACCTTTACTCAAAATATTGGTCAATATTTCCAAACTATTATTTTTAAAACCTTTGATGTCTATGCTTATGATGGTACGGCTGGTGCTGATTGGAAGTCAGGTTGGACGATATTTTTCTGGGCATGGTGGGTCGCTTGGGCACCCTTTGTCGGTTTGTTTATCGCGCGTATTAGCCGTGGTCGTACTTTGCGTGAGTTTGTCTTTGGCGTGATGTTTATTCCACTTGGTTTTATCTTTGCATGGTTCTCTATCTTTGGTAATTCAGCGATAGATTTGGTCGCCAATGGTGCCACTGAGCTTGGTGAAATCGCCGTTAATGATGCGGCGATGGGTATGTTTGCCTTGTTTGAATACTTCCCTTACAGCGATGCTTTTTCATTGGCAGGTGTGGTAATTGGCCTGATATTTTTTGTGACGTCTGCTGACTCAGGCGCTTTAGTCCTTGCGAACCTAAGCTCAAGAGGTATGACCAATGATACCGACGCACCTGTTTGGTTGCGCCTATTTTGGGCGGCAGCTACGGGTTTGATTACTTTAGGCTTATTGTTTGCGGGTGGTTTTGCCTCGCTACAATCGGTGTCTGTGATTGCCGGTTTGCCGTTCTCACTTATTTTAGTGCTTTACATGATGGCTATGTGGAAGTCATTAAAAGAAGAGGGTAATAAGCGCAAAGCCAGTACCGTTGGTACGGCAAACGTGCTCGATAGTGGTAAAGGTTGGAAAGCGAGCTTGCAACGTATCGTCAGTTTCCCAAGCCATAAACAAGTCGAACGCTTTTTACAAACGGTCGTTAAGCCTGCCATGATTGAAGTTGAAAAAGAGCTAAAAGATGGTGGTCTTAAGACGGCATTGGATATCCGCAATCTGGCCAGCATTGGTAAAGATATAGACGCTGGAATGGATGAAGATGACGGTCAGATAGATGGGGTAAAACTGCGCGTCGGTCATGGTGATGAAGATGACTTTATTTATGAAGTCAATCTCATCAAAGCTGAGCGACCGAACTTTACGCTCAACACTTCAAGCAAGCAGGCCGAGTTTTATTACCGTGCTGAGGTATTTTTAAGTGATGGCTCGCAAGAGTATGACTTGGTTGGCTATACCAAAGAGCAAGTACTAGTCGATATTCTGCATCAGTACGAGTGTCATATGCAGTATCTGCATTTAGAACGTTAATACATTTATTAAATCATTCATCAAACGCCAGTATATGGCTTGCTAGATTTTAGATATCTGATTCACAATTTGGCAAAAGATAACCCCATAAGTTGCATTCAGCTTATGGGGTTTTTTTATATAAATTGGTTCAATAAATAATAAGCTTAATGATAAATTTAGTGATAAATCTAGTAATAAGTGATTGGGCGACAGTAGTTGTCGCACAGCTTTTTTAGCCTCTTTATTTTCATAAAGTTTTATATTATAGTTATTGAGTCAGGCAAAAATAATATGACAAACAGTTAACCCTCGGGGCGCAACGCTTCACTTTTTAACTGAGTTGTCTTTAGCAAGCATTTTTAATGATGTCCTTTGAACAGTATTTTTTAAACAGTATTATTTTCGTTTACTCCTAAACCACTTCGCCTGCACAAATCCAAATCTAAACCCCAAAGAACATATTGATTGATAATCAGAAAAACTGAACAGAAAAAAGCTCGTTGATTTTAATTTTTTAAGAGTAATAACGATAAAAAAAGCAGCTTTACGATAATGACAAACTACGGCTAAACAATTAGAAAAAACACCGAATCCTACATTCTAAAACCGATTAACTTACTTAAATTATAGCTAATGACGTCATTTAATGAAATGGTGAATAGACTCGGCTGGCTTAAAATTGCGCTTACTAAAGCCTAAAAAAAAAGAAAACAGAACGAAAAACAATACGAAAAATACTGCAACGAACAAACTAAAATCAAAATAATAAGGATATGACAATGACAAAGTTAACCTATCAATTTGAGCAAAAGCGGATAAACAATGTGCAGTGGTCGGATGGCGCAAAACTGTCTGGAATAACGGCACTGGCGAATGATGAGAAAGGGCGGGTAAGAAACAGCCCATTGTTTTATCTTGAGACGGTTTCGATAAACAATTATGAAGACGATGTGTATTTTGTCAATAATACCGATGATACCTTGAGCTTTGTCGCGCCGTTTAGGCTGTGCCGAAACATAAATGAAGCGAGGGCTAAGCTCGGTGATATTAGCGCTGAGAACGTAGAAAAAGTAAAACTTTATAGTGATTATATGGATAGTTTATACACGGACGTTTTACCGAAGCAAGGGGTGCGTATTGGCAGTATGCATATCATTTATGATAGCGATGCGCTGATGCAGTGGTTTATCAGTGTGCCTTATAAGGGCGTTAATACGCATTATGGCATTTGGTGCTTTAACGTAGTGAAGAAGGGCGGTATTAGCGGGTCTTACCCATTGCTTTTGCAGGACTTTAGCAAGCCCTCAAATGTGGTCAGTAGCGATTGTGTGACTGAGCGCGATGAGATGCCGATAGAGCCTTTACTCTATGAGGAGCGCTGCTCGATGTTAGAGCAATTTATCGAACAGTATGGCGTGGCTGACGCCATATTTATCTTGGCCATTAATGATGTGCTCTATCGCTATTGTGTGGGCTGGAGTGCGCCCTACAATGAGTCGGATATTCAGGCAAAAGATATTGCGCGTAAATTAACAGAGCAAAAGCCAAAAGATACTGAGGCGGTAAAAGCCATTGTCCAAGCCATTTATGATTTTTGGTTTAACAAAGGTTTTGCAAAAAATATCTCAATGCAGGCTTGTGAGGAGATTTTGAGTTTATACCAAGCGCAGATTGCCAATCAAAAAGCGGTTTAAATAATTGGGCAGATTAATAACAATAAATCTAAAGAATAATGATAAAAGGAGAGAGCTATGATGTTTCCTATCGAAAATAACGAGACGTTTTTATTGTTTTTTCATGGTCTCGATTCGAGTTGTGAGACCAGTAAATACACTTGTATCACACGTGAACCGAAGTATTGTCAAACGGTCAATTACCGCGAAAATTTTGCAGAAATATTTGAAATTTACGATGATCTAATTCGTGAGAAAATGGCACAGTATCCACGCGTGGTGCTGGCAGGGCATTCGCTTGGTGGTTGGTTTGCCAATCATTTTGCTCATAAATACAACTTACGGGCGCTCTTGATTGCGCCTTGTATTTATCCAAGTGACGTTTTAGCGGACCGTATTCCGGCAGTGGCCGATATGAAACTGTCTTTTCCGACATCAAACACTGAGATGGTGCGAGTTATGGTGGAAGTCGACGATGAAAGTTTGGATGTGGCGGTCGCTAGACGAACCCTGGTTAATCTGCCTGAAAGCTGGGAAGTTGATTATTTCGACGGCGGTCATCACCGTATCGCTCGCAGTAGTGATATTTGGTATCACTTGGTTCATTTGTGTGAAGACCCTATTGTTTGGATGGATGAAGCGACGTATCATGGTGAAGATTAAGATATTTCTTTAAAAAAGAAGCATTGATATCAGTATTTATTTTCTATGAGCTGATGTGCTATCATTATTAAACGAATCATTTATCGTGGGTTTAACAGTTTTGTCGTTACCAATTGCTATTGCAAATTATCATGACTGCAATGGGTGGTGGCGTACAAACCTTGCAACTTCCAGCACGATATAAAACAATCCTGGTAAAGCGCATGAGCCTGTACTCCGACATCCTCATTTGTGCCTGATTTTATACTTTTTCGTCGGAGTTATAGGAATCTAAGGTCTTCACTATCATGAGCCAATCTGCCAATCAATCCAAATATACTCGCCGTTATCATCCGCGTCATCCTTTAGCACAATATACAATCACTCAAATAGACACCCTTGAGCTGTGCGCGCAAGATATTGTCAAAGCCATGGGTTATTCTATTAAGTACACGATTCCTGCCTGTGATCGTTTGCGTCATGTGTTGTCTAATAAACATCTTGGTCTTGATGGCAGCTATATGGATAAATGCTTTACCGCCGATGAGTTTTTAGCCAAGCTGTTTTTGGTACTAGAACTGCCTTATGAGCGCTTTGCCGAAGACATTGCCCAGATTAAATATGAGTTGGCGCATTGTCCTCAGCCGCAACCTCGATATCGCTTACAAGCCGATGTCGATTATAAATTTACTGGCGGCGCAAATTGGATGTCGCGTTGGGGAGTCTCGTTCTTAGAGCAGGTACGTTTGCCAAGTGGATTTGCTAAATTGGATGAAGCTGCGCGTAAGGCAGTGATTAAACAAGGTATCCGCGAGCATTATCGGCAGCATGATGGTCAACTGCCTTATGATGGGATTATTAAAGGCTATCGCTTGATTGTTGAGCAGCAAGATGAAGTGGTCGGTAAAATAGAATATGGATTGCCAAAATCCAGCAGCGTTTAATAGCCTAAGCATTATTAATTTATAATTTTAGACAATCACCTTTACAATGCTTTAGGTTAAATATTAGATTAAACCCAAGCCTCACTACTATGAAAAGTCGTGAGGCTTTTTTATTGGGTAACTATTGTTTTAAAATTGAGCGAACGTTTTTTAAGCGGGCTCGCCACCATATCCTTAAACATCAAACCTAGCCTTGAGAGCAAGTACGGGCATTGTTATCATGAGTAGGTGAAGGTATGGTCATGACCACTGCTAAAATCCGCACATACCTTAGCCATAAAACGCTAGCTTTTATGTTTAAAATTATTAATCTCAATTTAAATTTCAATTTAATGGCGAATCCTATCTATGACTTCCTTTTATCCATGTCTGTACTCTTTTCGTCGCTGCCCTTATGCCATGCGTGCCCGCCTTGGCATATTGTTTGCCGAGCTGCAGGTAGAGCTGCGCGAGATAACGCTAAAAAATAAGCCGCCACAGATGCTAGCGATTAGCCCAAAAGGTACGGTACCTGTTTTGCAGCTTTTAGATGGCACGGTGATTGAAGAGAGTAGAGAGATAATGATATGGGCGCTTGAGCAGCAAGATCCGCAAGGATTGCTTCATGATGCAGCTTTACATGACGCGAATGTATTGATTAATAAAAACGATAACGAGTTTAAATATTGGCTCGATCGCTATAAATATACCGACCGTCATCTCGAGATGACCCAAACAGAATATCGACAGAAAGGTGAAGAGTTTTTACAGCTTTTAGAGGAGTTACTGACTAAAAATCCTTATTTGTTAGGGAAGGGAATCACGCTTGCTGATATTGGGATTATGCCTTTTGTCCGTCAATTCGCTCATGTAAATCGCGATGTTTTTTACAATCTCCCTTATCCAAATTTGCAGCGTTGGCTACAAGATTGGCTTCAGCATCCGCTTTTTTTGCAAGCGATGACCAAGTTTCAGCCGTGGCAAGATGGGGATGAGGTAGTGGTTTTTCCTTTGTCTTCAATAAGCTAAGATTTAGTCTGACTGTGATAGTTACTAACTCCGTGCTGTAAGTAAGCTTGAGGTATCAGGCTTATGAGATTTAGCCCCTTTTTTAGCTAAATCATAATATTAAACCACTTCTCATTTCTATTCGCTCTTTGGTCTTTGGTCATTGATAAGTCATATCATCTATGCCGAAGAAAGCGTACAGCTCGACAAATATTTTTATCCTTGCTAATATACAAGCACATCGTGGGTTTAACGCTACTTCCAGCACGATGAAAAACAATAACTGGTAAAACGCACAACTCCTTTTTCTCTGTAAAGTTAAAGCGACTGTGCTGAATCATTTTGGCATACACAGAGTAACAGGAGCGCCTCATATGACTATTTCTAGTCAATCGACAACGACAACGACAACGACAACGACACTGCAATCTATCATTCTAAAACGCATCGAGCAAAAAACGCTATCCCATCATGAAATACTGACGCTAATGGGGTATCATAATCATCCTAAAACGACAGACAAAGCCATTAATCGCTTGCAAACAGTTCTATCTAGCCCTGCGTTGGGACTGACTAATAAAACCTACGATTTTAAGTATGCTGCCTCGGAATTTATTGAAAAGTTATGTAGCGTTTTGGGCATCGATAAAGCAGTATACCAACCCCTTTTAACAGAGTTAGAGCGCGATGCCAGTCATTCATTAAATGCCATCACACCGATTGTTCATGCTGATATTACCTTTAATGAAGACTTTAGGCCGTCATTCAATTCATATATGGCGGTGGACAAATTTAAACGCATCTCGTTAGATGATGAAGTCAGGCTATTACCGCGTCAAAAGCAGCTAGACATCATTAATGAGCGCATCACTGCACACTATAAGGCGATGCAGGGTAAAATTCCATTTGCTGGGGTGATTAAAGGATATAAAGTAGTATTCAATAATGGCCGCGACGATGAAGCACGACTTTATATTGCACATCACCAGCTATAAAAGACGCGTTATAAAAACACATTTATACAAGACTATTGATAATTAAGATATAAGGCATATTGCAATGCAAGAAACACAGAACCCTATGGAACAAGCGCAAAACGCGGTAGAACACAGACCGGTATTCATGCCTAGAGTCAATAGTGACAATTTGGTCAAAACGGACATGGTGAGGTTTGAGCGGCATGTAGGGTTTGCCAGTAGACAAAAGAAAAAATCCATCAATGATATGCATCAAGTCATTCGCAAAAAATATGGCTTTAGTCATGTCTTAGAGCTATCGAGTAAATCTGGCAATAAGTTGAGTTTTCCACTCAGTCCATTGAGCTTAAAGCTAACGAATGAGTATGATGGTCAAGCGTATAGTGTCGAAAACGCCTTTCAGAGCAGCATGATTTTTGAGGATGGTGGCCCCTATACTGACTTGCTGACAGTCCCGCCAAGACAAGCCAAAAAGGATGAGCGTTTAACAACCTCAGGTGAACTGATTGGCTATAATTATTTTGGTATGGAATGGAGTGTAGAGCCATTGACTACATTTTATGACTGGCTGTATGTGAATGCTCTAAAGCAAAATACTCATCTGCATGAGGAAGTCATGCAATATCAAGCTTTTACGGATCGTGAGTTTAATCCTAAGAAATCTATCCATTGTGCGGCTTATGCGCTAGCGATGTTTGTCGCGCTCAATAAACGTGGGTTGCTCGATAATGTTGAAGATCCAACGGTGTTTTTTAACTTATATCATGAGTTTAAAGTGAGTAACACCGAGCACCTTTTGGAAGAGGGTTGGGTCTGAATGATTTATAAAGCAAAATCCTTATACATCGTCAATGAGCTTTAAATCACGTAGAAATTATATAGAAATCACGTAGAAAGATTTCTACTGTTTATCAAGCATAGCTCACCAAAAACCAGAGTATAAAAAAAGCACCAAGCCATTAAGGTTCGGTGCTTTTTTTAGCTCAGCTTTTTATTTATAGTCTAGCGCAGACATTTACAGCAGCTCTTTACGCAGCTGAGCTGGAGTCTTAGGAGATAATAAGCTAGGTGCGACGTCGAGTACGGTTTTCGCACCGGTCTCACCTGCCAAGTTCATTTTATAGGCGGCGCGGGCATAGGCCACGAGCACGCTAGAGGTAAACTCAGGGTTACTGCCGAGCTTTAATGAAAACTCTAATACTTGATTATTCTGCTCATCATCCATGCCACTTACACCACTGCGAATCACAAAACCGCCGTGGGGCATTTTTTGGTGTTCATGCTCAAACGTTGGTTGGTCGATAAAGTGCACCTTGGTATCGTAGTCGGCAAAGTAGTCCGGCATGGTCACGATGGTGTTGCGTACGGTATCGGCGTCTGCGCCATCTGCTAATACAATATAACATTCGCGGGTGTGTTTCTCGCGGGTACTCAGCGTTGGCTGCTCGCCATTTCGTACCCGTGCCATGGCAGGTTCTGACGGAATGGTATATTGCACGCCTGACTTCACACCATCTACGCGGCGTACCGCATCTGAGTGGCCCTGACTTAAGCCCTTGCCCCAAAAGGTATAGGTTTCGCCAACCGGTAAAATGGCTTCGCCGTATAAGCGGTTGATGGAAAACAAACCGGGATCCCAACCGACGGACAACATGGCGACTTTGTTGGCTTTCTTGGCCGGTGTATCAAGTGCTGCAAAGTACTCAGGAATCTTAGCGTGAGTATCGAAGCTATCGACAATATTAAATAAACCAGCCAACGCTGGGCCTTGCTCAGGCAAATCAGACTTAGAGCCGCCACATAATATCAGCACATCTATCTCGTCTTTATATTGAGCAATATCGTCCATGGCGTACACGGGTACGCTGTCGTCAATCAGGGTGACGGAGGCAGGGTCTCGGCGGCTGAATACACAGACTAACTGCATGTCTGGGCTTTGTTTGATCGCGGCTTGCGCGCCGCGGCCGAGGTTGCCGTAACCGGCGATGGCGACTCTAATTATTGGGGTCATTATGATTAGCCTTACGTTGGTGTAGCGGACAGTCACTTACTACTGGTGTGATAAGTATCAAGTAGCACATGCTATCTAATTAGTACTTGTTGTGCAATAAGGGTTTGCAGTAAGTTGAACGGTAATACATTGATGGTTTACACAAATGGCATCTATTTTAGAGGATTACTATAACAAGTGATAGGGTACTGTCATACTAAATTTGAACTGCGTTTTAGATGCTCACAAAGATGTATGGCGTAGGGTGGGGCGAAATTTTCTAGTGAAATTAAATCAGAATCTCTCTAAACTGACATCGATTAACGTTTATTACTATAACTTAAGCGCAGTAATGGTCACGGCCATGAGACTACTTGTACCTTTAAACAATGAGCAATAAACAATGAGCAATAGGTTTTTGCCCATCTCTCCTGAAACGTGAACTGAATTTACTATATAATGTCAGCCATCTCGTTGTTGATAATCCATTCAGTTGAGGTCTTTTTCTTAGTAAGAAAGACTTTCTATTAGTTAAAAACGGTGCTTTATGTTTAACGCTTCTTCGACTCGCTTAAATAAATACATTAGCGAAAGCGGTATTTGCTCCAGGCGCGACGCTGATCGCTTTATTGAACAAGGTAATGTGTACGTCAATGGCAAGCGTGCTCAAGTAGGCGCGCAAGTAGTTGCTGGAGATGTAGTAAAAGTTAACGGCCAGCTTATTGAGCCACGGGAAGCAGATGATTTCGTTTTTATTGCGTTGAATAAACCAGTAGGCATTGTGAGCACCACAGAAAGCTCTGAGAAAAACAATATCGTTGATTCTGTGAGACATAGCGACCGTATTTTTCCGATTGGGCGTTTGGATAAAGATTCCCAAGGTTTAATCTTTTTAACGAGCAATGGCGATTTGGTTAATAAGGTGTTACGTGCTGGTAATAACCATGAGAAAGATTATGTGGTGACGGTAAATAAGCCGATAACGGATAGTTTTATTGAAGGTTTAGCCGGTGGCGTACCTATTTTGGGCAGGATGACAAAAAAATGTCCGGTCACTAAGGTGTCGCCTAACGTGTTTAACATCACGCTAGTGCAAGGTTTAAATCGTCAAATTCGCCGTATGTGTGAGCATTTTGGCTATGAAGTCGTGAAGCTTGAGCGCACACGTATTATGAATGTGAGTCTTAAGGGTCTTCCCGTTGGAGACTGGCGAGATTTAACCCCAAAAGAGATGGCTGTTTTACTGAAGTCTATAGAAGACTCTTCTTCAGAAGACAGTACTGCTGCTAAGAAATCTCGTAAGGCGCCACGAAAAAAACCTCGTACGGATACTTCTTCAAAGTCAAAAGAATCTTCAAAACCAACAGGCGCAGCAAAGGGAAATGCGAAACATCCCAAAGATGGTGCTAGAAAGCCAGCGGGTTCTAAAGGTAAAGACAGGCGTCCTTTTGGTGATAGCAAGAAGCCTGCTGGCAAGGGTAAACCTGCTGCAAATGGCAAGCGCCCTGCAAAAGGTCGAGGTTCTTCGCGGTCCTCAAAACGATAGATTGATAGGTAGTGGCAGCGCCACTCAAAAGGCACCAATTCTCATCCAAAGAGTAGCGCCTGTGTGGATAATGACTTTTGATGCAGTAGCGCAGTCAAGTTAGGTCAGCAACCAAGGTAAGTAGTGATATAATGCCCCGATAATCGATATTTTATGAAGGGTTTACATTATGGCTCGTACCGCTAGCGCATTACACATTTTAGTAAAAGACAAAGAGCTGGCTGACGACATTATTGCCAAGCTTAAAAAAGGTGCCCAGTTTGATGTGTTGGCTAAGAAGCACTCAACCTGCCCATCCGCTAAAAAAGGCGGCAGCTTAGGTGAGTTTAAACAAGGTCAAATGGTACCGGCATTTGATAAAGTCTGCTTCAATGGCGAACTCTTCACCCCACATTTAGTGAAAACCAAGTTTGGCTGGCATGTGGTTAAAGTGCTTTATAGGACGTAAGCGTTAGAGCCTGTAATGGCATAAAAGCTTTGAGCTGTTTTTAATAGATGATGCACAAGAAAAGCTAGACAACTCAAGCTGTCTGGCTTTTTTTACGGTTAATACTTATCTGTTTGCCAAAAATCATGCTCACATTGTCACTATCCCCAAAAACAACACCGCTCATCGATAGAAATTTTTATAACAAACATAAAAAAATAGCGTAGCCCTTATACTTAAGGACTACGCTGTTCTACAGTTTTTAAATATCAGTATGTGAGCATCTATAGACGCCCGATAACACTTGATGACAACAGTCAAGCGTCAACGCTGTTAAGCATTACTTTTCAAATACGCTAACATGGTGTCTGCATCTGATACTTCAAACGGGTCAGTTGGGCAGTTGTCGTCAAAACCAGCTTCCTTAAATACTTTTTTGATGGCTTTATTGTCGACATACATCGAATAACGCCATGAGCGCATACCAAAGCCAAGATTACTCTTATCAACAAGCATGCCCATTTTACGAGTGAACTCACCATTGCCATCAGGAAGCAAGAAAACGTTTTCACGGTTTTGCTTTAAGCCCCATTGGTACATGACGAAGGCATCATTGACAGAAATACAAACGATTTCATCTATGCCTAACGCCTTAAACTCATTGTAAAGCTCTTCATAGCGAGGTAGATGGCTGGTCGAACACGTTGGCGTAAAGGCACCTGGTAATGAGAACACAACCACTTTTTTATTGGCAAATAACTCATCTGTGGTTAAGTCTTGCCATTTAAATGGATTGTCTCCTCCGATAGATTCATCACGAACACGAGTTTTAAAAGTCACATCAGGTACATGGGTAATCATTATTTACTCCGATTTAGGTTATTGTCTTTTTGTTTTGTAAAATACTTCACTTATATGATAATAGTTATAGCAGTTCATAAGCAAATCTTTAAGCTGATAGTCACTATATAAGCTATCAAAATAAATGAGAAGCCCAATCCAAAAATAGACTGTGTGAGAATTTAAGTTTGTTATCGCTTAATCATAATATTAAACCACTTTTCATCTCTATCTACTCTTTGGTCGTTGGTAAGCCAAATTTCATCTTTGAACTCATGGTTGGTTTTTTGCTTGATAGTTTCCCAGCGTTTTTCATTCATATCGCAAAAAAAGCGGTTGTCTTTCACGTGCTCATTATCGCCATATTTAAACGATGCGTAAAAAACTCCATCATCAGTTAGCATGTGTCGCAACCCATCTATTAATTCAGGCAGCTCCTTATAAGGTACATGGAGTAATGAGGCGCATGCCCAAATAGCGGTAAATTGACGTTGCCAGTTTTTTTGGATAATATCTTGAAAAGTAGCGCAGTGCCACTCAATCGTATCTTGATAGTCCCTGCGCTTTTGAGCAGCTGCTTTTGCAAGGTCAAGTAATGCCGAGCTACTATCAATAGCAGTAACATTGAAGCCTAAACTGGCAAAATGCATACTGTCACGACCTGAACCGCAGCCTAAGTCTAGTATATTTTGATTGCTTATTGGTCTGACAGGTAGATTATCTATAAAGGGTTGATATAGCAGACGCATATTCACATCGATGGTTTGCTCGATGAATGAGTGTGCATTACTATTATAAAAGGCTAG
The DNA here is from genome assembly GCF_904846565.1 of Psychrobacter sp. CMS30. Taxonomy (NCBI): domain Bacteria; kingdom Pseudomonadati; phylum Pseudomonadota; class Gammaproteobacteria; order Moraxellales; family Moraxellaceae; genus Psychrobacter; species Psychrobacter sp. CMS30. The sequence goes on along the minus strand of NZ_CAJHBF010000020.1, from coordinate 20,585 downwards.
GGTGTTTGATTGGTTTATCATAGGTTATATATCGCTGTTTATTATCAGAAAAGACTACAGCCTTGTTGTTTAGGTTGCCAAACATGAATCAAACGTTCTTTTGAGAAGTTAAAGGACTTTTGCAAAAACTGTTGACGCATCTTTTCATTCTTACCCGTTTGATTGATTAAAGTCTCACGTAAGGGGTGGTGACTGCCAATCAAATATTCGTTGCGTGTGTGCAGTCTTTTTAATAATTCAGTATTAGGTACTTGAGCAGATTTACCGTCTATACCACGGTTACAATCAGAGCAAGCAAGCACTAGATTCCAAACGCCATCGACATTAACCGGACGACAGCAACCAGCGGTTGCTACTTGGGGTTTTAAAGTGTGCGGAAAAAAGTGGTCAACGTCTGCTAGCATCAGGTCATTAGGAGCAACACTGATTTCTGTAAAGCAATAAAAGCATCTGCTCTTTTGATAACCGTTTAGGGCACCTCTTGAGCTGGTGATATCGATGCGGCGATGTTTAGTATCTTGAGTAAATAGCCGCTTGGTATCCTGGTCAAATTCGACTGCAATTAAACCTTTACCAATATTGAGCTCCCATGCTTTTTCCACCAAATTCCAACGTGATTCTGTCTCAAAATTCAAATTTTCAGCCGAGTGATCAAACACATAGAATAATTTAAATAAGTTATCTGTTAGACGTATACCTTTATTATGTTTGCGCTCATCAATAAAAAACTCTTCATCAATCACATCATAAAACCGTTCTTGCACTGCTTTAGTATTGACCACATGAAATGCGTCCAAAACGTATTTAAATCCTTCTTTATTCGTAATATCAATAAGTTCGTCTTCGCTAATCTGATGATGGTTGAATTGAATGCAAGCATTGATAAACTTACCACTACCAAAAGTGCTTTGTTTAGGACTGTGTTTTAGGTGTTGACACAGGTGCATGGCGTAGGGCAGTGCCAAATCTTCTAATGAAATTAAATCAGAATTTCTTTCTAAGCTAACGTCGATCAGAGCTTTGGCAAGCGCGAATTTATAAGAAGCTGTATTTCTACCAAACAAAATAATCGCTCGCCAGTAGTTTTCTAGCGTGGGTTCAACGTCTATAAAGTTCATGAATGGCTCAGTCTGTCGTTAATTAGAATGGACTGTAGTGATAGTCGACTCTAATAGTACTATAACTTTAACGGTCGAAACGAGCTTTTAGTTTTAGAAGTAGGGCACAGTTTGGGCACCAAATGGGCACTGCACCGAAAACGAGCTTTTTGATTGAGTAGCTAAACTTAACTGGATTAGAAAAGATATTTCGAAATACCTTCTACAAGCCTTGAAAGTTGGACAAAAAAAAGCCTCACCGCTCATATAAAGAGTAGTGAGGCTTTCTTTTCATGCTTAGGATAGCCAAGATGGTCTTCCATCTCAGCTCCTAGTGCAGTGTCGATAAAGGATTGCATGAGCTGCTTTTGAAAGTCTTTGATGTCATCAAAGCTGTTCATGCTACCAGCCATTTGCTCGGCCAGTTTCTTAATGTCAGATTGGGTAGTCATTGCTTATAATCCATTATCAATCAAATAAGCCACCTTAGCATTTTGCAAGGTGGCTTGGTTTTTTTACTGGAGCTATGATCCATCTACTATTCACTAAGTACAGTTGCTCATATACTGTGCTTCGGTTAAGTCTGGGTTACGACAGTCTTTCAATCCATCATACCCATCGTCATAACCTGAACGTTCAATAATGAATTTACGTAAATCAGACTCTGTACCACCACCAAGTGTAAAATCGTTTAATAAATCTATCATGTCTTGTGATATCTCAATATCATTGTCAACGAGATAATCAATGTGTGCCGCTTGTGCTGGTGTTAGTGGCCCTGTTATCTCTACAGCATTAGCGCCTGTTCCGTTATTATCGTCGTCGTCACTTAAAGCATCATAAGTAGTCTCACTTACGTCTGATGTAGTATCAGTATCCTGCTGTTCATCTAGATTTTGGAATACATCATCGTAGGTTTCACTTGTATCCTCTTCTTCAGCCCAATCTAAATCAGCGACAGATGATTCTGCGACTTTGTTGTTAGATTTTTTATCCTTTGAGTCTAAAGAAAAATTAATTCTTGTGACTTTCCAGCTTAGCCAATCTCTATGCATGATCACATCTAATGATTCATTCGGATCATCAGCATCAATAATCTGAACTTTGAAACGATTAAAGGATAGGTAGCCAGCTTTATAATCAATATCCTCGTTTTTGGCTTTAGGCTTATCTTCAGGCGTGTCATTATTTAAGTCAAAATCTAGTTTTTGCCCTTGGAGCATGAGTGCTACACCATCTGGCGTTACTAAACCATCAATGAGTGGATCTATCATGGCAGCGGCTAACATGGTGCCTAATGCCTCAAACCCATCTTGCTCATCACTTGCAGCAAGCTCCTCAACCATGGCCGCTTTAACTTGATCCTTCATGCTTTGCTTAACGCTAGGGAAATCAATATAGCCTGAAAGTTTATCGGCATCTCCTTGTTGAGCAGCATTTTTAATATTGTTTAGAACAAGATAGGGGGATGCATAAAGGTAGATTGCAAATATAACGAATAACCCAACTAGCCAAGGTAAAAACTTTTTCAAAATATCTCTCCTGAATCCCTAGTAATATTAGGGCTTGATAAAGCAGCATTGGATTATTAATTGGCTTAGATTCTTATAATTGCCGGTATTACTTACGTCAAATTTTGTACTGATTAATTCTTACATGCCAGTAATAATCAGTAATTAATTTTAACATTAGTAAATATCTAAAACAATTTGATAAACTTTTATTTGCAGATCAGCTCGACCTCATAAATATGATTGTTATCTTCGATGAATTGAATCATGGTTTAGTCAGTGGTCGAGCTCCGTCTGGGCGGAAAAAGCAGTAGCCTTGCGTATAATCTCGTTGGTTTGCTTGAGCTGTTTGTTCTCACGTTCAAGCATCTTTGAGGCGCTCTTTGTTACTTTATGCTTATACCGTTCCAGGAATGATTTGATCGATGTGCTTTTTATGCCACGATCGTAGGGTTTCAGGTGTGCAGCCAATCTTAGGGCGATGGCTTTAACAGCTGACCAGTTGGATGGATAGTCGCATGCCGCTTCAATCAACATGCGAACGGCGCCTTCTTTAATTTCGGGAATGTAGTTTCGTGTTTTCATTGTCGTATTCTCTCAGTTCAAGCTAGTTACCACCCACACTACCCAAAAATCGACTGACAGCTTCTGATATATCCGAGAGAGAGTTTTCCGTGACATCGAGCTGCTCCAATGCTTTTAGATTGGTAATACTATCAGGCAAACTTTGTAGGCCATTATGATAGAGTCCAAGACTTTTTAATTGATGTAGATTGCCTATAGAGCTTGGCAGGGTTTGAGATCAGAAGCACGTATCTCTAGTTTTTCAAGGTTTGTTAAATTTCCAATACTATCAGGCAAAGCTTTCAACGATTCATTGGCATACAGCTCAATACTAGTAAGCTTGCTTAGATTGCCAATAGAGTCTGGTAACTCCTGAACCTTAGATCCCCTCATATCAAAATGGGTAAGAGATGAGAGATTCCCGAGCTCATCAGGAAAACTCTCTAAGCTTTTTGAAAGAATCTTAAGCGATTTAAGGTTCTTTAGTTGACATAGTACTTTTGGGAATTCAGTGAAATCGCAGTTCATATAAACCAGCGTCTCTAAGTTATCTAGTTGAGCAATCTCGTCCGGCAACTCATTAAAACCTCTGAGTCTAAGATACTTTAGATTTTTTAAATGGCCGATAGCGCCAGGTAATGGCTCAGTAGACTCACTTTCGCTTTGTAATACTGACTTATTATCAATATAACTATAACTCGTTGATTTTCCATATCCCAAATCCAGTCGCTCTAGCTGGCGTAACGCTTCAGGTTCACGAGGGACGCTGCTATCAGGGCTGCCTGATATATTATGGTTGTCAATCCAGTCCCATATCTCTATCATCCAGTCTTCAACGTGCGTATCTTGATTGATATTTGTATTGTCATTTTGGTTGGTTTTATCGCTATATGCTGTCATAAGATTACCTTTTAATGCCTGTTAAATAATGAGAGCTAAATGAGGTGAGTGCATTCAAATTCTTAGCTGGTTTTACTGTTATGCGTCAAAATGCAGATTAGTTGGGCACAGTAATAAAACCAAGGTAAGCCATATTCTTAACATAGCTTGGACTATCAGTGACTGAGACTGATAAAGGTTTATGAAGCTGTTTGGAGGGCTTGCTTAAAAAAGTGGAATAGCAGAAAGCGCTCATAAGACTCAGTCGCTGAGTATGAGGAAAATCATTAAAAAGTATAAGAGTTGGAATCAATTGACTAGAAGTAGTCATAAAGAAATCTCCTGTTGCTCTGTCTGTGTCAAATTGAAACGACACAGTCACCTTACAGAGCAAAAAGGAGTTGTGCGTTTTACCAGTCTTTGTTTTTCATCGCGCTGGAAGTAGCGGTAAACCCACGATGTTTTTTTATGATAGCAAGCGGCTTATTATTTGTCAAAAGCTAGATTGAGCTATTCTGAAGAAACTCTAGAGAACAATGGCAATATCTTAGCGACTGCAAAGCAGTTAAGATAGCCATGGAAACCTTATCTAACTGGCAGAATAAAGCGAATGAAGGCTATTGTATTGTGTCAGCGTGCTGAGTCTTTGATAGTACTGGGGCAGTCTGTTATAAATGTTTCCATTAGAGCAGTCTATTTTAAGTGGTCTATTAACAGGTTTAAGAGGCTTTTTAGGCGGTTCCCTTGGGCTATAGATCGCCAAGACAGGTGTGGCTTGATTTTTATCGTCATGCTGCGTAATCAAAATCTCCCAAGTTCAACTGTACGGATTTGACAGCAGGGATCATAGAGAGTGGGATGAATTTCATAATAGAGAATACATTTACGATCGAATCTGTCCAAAACTTAATGACTGCATCTACTGCAGCACTAGGTTGTGGACTACTCATTGGTCTAGAAAGAGAGCGTAGCAAACAACGTGAAAATCAACACAGCTTTGCAGGTATTAGATCTTTTGCAATTTGCTCTTTATTAGGGGCAATTTGTTTTTCTTTCGGTTTATTTATGGGGCTCATAGGAGCATTGATAGTAGGTGGTATAACTATCATCTCTACTAATAAACAAATTGAAGATCCAGGTGTAACCACTGAACTTGCTTTTATACTCACCTATTTTATAGGTGGACTATGTTTATGGCATATTCCTTATGCAGCGGCACTTACAGTTGTCCTTACCTTCCTTCTAATGACAAAGCATTCAATGCATGGAGTAGCGGTTAGATGGATTACTGAGCGTGAATTTAAAGATGGTATCTTTTTACTGGCCTTACTTTTAATTGCACTTCCTTTAACTCCCGATAGGGATCTTTGGGGTTCAGTACTAAATCCCTATATTATTTTAAAATTATTGATATTGATTTTAGACATTCATGCTCTAGCACTTATGGAAAAGATGCTTCTACCATCACGCCACGCCCTGTTTTTATCTGCTTTAGCATCAGGATTTATATCCAGTACAGCCACGATTGCAAGCCTTGGAATAGAAGTTCGTCAGGGTCGTGCAGATGCAAAAGAAAATGCTGGAGCTGCCCTTATATCCTGTGTCGCAACAGTGGTACAGCTTCTTATTATTGTTGCAGGTGTAAGTTTTAGTTGGCTTAAAATCTTATTATTCCCCTCTATTATTGCCATGATAGTTTTAATTATTCCTGGGATATGGTTGATGAGAAAAGCTCGATCCGAAGAGAAAGCTAAGTTAACTGATACACCGATGTTTAGTTTAAAAGAGGCAGGTATCATTGTAGTGACACTTACTATCATTCAAGTAATTGTTTATGGTTTAAGTTTATGGCTGGGTGACGCCGGTCTTATTGCAGGAACCGTACTGAGTTCTATGTTTGAGGTGCATGCAGCAATGGCTGCTGTAGTCATGCAAGGGAACCCAACCAACCCTATTTTATTGCTCGCCTTATTATTGGGTTTAGCGACACATGCAATTTCTAAATCAATTAATGCGGCAATTACGGGTGGTTTTCAATACGCACTTGCTTTTGTTCCAATCCAAATTATTCACATGACTGTTTTAATTATCTTGATATATACCATGACGAATAATTAAAAAATTTCTCTCATTTATTGGTGTAATGGACATTTTTCATGCTGATACAGGGTCTAATGTGTAGTGGCATAATAAATTAGGACAGTGCATAAGAGGTTTATACTAACCCAAAGAAGGAAAATAGTATAACCAGCAAACGTAACTCTAGTGGCACACTAAATTTGGACTGTGTTTAAAAGAAGAAATGCTGCGCACGAAAAAGCCAGACAACCTAAGCTGTCTGGCTCTAAAATCTTGAAAGACTTATCTATGATTAGGTTCCCGCCACACAGCATGCTCACATACCTCACAGCACCAACTCTCTTTTGAGCGCATATAAGGGATGTCTGCTGGTATCTGCAGAGGGCACACATAACCACAGTATTCGCATCGCACATCATCTAAATAAGCAAAACACTCACCGATTGTCTCAAACAGTACTCGAGTGCTTATTCTATACTTCTCACAGATGGTTTCTACATGCACGATATAATCACTTGCGTTATCATATGACCAGTAATCCTCACAGATTCTTAAATCGCGTGCGTTCTGCGTCATATTCGGCTGAAGCTTTACACTCATCACATTCTCCTTAGTAGCCGCCATAGCCAGAGTGCGGTAATAGCTCGTAAAGCTCGCTCTGAAGTTGATAACGCATATCCTCAATCACATAGTCAAGATTCACATCCAAGCGCTTCTGCACCCATATACGCAGTGCCATATCGTTATCAAAGCAGCGCTTCACTCCCAAGAAGCGAGCAAGGTTATAACCCGATGAAACATACAACTCACGCATCAGTACATTAGCAATCTCATTCGCATCATCACTGATTGCACCGTCAGGTTTAAACTCGCTAAACAGCTCTTCATAATTGATAATTGTCATAGTGACGTCTCCTTGTCAGTTTGTGCATTAGAGCTATTCAATGCGCTGGTTAACTTCTCCTTGCTCGCGAGTAGCAAGTTATCCATCGCTGAGCCATCCTGACGGGTGATATCAGGCACATAGCGGCTATACACCCGAAACAGCATCTCAGTACTACTGTGACCCATCTGCCGGGCTATCCACTCAGGATTCTCACCAGCAGCGAGCCAAAGCGTCGCTGCCGTGTGCCGAGTCTGATAAGCACGCCGATGTTTCAGGCCGAGTAGGGCAAGCGTGGGTTTCCATACCCGCCGGTTCACATTGCGATACTCCATCGGATTGCCTTGTGAATTGCAAAACACAAACTCTGACTTACCAAAGGTGCGTGCCTTCTGCTCTAGTAGGGCGTCATAGACCAACTGCGACATCGCAATATCACGTTGTGAGCCTAACGTCTTAGTCGGGCCCATCTCCCCATTCACTAATGCACCACGGATACTGATTTCACGCCGATCAAAGTTAATGCAGTCCCACTTAAGCCCATCGATCTCACTAGTTCGCATCCCGGTAAAAAAGCGAATGGTGTAGTAGGGCTTATAATCCGCACGGACATGTTTTAAAATCAGCCATACCTCAGAAAGTGTAAAAGGATGTACATCCGGACGAGCTTGCTTGAGATTCTTAATATTTTTATAAGGCATCTCAAACTCATGGCGATCTGATGCTTCTTCTAGTATCATACGAAGAAGTATCATGATCTGGTTGATCCGTGCTACTGACAGACTTGACTGACCATCTTTACCGTAACGAACTTTGGCGAGAGAGCTACGGAAGGTCAGCAAGTCTGGTTTTTTTATCGCATGTACTGCTTTACCACCAAACTCAGGCAACAAGTACTTATCAAGAATAATCTTTATTTTTTGCCGATAGCTTGGCCGCCATTCAATTTTCTTCTCCTCATACCAAATATCGACAAACTGCCTAAAGGTTGGGTTACGACTGATACAAGCTTCCGCTCTATCAGCCAGTGCTGTCATCTCTTTTAAACGCGTACTCTTTGGAAAGTAAGCACCATAGTCAAAGATGCCTAGGGTTATTTCTGCATCTATCTTTTTCAAAACAGTCGCTAATTTTTTTCTGTTAGCTGGGTTATCTTCCAAGCTAGTCTTTTCTCGACAACGTATACCTAGGTAGTAGAAGTCAGCGATTAGTTTGCCAAACCGTCCTTGTATAGTAGCCATGATAAATCTCCTTCTATTATTGAAGTGCCATACCGTTGATAGCGCTCATAACCGGCTTGCACATATCCTCTTCGATACGCTCCCATACATACAGAATCTTACGGCCACCAAAAGGGCGTATGTAGTGAATGTTTTCAATCAAAACGGTGTCTTTCATTTGATTGCGGATAGTACGTGCGTCGTATTTGATACGTTCGGCTAACTCATCAGTTGTTAAATAAGTATTGCTCATGATATTTACCTCTTTTCAGTTATTAAGTAATTGCATTAAGTGATAGAATAAAAATTATTTTATCAACCTGTAAGAATGCACCTTGAAGTAATCAGTAATTATTTACCCGCTTAAAGGTAATTAATAATCGATTTGTGTACTATATTATCTTTTTACCTCAATGTAAAGCATTTTTACCCGAAAAGAGGTAGTAATTATGATTGTGTCTAAACTCCCTGTTATTCTGGCAGAGAAAAAACTGCGTGTAGCAGATGTTGTAAGAGCAACAGGCATGAGTAAATCAACGCTTCATAAACTATATAATGAAGAGTCCTCAAGAATTGATTTCAATACTATCGACCAGTTATGTGAGTTTTTAGACGTGCAGGTAGGTGACTTATTTATTTACAAGCCAAATATTAAAGATGATGATGAAGAGTCTTAAAAATCTATAAAACTGAAAATATATGTGCAGAGAAATAAGTGGCAGAGCGATATATATAAGACGTTTCAAGGTGTGAAATTAAGGTTGGGGTTATTATTAATAATTGCTTTTTCATGATTTGGTCACGTTTTGGTCACGCTATGAGCTCAACATACAAAAGCGGTAAAAAAGGAAAAGCGATGTTAAGAAAATATTTCTTAGCATCGCTTTTTATAAAGATAAGAATAATAAGTTGGGTTCAATTACGAAATCAGTGTTTATAGCGTGGGCACGAAATGGTCACGTTTTGGTCACGGTGCTGATTTTTGAGCTTTTAATATGTTAGATAAACTTAGCAATTAGACTGAATAGCTAATACTGGAAAACGCTGTAGCCCTTAAAACTCGGACAAAAAAAAGCCTCACTGTTAAGTGAGGCTTTTTAAGTATTTGGAGCGGGAAAAGAGATTCGAACTCTCGACCCCAACCTTGGCAAGGTTATGCTCTACCACTGAGCTATTCCCGCTAATTATCAATTAACTATCATCAGTTGATGAAGGCGTATTATACGCAGTTTTTCGAAGGTGTCAATACCTATCACGAAAAAAAGTAAAAGTTAGCACATTAGCTATGTCATCCGCCCCTCATCGTATGTTATAACAGATAGTTGTATTCTACATTCCAAAAGCTTTGCATTAAATAAATAAGCTGGGATGCGGTTTATAGTGAGCAACCATCATATACACCATTATCAATACTTATAATGATAAGTCATAAGGATAAAAAATGAGTCAACAATATACAATCGCTGATTACTTATTTGATCGTATCGCTGAAGCGGGTGCGACAGAAATATTTGGCGTGCCCGGCGATTTTAATTTAACGTTTTTGGATAACGTGATTGCTTCTGATAAATTGCGCTGGGTCGGTAACACCAATGAGCTAAATGCTGGTTATGCTGCTGATGGCTACGCACGCGAGCGTGGCTTTGCCGCTATGGTGACCACCTTTGGCGTGGGCGAGCTGTCGGCAATTAATGCCACGGCAGGCTCTTTTGCCGAGTATGCACCGGTACTGCATGTGGTCGGTGCACCAAGCACGGCGCTGCAAGATTCAAAACGCCGGATTCACCATACATTGGGTGATGGCGTATTTAATCATTTTATCAAAATGGTTGAACCCGTCACCGTCGCGCGCGCGCATATCACGCCTGATAACGCGGCCTCTGAGATTGATCGCGTCATTCGCTTGATTCTTAAAAAGCATCGCCCCGGCTATTTATTATTATCACCAGATGTGGCGAAAATACCGATTTATCCACCAACGACCAAGCTTGATGACAGCCAAGAAGATATTACTAGCCAAGCAGCGTTGGCCGACTTTAAACAAGCGCTAATAGAATTTTTACCTAACAAAACCACCACTTTGATGGCAGATTTGATGGTGCATCGTTTGGGGTTACAAAATCAGCTAAAAGCCTTAATCGCTGATACCGACATTCCTTATACCACGCTGTCATGGGGTAAAACCCTGCTTGATGAAAACAGTGAGCGTTGGGCGGGTACTTATGCAGGCGTGGCATCACGTCCTGTGGTTAAAGACGCAGTAGAAAATTGCGAATGCTTAATTAAAATCGGCGTGCAATATACCGATACTACCACCGCAGGTTTTAGCCAAGATATTGATGAAAAAGTCGTGGTCGATTTGCATTATGAGCGTGCGTCTATCAGCGGTCGAAACTTTGCACCGATTGCACTAAAAGATGCTCTGCAAACCCTGCATGAAGTCATGACCTCGGGTATTGAGATTGTGCCCAAGCAATTCTGTAAAGAGATGAAGCCGCATGAGCAAAACGGCAAGGATGATGAGCCGATTCGCCAAGATGACTTATGGCATATCATCGCTGACTCTCTCGATGATAAAAACCTCGTGTTCTCTGACCAAGGTACGGCGTACTTTGGTATCAGTGATGTGCGTCTGCCAGAAGGCGTGACGTCTTATGGGCAACCGATGTGGGGTTCAATCGGTTATACCTTACCAGCGAGTTTGGGTGGTGCTATTGCTTCACCGCATAAGCGTAGTATCTTATTGATTGGTGATGGCTCTGCTTTATTAACGGTACAAGAAATCGCGGTAATGATTCAAGAGCGCATCAATCCGGTGATTGTACTGATTAATAATGACGGCTATACCGTTGAGCGGGCGATACATGGTGAAAACCAACGCTACAATGACATTCCTAAGTGCGATTGGCAAATGATGCCAAAAGCCTTTGGTGCGACGGAAGAAAATAGCTTAATTATGAAAGTGGAAACCGCTGGCGAATTAAAAGCGGCGTTGAAAAAAGCCGCTGCCACCAAAGATAAGCTGGTGATGTTAGAAGTGATAGCAGATAAGCATGATATTCCACCATTATTGGCTGATATCAGCGCTGCCCTTAAACCTAAATAGCCTAAGTAATATAAAGGGTTTTAAATTAAAATAGATTAACACTTAGTAATCACTTTATTTATTAAAAAAGCTTATAAAAAAATCCCTGTTTGTGAACTGACCCCCAAATGTTGGACGGTTTAGTTTATAACAAGGACTGAGTTCTGTATTGCACAGGACTCAGTCCTTTTAATTTAAGTTGAATACGCTCATGATTATAATAATGCATATACTCATGAATCTGTTTCTCTAACTGCTCAATAGTTTTCGGTTTCTCAATATAAATCGTCTCGCACTTCAGCGTACCGAAGAACCCCTCCATCAGTGCATTATCTAAGCAGTTGCCTTTTCTGCTCATACTTTGCTTAATTCCATGCTGTTTAAGCGTCGTGCTAAACGGTTTCATTTGATAATGCCACCCTTGATCTGAATGCAGCATTAATCTCTTACCACGGCACGCCTTTGTCTTATCAAAAGCACTAGCTAGCATCTTACCAACTAAGTCATAAGTGGGTCTCTTTGAGAGCGTATAGGTGATGATCTCATTGTTATAGCAATCAAGTATGGGTGACAAATACAGCTTATCATCACCCACCTTAAACTCAGTAATATCGGTCAGCCAGCGCTTATTTGGTTTATCTGCATGAAACTGGCGCTTTAAATAGTTCTTCGCAATCTTGCCTTGTTGTCCTTTGTAAGATCGGTACTTCTGACGTCTTATCTTTGCGCTAAGCTTCATGTTACGCATCAGCTTAGCGATGAGCTTATGGTTATGATAAACCCCTAACTGCTTTAGCGCGGCCGTGACTCTACGATAACCATACCTGCCTTTATGCTTGTGGTATATCTGAGCAATATGATGTTTTAAGTCTGCATATTTGTCTTTAACATCAAACTGACACCTATGGTAGTAAAAGACACTCTTAGCCATCTTAGCGATGTTTAGCAAAGCAGATAAAGGGTGCTCTTGTCTTAGTCCTTCGATGAGCCTTGCTTTTTCAAAGCTTGTTTCTTCTTCTGTTTGAGCAAGGCATCCAGCTTTTTTAGGTAGGCGTTCTCCGCACGTAGGTACTCATTCTCACGCTTAAGCTCTGCTAGCGTCTTTTCATCATCTGGCTTGTCTGTAATAAAGGGTTTACTCATGGCGGTTCTACCTTTAGGTTTGGATATTAGTCCAGACATACCATAAAGCCGATACGCTTTGTGCCAGTGGCTAATTAAGGCCGGTGAGCTGATGTTAAACGTTAGAGCGACCTCGGATTGACTTAATCCTTCCTTAAGCATGGTCGTAATCACGTGATGTTTAAACTCACTGCTGTATTTGGCCTTACTTGTCTTTGGCTTAATGGCATCTATGCCACCGCTTTGGTATTGTTTAACCCATTTTTGTACAAGTTTCGAATCTACTTTAAACTTCTCACTTGTGGCAAGTCCGGTATGTCCTTGCCGATAGTATGCGATGACTTTTATCTTAAAGTCTAGGTCGTAATGCATAAAAATACCCCATAAGTTGTGTCCAACTTATGGGGTTCAGTTCATTGGCGTCATGCTAAATAGGGATTTTTTATGTTGTAGTATGGCAATTTTTATAACATTAATAATTCGCGTGGCTAAGGTTCTACAGCGCTAATGATTTATTATCGACCATTTTGCGTGGAGTATTCGTTATCATGCTAAATTATGCGATTAACACATGATAGGAGATGGGCCGTCATGATTTGGCTAAAAATGCTTATTGGCGCTTTGATGGTATTACTGATTCAACTTTTTGCGCAGACGCGCTTTTTTTATCTGGCAGCATTGGCACCGCTGTTTCCCACATTTACCTTAATTAGCCATTTTATTGTTGGCACTGAGCGTAGCCCTGCTGACTTAAAGGTAGCGTTGATTTTTAGTATGTTGGGTGTCATTCCGCACCTTATTTATACCTTGGTGGTGTTTTTTAGCATCAGTTATGTCAGCTTATATAAGGCGCTTTTATTGGGCGTGGTCGCTTGGACAGTGGCAGCGGCTATCTTAGTGATTGCATGGCAATACATTCAAGCTTAATGGTGATTTAAAAACGGCAATATTTTCTACCATTCAAACAATAGAGTAAAAGTGGCTTTTTATAAACTGATGTTTTATAAACTGATAAAGCAAATGAAACGATTAATAAATGACTAATAAAGGATTTTAAGACGATTGCTATGAATATAGGTTCTCTAGCTTTGGTCAACGATGTTATTCTTAAGGACGGTTTTATTATTTTGTCTGCAATATCAAACACGATGCTATCCGCCGCAAAATAAGGTCAATATCAATATCAATATCAATATAAAGATTAGTACTTAGATCAATACTATCGCAATCATTCCACTCGTTATCACTGATAAAATAGGGCTTAAAAAAAGATGGATACCTTAAATATCCTGTATCTCGTAGGAGCAGTTTTAATTTTTGCCAGTATCATGGCAAGTACGTTATCGGCGCGTTTGGGCGTTCCTCTTTTGCTATTGTTTTTAGTCGTTGGGATGTTGGCGGGTGAAGAAGGCCTGTTAGGTATTGAGTTTTCTCAATACGGTCTTGCGAACTTTGTCGGGCAAGCGGCATTGGCTTGTATTTTGTTAGATGGTGGACTGCGCACCTCTTTTAAATCTTTCCGAGTCGGGCTAAGACCAGCCATCACGCTTGCCACGTGGGGCGTACTGGCGACGGTCATGATACTGGGTGTGTTTGTCACGTGGCTACTCGATGTCGATTGGCGCTTTGGATTATTGATGGCGGCTATTGTCGGTTCAACCGATGCGGCAGCGGTATTTTCATTGCTGCGTAATGGCGGGGTTAAGCTTAACGACCGCGTCCAAGCGACGTTGGAGCTAGAATCCGGTGCCAATGACCCGTTAGCCATTTTATTGGTAACGGGGTTGATTGCTTTAAATGTTGACCCTGCCGGACAGACAGTATTTGGCTTTTTAGGCTTGCTATTACAGCAGCTTAGCTTTGGCCTCGGTATGGGCTTGCTGTTTGGCTATTTATTGTCAAGGTTATTGCCCAAGGTACATCTGGCAGAAGGCATGTATGCCATCTTAATACTATCGGCTGGCTTGGCGGTGTTTGCAGCGACCAATTTAATCGGCGGTAGCGGGTTTTTAGCCGTTTATCTTACTGGGGTGCTGATAGGCAACCATAAAGTACGCTCAACCGAGCATGTTATGCGGGTGATGGATAGCTTTGCTTGGTTATCACAAGCGGTCTTGTTTGTGGTGCTGGGTCTATTGGTCACACCATCAAACGTGCTCAATGTTTGGTATTACTCGGTCGCCATTGCCGCCTTTATGATTTTGATTGCCCGTCCTATCGCCGTTTATAGCAGCGTTAAACCTTTTAAATTTAAAGACAGAGAAATTGGCTTTATTTCTTGGGTTGGCTTGCGCGGTGCTGTGCCTATTACCCTTGCTATTTTACCGGTGATGGCAGGTATTGATGGCGCCTTTATGTTGTTTGATATTGCCTTTGGCGTGGTGGTTTTATCTTTAATTTTGCAAGGTACGACCATTCCCTTTATGGCCGATTTATTTAAAGTACGTATCCCCAATAATAAAGACCCCGAAGAAAAGCATGAGGTTTGGGTATCGGACAAAGCGAGTATTACGTTATATCAGTTCCAAGTAAAGTCAGGGGCGTTTGCGATTGGTCGCCATCCGATGGGCATCTCTAACCGCGTCAACCCTGATGAGATTAGCGTGTTTGCCTTGGTACGCGGGCAGCAGATTGTCATTGTCGATGAAAATACCAAGCTCAAATTCGGTGATAGTGTCTGGTATGCCATGCGCGGTAATCATGCCAGTCAGATAGCTAAGATTTTTAATGATACAACCTTAGACCGTAAAGCCATCGATGACTTTTATGGTGATTGGCTACTATCACCGAGTGTTAAACTGGGCGATTTGCCATTTTTTACCGGTGTAATGACTTCTGAGTCTTTGGTCGATAAGTTAAAATCCAAACCAGAAGACCACGAAAAAAGCATGTGGGAGCAAACGGTTGCTGAATACGTCAAAGACAGCTTGGATATGGCGCCGGTATCGGGTGACACGGTGGCGATTAATGATGAATGGTCACTGGTTATCAAAGAAGTCGATGATAAAGGTAAGCTTAGAACCATAGGCTTAAAACGCGAAGAGCTACCCAAGGCGGGGTAGCTGTTTGCCGTTGTTATTTATCGTTATTGTCTATACAAAGCTCGTGATTCTATAAAAGCCCCGTCATTTGCTGTAGAAAATCAGCGACGTGCTTATGCAGATTTTCTCGATAAGCCCAATGATGCTTGACCTCATAACTTGCCTCATTGGGCAACAGTATTTTCATCATCCCCATCTCTTCATAACGCTTTGCCAAGTCATTGGGCAAGTAGCCGACATGATGACCCGCCAAAATCAACTGCGCGGTCGCCTCCATATGGTAAGTGGTGGCGCTTAACGTTTTTGGGCGGACATGATTGATACTCAAATCGGTAATATAACCTCGTTTTATCCAAGGATAATTTTGTTCCAAATCCTCAAAGGTTAAACCGTCTGCCTCATAAAATAGCCGATGCTCGCGTCCGCAGCAGACGACTTGCTTTTCGATAAATGCTGGCTGGAAGGTCAATAGGGGTGGAAAGCTGCCAAAATAGCCCACGCCAATATCACTTTCATTGCTAAGTAACTTGTCGAGCATACTCTCAGGGCTCTGCACATCGATAGAAAAATGTATCAATGGATTATTACGATAGCTTGCTGCCAAGCACTGACGTAACGCATCATAAAAAACCGTCGGCATTTGATCGATAAGACATAACCGAATATGACCGCCGCGTACCGAATCTAATTGCCGAATATAATGCAATTGATGCTGAAAGCTTGCCACCGCTTCGGTAAAACTTAAGCAAGCCTCGTAAACCGCGGCACCGTCCTCGGTGAGCTTAAAGCCCGCGCGCCCACGATGACAAAGTGTCATACCCAAACGATCTTCTAAATGCGTTAAATGACCGCTAATGACAGACGGCGTGACATTTAAGCGCGACTGCGCGGCGGTCACACCTTGACACTCCACGATGGCCATAAAGCTCCGCAGGGTTTTGATATCAATTTTTATTAATTCATCTAGCATCGAAAGTCATGTCCCCGTATCTATTGTCTTAACCGATTTTTTTATAAAACTTCTATAAATAACGAATAAATCAAAGTTACTACGAAAAATCAGAAGTTTACTTCTAAATTTTACCATGGTCTCGCCTCTGATATTTAGGTATTGTCAGAGCTATAGAAAAAGTGACATAGACAAAAAGTAATATAGACAAACTGTCTGTTTTGACCAATCGATACAAGGATGTGAGTGATGAAATTCAATCAACCATTAAGCGGCAACGATATGCCAAGATTTGGCGGCTTCGCTTCTATGATGCGCCTGCCAACCCAAGCCGACGCTGAAGGACTGGATGTAGCATTTGTTGGGGTGCCTTTAGATATTGGCGCCTCAAACCGTAGCGGTGCAAGATTGGGACCACGCCAGATTCGCGATGAATCACGCATGATTCGCCCTTATAACGTCGCCACTCGCGCAGCTCCCTTTGAGTCCTTACAAGTCGCTGACATTGGCGACGTGCCTATCAATACCTTTAACCTGCTAAAAAGCGTCGATATTATTGAGAAATTCTATACCGATAAAATCGTCAGTCATGGCGCTATTCCTTTAACGTTAGGCGGTGATCATACCATTGCCTTGCCTATCTTGCGTGCGCTTGCCAAAAAACATGGCCCTGTGGGTATGGTGCATATCGATGCGCATGCCGATATCAATGATGAGATGTTTGGTGAAAAAATCGCCCATGGCACCCCGTTCCGCCGTGCTGTCGAAGAAAACCTCATCGATGGCAATCGTGTGGTACAAATTGGCTTACGTGGTACAGGTTATAGCGCTGAAGAGTTTGATTGGTCAACCGAGCAAGGTTTTCGCGTAGTGCCTGCTGAAGAATGTTGGTATAAATCACTGACACCATTAATGGCAGAAGTGCGCGAAAAATTAGGCGCTGGCCCTGTTTATTTAAGTTTTGATATTGATGGTATTGATCCTGCTTTTGCACCGGGTACGGGAACCGCTGAAATCGGTGGCTTGACGTCAACGCAAGGTATTGAAATCATTCGCGGTATGCGTGGACTTGATGTGGTCGGTGGCGATTTGGTAGAAGTGTCACCGCCGTATGACCCGTTTGGTAATACCTCTGTATTAGCTGCGAACTTATTGTTTGAGATGCTATGTATCCTACCGGGCGTGCGCTATGACGATAAGGTTAAAGCCATTTATTGAGCATGACCTATAATTCCAAACTGTGCTTTATAAGGAATTAAAGGGCAGTTTGGGTTTAGCTTGGATTTGATACTGAACGACTTATTTAATTGCTATTGAATTTTTTTAGGATGATTAACTCATGACGCATTCTCTACAAACGCCTTCTTCATTGCCAAATTCCGCGCCAACTGCCTCATCTCTAACTTGTGGTGAGCTGCTTGTTCAGTGGCTAGAGTATTATGGGGTGGAGACGGTATTTGGTATTCCGGGCGTACATACGGTCGAGCTATATCGTGGCCTGCCCAATACCGATATTCGCCACGTGACACCGCGTCATGAGCAAGGTGCAGGCTTTATGGCCGATGGTTATTACCGCGCTTCTGGTAAAGTCGGGGTGTGCTTTATCATCACCGGTCCCGGCATGACCAACATCATGACGGCGATGGCGCAAGCATTGGCAGATTCTATCCCGATGCTAGTGATATCTAGTGTCAATAAAGTGCAGCATACTGGTAGCGGTGAAGGGCACTTGCATGAATTGCACGACCAGCAAGGTATGGTCAGTAAAGTGGCGCTTATGAGTAAAACCGTCTGGCAACCTGAGTCATTACCAAAAGTCATCGCCGAAGCTTTTGCGTTATTCAATGGCGCGCGTCCAGGGCCGGTGCATATCCAGCTGCCCATTGATGTGATTACCGCCGATCCCAGCCATGCCGCCAAGCCGCCTGAGCTAAATAAGATAGATGCTTCTCTAAACAGCCAATCTACTAATAATATTTTGACGCAACTACAAGCAAATAAACCACTACCTCATCCTGCGCAATTGGATTTGATTATTGAGCAGCTTAAAAGCGCAAAAAACCCAGTCTTACTTTACGGCGGCGGCTGCGTTGATGTTAATCATGACGCACAAAAATTGGCAGAACTTATCGATGCGCCGACATTTTTGACCATCAATGCCAAAGGTTTACTGCCACCTGCTCATCCGCTGAGTTTGGGTAGCAATCAGTCATTGGCTGTTGGTCGCGCTGTCATTAGCGAGGCCGACTTAGTATTGGCGATAGGTACTGAGCTTGGCGAGACTGATTATGACGTCTTTTTTAATGGTGGGTTCCAAATCAATGGCACGCTGATTCGTATCGACTGCGATGCTCAGCAATTACAGCGTCCGTTTAGAGCAGATATTGCGCTATTGTCAGATGCGCAAATGGCTATCAGTGGTCTATGTACGCGCTTAGAGAATCAACCGCTGAATCATCAAGCCGCACCGCTAGTAGCAAAGGTAAAGCAAGCGTTGATAGAAGAGATGACGCCAGATTTTGCTGGTCAAAACGCACTGCTACAGCTGATTCGAGATGAAGTAAAAGACGTCATTTTCGTTGGCGATTCAACCCAACCTGTTTATAGTGGCAACCTTGGTTTTGAGGCTTTAGCCACGCGTCGATGGTTTAACTCATCGACTGGCTTTGGTACTTTGGGTTATGGTCTGCCTGCTGCGATTGGTGCCATGATTGGCTCAAAAGCGCCAGTTATTAGCCTGATTGGCGATGGCGGCATTCAGTTTACCATCGCAGAACTCATCTGCGCCGCCGAGCTTGAGCTGCCATTGATTGTGCTGTTATGGAACAACCAAGGTTATGGTGAGATTCGCCGCTATATGGAAGAGGGTGGCCTGCCACTGATTGGGGTCAATATTAAAACCCCGAACTTTGAGCCATTAGCCGCAGGATTTGGCGCAGGTTATCGTCGAATCACGGATAAGCAGCAGCTGCTCGACGCATTGCAAAAGGACATCAAAGGCAAGCAACCGATGATTTATGAAGTTGATGAAGCTGACGAATTTCTTCTTGAAATTGGCAAGAGTTTTGCCTGTTTTAGCTGATGTAATCAAGCATCATTTACACGAAAAATAACTAATAAAACGGCATTCAACTATTTGCTCAATTCGCTAAAACTAGGGATAGGTCAGACAGCGAAAGGAAGAAATTTGGCGATCGTCGCCTATCAAGGAGGATTAAATGACGAATTATATCGATAAGTCGCAGCAGCCGATTTTGGGAAATGACCCTGTCGATCTAGAAACGCCGCAAGGGGCGCAGTGGCAAGCATCCATGTGGAAGTTTTTGCTATTTTCAGCGCTGGGTATGGCATTATTTATCATACCTTTTCAGTGGGATGGCAAAATCACCATTTTACTGGGCGTATTAACCGATACTCTGCAAGCAGTGCTGGGAGGTTATGTTGTTTACGCGGTATTGGCAATTGTGACGACATCCTTTATTGGGGCGCTGGCAGTTAAGATATTAAGACCCAATTTGCATGAAGGCTCTATGTGGGCAAAGCTTTTTGATGTGGACTTGTTTTGGCTCGGTGCGCGCTTTTTGGGCGCCCTGTTTGCATGGATGATTTACCTACAAGTTGGCCCTGAGTTTATTATTAACCGTAATACCGGCGGCGTGATTTTTGAAGACCTGATTCCTATTTTGATTCCTTTGTTCTTTTTTGCCATTTTATCTTTACCGTTTCTGACAGATTTTGGTTTGATGGAATTCTTGGGTACTTTATCCAGCAAAGTCTTTGTTAAATTGTTTAAGTTACCCGGTCGCTCTGCGGTCGATGCGATGTCTTCTTGGTTTGGTGCCGCTTCCATTGGCTTGCTGGTCACCATGCAAGAATACAATAAAAGCTACTATAGTCTGCGTGAAGCGGCGATTATTGCCACCACCTTTTCGGTAACGTCCATCGCCTTTACCTATGTCGTTGCCAAAACCATCGGCGTCGATAATAACTTTGTTTTCTTTTATCTAACCATCGCTTTAACTGGCTTTATTGCCGCTATTATTATGCCGCGCATACCGCCGCTATCGCTAAAACCTGATACTTATCACTCGGGTAAAAGCATGCTGGATGAAGGTATTCCTGCTGAATACTCTACCTACCAATGGGCGGTCAATC